>CAZBTL010000026.1:19607-26714 GCA_964494755.1 uncultured bacterium | reverse complement strand
GTCTGTCAAGGCTGTGTCTACCAGCTATTTCCATCACCTTAGACTTTGAACAGCAAAGCAGTAGGTCCCCCTAGCTGGGACCTTGCCAAAGCTTGATGGTGCCGTCCAGGCTCGCACTGACCAAAAGGGGGCGGGGTTTGCGGGTCTCCAGCGATGGACACAGGCTAAAGGCCACAGCGGAAATCGGGCCAGTCCGTTCTCCTAAAGTGAGCAATTCCTTACCGGTGCGGGGGCTCCAGAGTTGCAAGACATCGCTGCCGGTAGCCAGCCATTTGCCATCCGGACTGAAGGCCAGACTGTTAATCCGTCCAGCTTCCGGTTGTAGGCTCCGCTTTTCCCGACCGGTTGCAGTACTCCATAATTTAACTAGCCCATCCCAACTACCACTGGCCAATGTTTTGCTATCGGGACTGAAAGCAACGGTTTTCACAGCTTGGGTATGGCCCTTCAGAGTCCGCAGTTCTTTTCGGTTGGTCAGGTCCCACAGTTTTAGCAGGAAGTCAGTCCCAGCACTGGCTAGCAGTTGCCCATCTGGACTACAACTGAGTGCATCGACCCAACCCGTATGACCAAACAGATCCCCTTTTTCTTGTCTGGCCGCCAAATCCCAGAGTTTGATTGGGTCATAGAGACTACCACTGGCCAGGAGAGAACCATTGGGGCTGATTGCCAGACTCAATACAGTATCGGTGTGAAACAGCAGTTGCCCCAGCTTTTGGCCAGTTTCCAGATTCCAGAGCCGGATGCTTTTGTCCGCACTACCGCTGACTAACACCCTGCCATCCGGGCTAATCGCCAGGGACTGAATGATATCCAGATGCCCAGTCAGGGTCCGGATCGGCTGTCCAGATTCCAGATCCCACAGTCGGATAGTAGTGCCACTGCTACTGGCCAGAATCGGCGCAACGGGACTAGTGGCGATCGCCACTACCTTGCCCGTACTGACCAGCGTATGCAAACACTGCCAATCGGGAGCGGCTTCCCGAACTGCAGCCTGCTTCGCAACCGCCACTTTGGCCGCAGGCAAACCGGGGCCAGAGACTGGTGATTGCTTGAGGGGAGCTGATTTTTGGGGGAGGGCGGCTGGTGGTGGTTTTTGCACCGTGGGCAAGGAAGAGAGTGCCGGTGGTTGGGAAACTCTAGGTGGAGTTTTAGGCGTAATCAGAAACGAGGCGCCACCCGATGGTGACCGGTTCACCGGGGAAGGCTGGCTCACCGGTGGTATGGTTGCTTCCGCCAGCGGACCTAAATCTGCCAGTGCGGCAGCAGCAGTCGTGTAACGGCGATTCAGACTAGGTTCCAGGAGACGATCCAGCACCTGACCCAATGGATTACCCAACGGTGCTTTCAAATACTTGCGCCAGATCCAAACGCCCCGCTGCGGATCAAACAAATCCAAGGGAGACCTATTGGTCAGCAACTGGATGCAGGTCACCCCCAAACTGTAGAGGTCGCTGGCAAACACCGCTCTGCCCCTGGCCTGCTCTGGGGCTAAATATTCCGGGCTACCGATGGTGGTGCCAGTCCTTTGCAGGGCTGCTGCTGTCATCAACTTTGAAGCACCAAAATCCACCAGAACCAGATGCCCGGACGGCATATAGGAAGGAACTGGCTCCACGTGCTGACGCAACTCGTACAACAACCGGGTAGCGTCTGCCACCAAATATTGCCGCTGTGCCAAACTCAATTCGGGATAACGACTAAACTGGGCCGCTAACTGCTGACACCGCTGGTAAACTGCTGTCAACTCTGGAGAGGTTTGCGCCAAAGACCGACTGAGATATTCACTAAAGCGATACGGGCGCTCACCATGATCTCGAAATCCCTGCGCTGTTTCGGTGGTCAAAACCTGCAATAAGTTGGGCCAATTTGGTTCCGAACTCTCCTGGTTAGTGGTGACCTGGCCGCTGACGCTAATGATGTTGGCTGGTTTGATGTCGCGGTGGATCACGTGATGAGCGTGAATGAAGGATAAGACCGGCAACAGACTGCTCAACACCGTTACCACTTGGGACTCGCTGAACGCCCCATGAACCTCCAGGATTTCAGCCAGGGTCTTGCCATCGATAAATTCTTGCACCAGATATTGCTGACCATTGAGAGTGAAATGGGCCAGTAACTCTGGGATTTGAGGATGCTCTCCCAACTCTTCCAAGCGCACCGCTTCCTGCTCAAACAGTTCAGCCGCCTTTTTCAAGGAGCGGGGATTTTGGGTAATCGGCAGGAATTGTTTAATCACGCAGCGAGGTTTCGATGGTTTGTCCTCATCGATCGCCAAAAAGGTGCGGCCAAATCCCCCCTGACCAATCAGTTGAATCGGCAAGTAGCGGTCTTTCAACCGTAAAGTTGCCCCACAACTGCGACAAGACTCTCGCTTGTCAGTGTTTTGGGGCTTAGGACAGTCGGGGTTCAGGCAGTAACGCATAGCCGGACAATAACCAGCAAAGGACTATGATAACCGGTTGACGCCGGTTGCCCCTGTTCTCTTTGGCGGCTGTTTTTCTGGATCCAGCTAGAATCGACAGGGTCTAGCCTGTCCAGGTCTTAGTTGCGATAAATAGTGGATTTGCTCAACAATAGGGAGCAACTTGTTTAGAGAGAAGGGTGGGGAGATGAGAATCGGCTCGGAAGAACACAAACAACTGTTTTGCCAGAGTTTTTTAGACAGCCACCGCCTCTATGAGCCAGCGGAGATGAACTGGCCCCAGTTGGACAGCACCACCCTGGAACGGTTGCGGAGCATTCCTTTCTGGGAGGAAGCGCTCTACACCGAACGGAAAGCCGGAGCCATGCTGAAAGCCTATGCCGAAACCGTTGAAGACCCGCTGATCCGGGAAGCGATCGCCCTCCAAGGACGAGAAGAGGCACGCCACGGTCGGCTAATCCAGTATTTGATTAACCACTATGGCATTGAGCTGCCCCCCAAGCCCGATCGGCCAGTTCCAGCCAACATTGAACCCGCCTTCATCAAATTTGGCTATGGCGAATGTTTTGACTCCTTTTTCGCCTTCGGGCTATTCGAAATTGCCCGCCAAGCAGGCCTGATGCCAGAAGCCTTCTTCACCATCTTTGATCCCATCCTGGATGAAGAAGCCCGCCACATGGTGTTTTTTATTAACTGGATCAACTATCGACTGGAGGCCAGAGGCACCGGCGCCCTCAGGGGAATCAACGCTTTTTCGCAGTACGTCGGCGCCCTGCAACGCCGCTTGGATAACCTGCAGGGCATGGGCCAGAAAAAGGGCAAAAGCCAGAACAAAAAGGGATTTACCGCCACAGGCGCCAAGTCCCTAACCCTGGATCTGAGTCTGGAGAAGTTTCTGACCACCTGTCTGGAGGAAAACGCCAAACGGATGAGTGTTTACGATGAACGGTTGCTGAAACCAGAGTTCCTCCCCATCATGACCGGCGTTGCCCTCAATGTGATTCGTTTACTGCCCAAACGCAAATCCCGGCCAGTGGCCGACCCGGCCTAACAATGCCGTCCATTCAGACGATTCTGGCGCCTCAGGGAGCGGAATATCAGGCGGTTTGTCGAGGGCTCAGGGGCTTGACACAGATTCCCTTGGTCCGGGCCATCCCAGTGGGACCAGCAGCCGTCAGCCGCTATTTAACAAGGTTGCAGGCGGCAGAAAGCCTGGAGCAAACCGCTATCCTGGTAATGGGATTGTGTGGCAGTCTGACGGCGGCACAGACGGTGGGTGACCGAGTGCTGTACCAAGACTGTTGCTGGCATGGAACAGGGGAGGACACTGCACCTTCGTCGCTCCTGTGCGATCGCGCCTTAACCGATTCTTTGTCTCACCAGTTGGGAATAACAGTCCCCCAAGTGCGGGCGGTCACCCGCGATCGCCTGGTGGTTTCCGCCGCAGACAAACAGCAATTGGCCCAACAGGTGGGTGCCGCGGTAGTTGATATGGAAGGCTATGCCGTCCTGCAAACCCTTGGCCCTGCTGGCGTTTCGATTGCCATGCTGCGAGTGGTCAGTGACGACAGTCAGCACGATCTGCCGGATTTGTCTGCAGCCATTGGGCCAGAAGGCAACCTCAAGCCTCTGCCCCTGGCCTGGGGAATGGTGCGCCAGCCAATCGCAGCAACCCGGCTGATCCGGGGCTCTTTGCGCGGATTGAAGATCCTGGAACAGACCACGGCAGAACTGTTTGGCGGCAACCGGGCCACGGCAATAACTTGAAATTTGGTTGAAGTTTGCTCAGTGGCTATCCCCTGAAACGCTAAGGTTGTCTCATTTCCACCCTTCACCCTTTCAGGTTTCCAGCAATTGTGGATGATCCAACAGGCCGGGTCTCGTCGGCCCGCATGGCGGATTCTCTGGGTTGTAGCTACGGGCTGGCGGCGACGGCCCAACGGCGGCGACTGCGAATGACAGGCGCTTCCCTGCATGTCCGCTCTGGGGCCCACTTTGGCAGTGAGGATAGCTGTTATGGCCTGGAAGCCAGTCGGCAATTTGGCAGCTTGCAGACAACCATCTGGCAGGAAGTCCTGCGCCCGACTAGTTCGCTGAAAATCTCCAGCCTGCGCCAGGGGTTGCAACGGCAATACCTGAACATCCTGACAGATATGGTGTTGGGACGTACCACCGCACCAGAGGATGCTCGAACCATTGCCTGGTACGAACTGAAACAGTTACGGGCGACCCTGGACCCGGTACTCGCCCAAACAGACAAGCTGGATATTTCCACCAAAGCCCATCTGGAAGAAGTGAGCGATCGCATCACCAAAGTTCTGGAGGCCCAGATCCTAACCCGCTAGGGCCAAACACCCACCACTCAGGAGTCTATTGGAGAACCCTGGGAACAGCACTATACCGGGTCTGCTCAGCATACATGGCCCGCAAAACCAAACCTGGATCCACATACTGATTGGCAAACTTTAACCCCCAGTGCAGATGAGGGCCAGTGGTTCGGCCGGTCATACCAACCCGACCAATCCGCATACCGGCTGGCACAACCTGCCCTTCAGCAATTTGGATGCCACCGGAGCGATCCACCAAATATCGTTGCCCATTGATGGTTTCAACCGATCCCTTCATGTGGCAATAAATGTGAACCCATTGACCAGACTGCAGGATGATGGAGGTGCCACAGGCTGTGTCATCAGAGACTTCGATAACTTTGCCAGTCCACCAGTTGCGGATATAACTTCCCTCTGGAGCGGCCAGATCCAGTCCTTTGTGAAACTCCTGAGAAGCGGAACCATCCGGCGATCGCCGATAGCCAAATGGCGAAGTATATTCCTGAAAATTTTCCACCGGAAAGGATGCGCCCTGCCAGCGACTTCCAGTTGCGACCTGATCGGCATTGGACTCAGAGGCTCGTACCATCAGTTGGCCAGCCGCCAGGGACAGAGCCGCCGCCAGGCCCACTCCTCCACAAACCGCAACACGCTTCAAGGAGAACATTTGACCATTGCATGGGAAAGAGGGGGGTGTCATTGCTTCACTCCTCAACTGACTTTCGCTGAATTGACTGGGATTCTGACAACAGACATAAACGGGACTGGAAAATTGGGATACTCAGAATTTCAGTAATCGATCTTCTGCTCTTTTTCTCGATAGACATTGGGCAATCCGGAGAACTTTACAGGCAGAGCCAAAGTTGATCCTGCCACAATTTATTGCAGAAACTTCACAGTTATCCACTAACCAAATCTGATGCTGTGACAGGAGGACTTTCAGGAACATGCCAAAAAGCTAGACATCCTACTTGAGCAAGAACATCTGAACCAGGCCACCCACCACATTCAGCAGGTTTTGCGCAAAGCTCATGCCCTGCTTCTTGGAAGCAGGCGTTTCCAGTTCTGTGGCAAACTTCTGAGCAACTTTCATGCCATCCTGGTTATCTTGCTTTTCAAACAACTGTTCCGCCATGCGCGAGTCGGCGATCGCACCAGCCCGATCCCCAAGCTGGAATCGCGCTACCCCCCGACCAAGATAGGCCTGGGCAAAGTCAGGATTCCGACTAATGGCTTGAGTAAAGTTTTCAATCGCGCCTGGCAAATTCTTTCGCAGACCATCTTCCATAGCCCAGCGATAAAAGTCTTCCGCCTGGCCAACCGAAGTCGAAAGCCCAATCGCTCCTTCCAATAACGTTGCGTCTAACTGAGTGCCTTCAAATGAAGCGTTCATCAGGTAGGCTGACCGCAGGTCTGTGCCAGTCAACTTTGCACCATCTAGATTGGCCCCCACCAAATTAGCACCCGCCAAACTAGCTCCACTCAGATCCGCACCTTGCAAATTGGCTCCTTTTAGGTTAGCCCGACTGAGATTCGCCCCGCTTAAATCAGCCCCACTGAGATTGGCCTTAGCCAAATCTGCAAACACCAATCCCGCATTACTCAAATCACAGCGGGGACACTGCCGGGTAGAAAGTAGTTTTTGAACCAATTGCAAGTTTTCTGCTGCGACTGGAGTAACCAGGCTAAGCGTCGCTAAAACAGTCCCTACACCGGCGGGAAGCATGTTGCGAGTGACACAGTCTGACAATTTCATAAAACTAACCGTTGGCGTTTAAATACAATCTAAGGCAATGCGCCCTTGTATCTCGACCCGCTGGAAAACCCAACAATCCTGCCAACAGGATATACGCAAAAAAACGGACTGACACAGTTTGTTTTGAAAATCACCCTGGCTCGAGATGAAGTAACCTCAGAAGGCCACACGATCCGGCGAATCTATGACCTTCAGTTGGTGCGAAACCACACCCCTTTCTTCGCCCTAACCTGGACAGCCATGCATCCAATTGATGAAACCAGTCCCTTCTATGGAGAAACTCCCGAGTCCTTGGCGGCAGACAATGCGGAATTGCTAGTCACGTTAACAGGCATTGATGAAACCGTTGCTCAAACCATTCATTCCCGGCAGTCCTATGCCGTGCGGGAAATTCTATAGAACATGCGATTCGTCGATATTCTGTCTACCCAGACTAACGGCCAATGCATCATTAATTACCACAACTTCCATCAGGTTGTGCCACTAGAAAATAGATAGGCCAATCTCAAGCAGGCCCAACCGTTGAAACTGGAATCAGCACACAGTAGTCGGCACCCAGGAGATTGACTGTCTTCTGTGTCCTAATTTCTGTCTCCTAA
>CAZBTL010000026.1:0-19507 GCA_964494755.1 uncultured bacterium | reverse complement strand
GAAGGTTGAGTAGTTGGAGCAGATGGGGAAGGCCGGGAGGCAGAAGAAGATTGGGAGGATGAGGTTGGGCGGGGCGTGGGCTGTGGCGTGGGACGAGGCTGAAGCAAGAGTTTGGCAGCCTTGGGGGTCAGCACTGTGACATTTAGCTGGTTCGCTTTGGCAAACGACTGGTAAGCCGATTGGCTACTGGCAGTCCAGATGCCATTCGCTGTGCCAGGATTGAAGCCCAAGCGCAATAGGTTTTGTTGAATTTCTCGAACTAAGGCAGCATCTTCTCTAACACTAATCAGTTGCCATTCGATTGGGCTGGTTGCAATGTCCTTGAGGTTCATAGGAATCAAAGTAAGAGAGGGTAGTAGAGTTCATGATTTGCCCACGTGGGAGTGACGTATCTGTTATGAAACCAGTCCTGGCGAGTTTTGTTGCGAAAAATCAATCTTTTTTGATGAAGTTGGGAATGCCCTTGAACCTTTTCAAACGATGTTAGGCTGGGAACGTAGTCGGCAAGACAGCGCTGAATGCCAGTTATTGCGTTCCTACAAGGGGCTTTGGGTGCTTCCAGTCTTCTTCTGGGAGCTGGTCTGGGTGTGGTTTGGCAGCCCAGTCGGACATTTTCTGCGGCCATCATGGCCTTTGGCAGCGGTACCCTCCTGTCAGCGATCTCGTTTGAAATTACTACCCAGGTTTATCAGAAAGGTGGATTTGGCCCCCTCTTAGTGGGCTTTATGGTTGGCGGTAGTCTGTTTACCCTGGCAACTCAATATATTGACCAGCAGGGAGGGTTTTTGCGCCATCCTGCATCGAGTCGACGGTACTTATTCCAACAACGACAAGAGGCCGCATCCGAAGTGCTGGATCGGTTGGCCCACGTCGAAGTAATGCGTAATATCCCCCCAGCTGAACTCCAAACGTTGTTACCCTTTTTCAAACTCTGCATCGTGGATCCGGGAGAAGTTCTGTGCCGGGAGGGAGAAGCGGGAGACAGCCTTTTTTTAATTTTAGAAGGGCAAGCGGAGGTACTTAAAGGCCAACAACCCATTACTGTTCTAGGGGCAGGAGAAGTGTTTGGTGAAATGGCTGTGTTGACCGGTGAACCTCGATCTGCGACCGTGGTTGCCCGTACCCCAATGGAACTGTATGAGCTGAAGCGCAATGACTTTAATGCGCTGTTGGCCCGTGCCCCCCAGATTGCTGGAGCAATGAGTCTGGTTTTAGCTCGCCGCCTTCAAAGCACTACTGAATCCCAAGCACAAGCTGAACAGAGGCGAGACCACTGGCGTCAATCAGTTCTGGACAGTGTAGAGATTGATTTGCCACCGTCTGAGCAACAGGCTCTCATGCAACAGTTGACGACCAGGACGGCGCCGCTAGCCATTTTAATCGGCTCGATGATTGATAACATTCCCGAATCCGCCGTGATTGGCATGTCAGCTGAAAGCAGCCATTTCAATGGTTCTTTTCTATTGGCGGTTTTTCTCTCTAATTTTCCGGAGGCCCTTTCCAGTTCCATGGGCATGAAAAAAGCTGGGGCCCGAACAGAGCGGATTTTGGGATTGTGGAGCGGAATCGTTGTTTTATGCGGTCTGGTGGCTGTGTTGGGCGACTTTCTCCAGGGCAGTGCCTCCGGTTTGGTTTTGCTGTTGACACAGGCGATCGCAGGAGGAGCAATTTTAGCCATGATCGCTAGCACCATGATGCCAGAAGCCTACGAACTGGGCGGTGGCTCGATTAATTTCTCCACCATTCTGGGATTCTTGATTGGGTTTTGGGTCTCCGCTCCCCATCTCCAACCATAAAGAGGCCAACCAGCCATTCATTGGGTCACCCTGGCCCGGTGTCATCTCTTCTATTTAGCAAGCCTAAAGTTTCGCTCAAAGAATGATTTAATCTTTGTATCATTGGATTAAAAGAAGTTGAAAATCCTGCGTCAAACCGATATACTTTCGACGTGTTTTGTAACTAGCACTACACTTAACAGAGAAAAAGGGGGTACGGGGCTTGGCACGGAGACGCAAGCGCAAGAGTCGGCGGCGGCAGGAGGGTCGTAGGATTCTGGAAAGTGTTCCTCAATACAGCATTGAATGTGGAGAGGATAAGCCTGTGACAGCAGCTCGGAAATTTATCCATGCAGAAGGAATCATCCCTCCTGCATTGCTGCTGGTTAAACGGAATGAACACACCACTGACCGCTATTTTTGGGCAGAGAAGGGTTTGTTTGGTGCTCAGTACGTTGAAGAAAATCATTTTCTGTTCCCCAGTTTAAGACCATCGGATGACGTCCCCAGCAATGATCTTGCTTTGGCTGGACGCAAATAACCGAAACAAAAGATTGCAGAAACTGGGTCTAGAAATCTGTTATCAACATTAAACCCACCTAAAGATCAATTTAGGTGGGTTTAATCTATAGGCCAACCGTCAGGTCTAATCGACCATTAAGGTCAATTAGACCGATTCTTCAACACACTTGAACGGAAAATTACGCTGCATGATTTCTAACTCATCTCGATGAGCCACTAACGTAATCAAACTTTGGTTGGCAACCGATTCACCAGGCACCCCATTAACCGCTTCCACCTTCAAAGAAATTCTTTCCGGGCGTTTGGCCCCTCGCCAGTAGAACCAGCCCGTCAAGGGCGACACCAGGATGAGGAAGAAAAAGAAATGGGAAAAAGCAGGAAAGAGAAAGGCAAGCACTAACGCCAGACAAAGTAACCCGATCGCCGCCAATAGCGTTAAAAAGACAGCCAAGAACCAGCTAGGGCGGACAATTCCCTCAAAAATGAGCTGATTGGGAGATCCTTCATCCAGAGAAACCCGGTAGGAACGCTGGCTAAAATACTGTTGCAATTGCTGCAATACAGAATCCTGCGGCTCTTCTGCCAGGAGTTTGACCGTCTCAGTCCGATCCTTCACCGATGCCCGAATAAAGAAAAATAACCCAATCAGCAGTAGGAAGGTGAGCAACAAAGTTGAAATTGATGACGAAATCATGAACCCCGCAAGGACAGATCAAAAACAGACACTAAAGAATCCTTTCTATGAAATTAGCAACTATATAACAATTCTATTTGATTTATGACTACCTGGATGGTGAAAGAGCTTTGTGAGAAGGATTTCCTACGGAAACCTTTCACAATCCTGTTCGGATCGCTATAGCAGTTCCTGGACAAATGAAGTACATTGAGAGCCTTATACCAATTCTCTTTAATGATGAGCATTATCTGACCCCTCCCAACCTCCCCTTGCCAAGGGGAGGTGCCGCAGGCGGTGGGGTAAATTCTATGCAGCATCAGATCAAATCGGTATTACCTTACTGACTGACAAAAGATCCGATCTAGATTGGTGCTGAGCAATGCGAAACTAAACACCAGCAAAGGTTTCGATGGGTTACGCGAACGCTCTAGCGGAACCTTAGGCCGTAGCCCATGCCCGTAGGACTATTGTCCGCAGGGCTATATCCATCCTACGGCAGAATCAGGGTTTCAACAGTTTTGTCAGTCAACCAGGACAGACCCTATCGATATTTTCTCCAATTGCTTCCCTGACTTGATCGAGAAATTAGCCCAGAGAAACCCTGGGCAAAACCGCCTCGACTTAAGTTCAAGCCTATTGCCCTGTGGCAAGACCTTGAGAATAAGAAGCCGGTAAGGAATGATGATTTTTGACATAGTCAGCCCATAGCTGGCTCAGTTCCTGAGCATGTTGTAATGCATCCGGGTTGACTTGATACATCCGGCGAGGACGCCCCCTGCCCTCAACCTTTTTCCAATACCCTTCAATCACATTTTCTTCTTCAAGGAACTTGAGTGCACTGTAAAGAACCGTATCCGAAAGGCGGTAGGTCGGATACTCCCTCTCCAGCAGATTGATCAGTTCTGTGCCATAGGAATCATGACGGAGCAACACTGCCAGAACGTAACAGACAGCCAGTTCCTTATTGAGATAAAACGGCGGCGGAGCCTGAAAGAAGCGGTAGATATCCTCGAATTTCATTGTTCCCATCCAAGCAAAAGTACAGTAGATCCGCGCAAACGAAATCTATGTTGGTGATGAAGTCGACAAAAAGAGCTACATCTTAGTGCCTTATCCTAACGCCCGTAACCATCCAGTGAAATGAAATTAGCATTAAGCTAAGGAATTGGTTAAATTTGAGCAACTTAGAAGTCAACAAGAGCCTGGTTGTCCCCTTTAGAAACACTGCAAAAAGTAACTGCCAAGGTCACGTCCTCTAGCTCTTCACTGTTAGAATCCATGAATTTGACAACTGTCTGCTGTACTCTGAAGTGACCCAGCAATCTAAATATGACCTTTTCAGCCAAACTACCAATTTTGTAATTGACTAAAATCAGCCCTTGAGTTCGTTAGTCCTGACAAGTATGCCTCCTTAAAAGAGCAGGATAACCTAACCCGTACAGAAAATGAACTGCTTGTAGAGGCGAAGCTTGACCACTAACTTAATATGATTATGGCAAAATTTGCTGAAGAGAGACAAACAAAATCAACTTTAAAGAAAAAATAGGGTTAAGTGCAACAAAATATATACAGTCTTCACACTAAACCAGTTCGTAGAGCAACAACCGCCGCTTGAACCCGGTCATCGACTGCTAGTTTATTCATGATCCCACGGATGTGAGTCTTTACTGTATTGGGGCTGAGGTAAAGGGCGGCGGCAATTTCCGGATTACTGTATCCTTCAACCATTAATTTTAGGACTTCCAGTTCCCTCTGGGACAATTGGCCGACCTGATTGGTCGGTGCTGGAGGCTTGAGATGTTCAATCACCCGCCGAGCAATTTGGGGATCGAGATAAATGGCTCCTTCTTGGGCCGCCGCGATCGCAGCGAGTAACCGATCCACATTGGTGCCCTTGATGCAATAGGCATCAGCACCGCTGGACAGTGCCGCAATCACCTCTGTTTCACTGGTATGGGAGGTCAGAACCACAATCCGGACATCCGGCAATTGTTGTTTGATCTGCTGGGTAGCGGCGATCCCATCGAGACGGGGTAAGCCAATGTCCATCACAATCACATCTGGTTTCAGGCGCAACGCCGTTTCAACTCCAGAGTAACCGTCGTTCACCTGTCCAACTACCGTAAATTGTGGATAATCCTCCAGGGATTGTTGCAGCCCCAACTGCATCATGGGATCATCTTCAACGATTAGAATCCGCAGGGGCATCGATTCTGAAGACAAATTCACCGGGATACTGGGATCAGTCATGGGTCCTCAGCTAAATCAACGGATTGATCGCACCTGCCTGTCAAGAACCGACAGATCAAGCGACTTGTGACCCATCCTATGACAAGTTCAGCCATTCGGCACGCTTACCCTCCAGCCACTCGACGGTCTGACAGAAACCAACCTGGCCAACCTGGGCTGGAAATTCCCGGCTGACGCTAATGCGCCTGTGTCAGACTGGTAAAATCTAGGTTTGATGCACCCCAAACGCCCATGCTCGATAAATCTGGAACCGCTTCGCCGACTTCCAATCTTCAGCAAATTGCCACAACCTTTCGCCTAACCGGTTGGATCAGTTTTTGGTCTCAGTTAGTCCTGACCATTGTGTCTGGCTCCATCCTGTTATTTGCCAGTGTTTCCCGAGGTTCAGCAGCCAATGTCAACACCAATACCAGCATCGGCGTTGGTCTGACAATCCTGGGCATTGCGGTCCTGGGGTTCAACATGTACTGGTCCCTGTTCCGCTACATCCCCATCGGGCGTCAGTTAGGTGGCAAGGCAACCGTACGTCCGAAAAAGTCGGAGGCCATTCAAACCATTCGTCTAGGCTTACTGGCCAGTTTGGCTGGGATGTTGGTGGCGTTGTTAGGGGCTGAAGCCATTGTCGGTCTGCTGTTTGCCAAAGCTGCCAGCCAAGGCGTCGCTGGTTTTGTTAATGTGGATCCAGCAAAGTTCATTCAACCACTAGATATTTTGGTGGTGCAGGCCAGCATTAATGTGATTCTGGCCCAATTTATTGGCATTACAGCTTCCCTTTGGCTGCTGAACCGCATGAGCCGCTAGTTGATTTTTGACTGAGGGGGGGCGGTATGAGTTGCGACCCAATCCCCAATGCCTACCACCCTCACCTGACGGTTGATAGCTGATTCCTGACCGCCTATTACCGTTCCAACCAGTCAAAGATCTGTTCCAATTGCTCCAGCGACACTAATCCATACCGCCACAAAACCATGTGTAGCGGTCCGTGATCCTGCTCACTCTGCCGCAGGGCCATGGCAATAGTCGATGAAGAGATTGCCAGTTCGGTCTGCAAATAGCTAATCAGTTGGGTGTTGTTGCGGTTGAATTCCACGGCTCGACTTAGCTCCTCAGTTATCAGCATTCCTGGCAACTGTTTTGGGGGGTAAACGGAAAAGATGCCTATCATCCTATGGAGGTGGGAACAGTTCATCTTCACCTGGTTGAATCACCAGATCGGGGGATTTTGATCAATCACCTGAGTCTGAGCAATTGACTGTCATTTTGTTAAACCACAATCTGATGGGATCGAACGCATTGTTTCATTTCCTGTCAATCGGTCAGAATGCGTACGATCGCTATCCTTGGGGGTCAGATTCCGGACACGTTGGGCAGGCTTCCCCCACATCTGGTGGTGTAATTTAAATATGAAGATTTATCAGTGTGTGAAGATTTACCGATTTATGGGAAACCGACGGCGATCGCAGGCGGCGACGGGCATTCTGCCCTGTGAGGGGGATCAACCCTCGGTCTGAATCGGGTTCCACAGCACACCATGATTACCGTTTCTCTGCCCTGGCAACGGTGGCTGACACCACTGCTGGAAACAGCCTGTCCCCTTTGCCAGCGGTCAACCGCTGAGGGGCTTTGTCCGTATTGCCAGAGCCAATTACAAGCCTGCCAACTACCCACAACCGAACAGATCGTGTCGGGAAGTTCACCGATCTTTGCCTGGGGCCGTTATGATGGGGCCTTGAAACGGGCGATCGCGGCCCTGAAATTTGATCAGCACCCGGAAATTGGGTCTGACCTGGGACGCTGGATGGGACAGGCATGGCTAGCTTCCGTTGAGTCCAGCGACAAAGGCATGCCAGTTGTGCCGATTCCCCTGCATGAAAGTAAACAGCGCCAACGGGGTTTTAATCAGGCAGAATTACTCGCCAGAGGATTTTGTGCAGTTACCCGATTGCCACTGATTAACCAGGGGCTCCTACGGCAACGGGCCACCGAAGCGCAGTTTCACCTGCCGTCAGCAGTAGAACGGGAACGCAATCTACAATCGGCCTTTGCGATCGGCCCAACCCTACTCAAGCAACCACCGAAACGCCCCGTTTTGTTGCTGGATGATATCTACACCAGCGGAGCCACAACCCGATCTGCCATCGCAACGTTGCATCGCCAGGGCATTCGAGTTGGTGGTGTGATCGTGCTGGCCAGGGCTGGTGCTCGCTGGCGATCGCCTACTTCTTAGTTGCCAGCTTTTTAGCCTTAGTCATCTTGCGCAAGCGAATCGATTTAGGGGTGACTTCCACCAGTTCATCCGGGCCGATGTATTCCAGGGCTCGTTCCAGACTCATTTCCATGGGGGCTTGAAGCTGAACCAATTCCTCTCCGCTGGCGGCCCGATGGTTAGTCAGTTGTTTGGTCTTACACACATTCAATTCCAGATCCTGGGGCCGGTTGTGTTCACCCACAATCATGCCCTTGTAAACCTTGGTGGATGGCGTAATGAAAAACACCCCTCGGTCTTCAGCATTCTTCAGGGCATAGAAAGTAGCGGTTCCCTCCTCGAAGGAAATTAATACCCCATTCCGACGGGCTTCGATATCGCCACTGATTGGTCGATAGTCCAGGAAACTGTGGTTCATAATGCCTTCGCCGCGCGTTAACCGCATGAACTCACCCCGGAAGCCCACTAACCCGCGAGCCGGAATCACAAATTCCAATTGGGTGCGGCCATTGGCGCCCACCAGCATATCCTGCATCTCGCCTTTGCGCTGACCCAGACGCTCAATACAACTGCCCACTGCCTCTTCTGGCACATCCAGAACCAGAGTCTCAAACGGCTCACAGGGCTGGCCGTTCACTTCCCGATAGATCACCTGGGGTTGGGAGACCTGAAACTCGTAGCCTTCCCGCCGCATGGTTTCAATCAGAATGCCCAGGTGCAGTTCACCCCGGCCAGAAACCAGGAATTTGTCGGGAGAATCGGTTTCTTCCACGCGCAGGGCCACATTGGTTTCCAGTTCCCGCATCAGGCGATCGCGCACCTGACGGGAGGTAACAAACGTCCCTTCCTGCCCAGCAAAGGGGGAGTCGTTGACCGAAAAAGTCATTTGCAAGGTCGGTTCGTCCACCTTGATCAACGGCAGGGCCTGCGGTTCGTTGGGACAGGTAATCGTCTCGCCAATATTGGCATCAGCGAAACCAGCAACGGCCACAATCTGACCCGCTGAGGCCGCTTCAATTTCAATCCGCTTCAGCCCCTCAAACCCCATCAGTTTGGAAATCTTGGCCTTGACAATCTCCCCATTTTCCTTCACTAGAGCCGCCTGCTGGCTAGCCCGGATGGTGCCATTGTGGATCCGGCCAATTACAATCCGACCCAGATAGTCCGAATAGTCCAGCGTCGTGACCTGGAGTTGCAGCGGCTTCTCCGGATCGCCAACGGGTGGGGGAACATGCCGCAAAAAGGCTTCAAACAAAGGCTGCATATCGACCCTCGGATCATCCAGATCGTCGATCGCAAACCCGCTCAGTCCAGAGGCAAACAGATAGGGAAACTCACACTGATCATCGTCTGCACCCAGTTCCAGGAACAGATCCAAGACTTTGTCAATTGCCTTGTGGGGCTCTGCCTGGGGCCGATCAATCTTGTTGACCAGCACAATCGGACGCAGGCCCTTTTCCAATGCCTTCTTGAGCACAAAGCGAGTCTGGGGCATGGGACCTTCGTTCGCATCCACAATCAGCAAACAGCCATCCACCATGCCCAACACCCGTTCCACTTCGCCCCCGAAGTCGGCATGACCGGGCGTGTCCACAATATTGATCAGGGTGTCCTTATAGCGAACCGCCGTATTCTTAGCCAGGATGGTAATGCCACGCTCCCGCTCTAACTCATTGGAGTCCATGACACAGTCCGGAATGTCTTCCCCATCACGAAAAGTGCCAGCCTGTTTCAGCAGCGCATCAACCAGCGTCGTCTTGCCATGATCAACGTGAGCAATGATGGCAACATTGCGGATAGGGAGAGTCATAGGAATCGGTTTAAGTTCGTTAGGGTAAAACTGTGCGGCTTCCATCCAGATTTACTGCAATTTCCACGGCAGTCTGAACCCGTTCAACAGTCAATCTGCTCGCTCAAAAGAGTTTCAACGTTTCAGCCGTCGGCTGATCCTAGTGAAAATTGCAGCATTTCCAACCCGAACAGCCCACTTCTGACCAGAAGCCTTACAAATTGTAACGCAATTTGCCCTAAGTTGTAACGCAGTTTAATCGCCCCCTGCCGCAGCAGCCAATCACCGCTTGATCAACCAACTGAACCTGACCCAACGCAGCAGCCACATCCGTCTCGAACTTGACCTGGGAAGCCCCTGATTCAACTGTGGGGCACGCATGTGGCGCCCTGATCGTAGGCAACACTCAACTGGAAGCAATATCGCCATACTGGCCATTCTGAAGCACCAGGATAGGCAACGGATGGCAAACCATTTCAGGCAATCATACAAAAACGGAGAGCAATTGCCCTCCGTCTTGCGTTTACTGAGAGTTGCGAGATTATAGCTGAGGAATATACTGTTCCTTTTCCGGTACATCTGTATACTCAGCAACGATACGGCGGAATTCATCGCCATCGATCGTCTCTTTTTCCACCAGCAGATCCACCAGGCGATCAATCACGGTGCGGTTTTCCCGCATCATCCGGCGAGCATCGTCATAGCAGTGCTCCACAATCGAGCGCACCTGGGCATCAATACGAGCAGCAATTTCTTCGGAATAATCGGATCGGGTCAACCAATCGCGCCCCAAGAACACTTCTCCGGTCTGACTTTCAAGAGACAGGGGACCCAGGTCCGACATGCCGAAGCGGGTCACCATTTGTCGGGCCATACCAGTTACCTGTTGCAGGTCATTGCCCGCCCCCGTGGTCACTTCAGCATCGCCGAAGATCACTTCTTCCGCTGCCCGGCCACCCAGGGCTCCGGTAATCCGGGCCATTAATTGGGAACGGGAAACTAGACTCTGCTCCTCACTGGGGGTGAACCAGGTCAAACCACGGGCCTGACCACGGGGAACCAGAGTCACTTTCTGCACTGGGTCGTGATCTTTCAACAGGGTGCCCACAATCGCATGGCCAACTTCGTGATAGGCAATCAAACGCTTGCTCTTGCTGTCTACCAGGGGAGTGCCTTCCATACCGGCGATGACCCGATCCACCGCATCGTCGATCTCCAACATGGTGATGGCTTCCTTGCGGCGGCGAGCCGTCAAAATAGCCGCTTCATTCAGCAGGTTGGCCAGATCAGCGCCAGAGAAACCGGGGGTACGGCGGGCGATCGCCTCCAGAGAGACTTCCGGCGCCAGCTTCTTATTACGGGCATGCACTTCCAGTACCGAGAGACGACCCTTAATATCGGGGGCGTCAACAGTAACCTGACGGTCGAAACGACCAGGACGCAACAGGGCCGCATCTAGCACATCGGGACGGTTGGTGGCGGCAATAATGATGACGCCGGTATTGCCCTCAAACCCATCCATTTCAGTCAACAACTGGTTCAGGGTTTGCTCCCGTTCGTCGTTGCCACCGCCAATGCCAGCTCCCCGCTGACGGCCAACCGCATCAATCTCATCGATAAAGACGATACAGGGCGCATTTTCCTTAGCCTTCTTAAACAGGTCGCGGACGCGGGAAGCACCCACCCCAACAAACATTTCTACAAATTCCGAACCGGAGATGCTAAAAAAGGGAACTCCGGCCTCACCGGCGATCGCCTTGGCTAGCAGGGTCTTACCTGTTCCTGGGGGGCCCACCAGCAACACCCCCTTGGGAATGCGGGCGCCGACGGCCGTAAAGCGCTCAGGCTTTTTCAGGAAAGAGACCACCTCTTGCAGTTCTTCCTTGGCTTCATCAATCCCAGCCACATCATCAAACATGACCCCCGTCTTAGCCTCCATCTGGAAGCGGGCCCGGGACTTACCAAAGCTCATGGCCTGACCGGGGCCACCGGGCACATTGCCGGACCGGCGGAACAGGAAAAACAGGCCGCCAATTAGCAACAGCGGGAAAATCAGATTGCCCAACAGACCCCAGATCGCCCCATCATTCCGAGCCGGATGAGAATCGAAGCTAATTTTGGATTCCCGCAGGCGGGTAATTAACTCCGGAGCATTGCCGGGCAGGTCAACCCGGAGATGCTGCAGCCGGTTATCGAGTTCGGGATCGACCGCTTCTACGATCGCGGTCCGGCCGCCGTCATAGAAGTCCACACTAACGATCCGGTTGGCATCCAGATATTCCAAAAACCGGCCGTAGGTCATCCGGGTGCTAGCCGTATTGCGGCCCAGATTCATTGACGAGGTGGCAAACGATCCCTGCCATAGGAAAAATCCAATCAACAGGGCCGGCAGTGCCCACAGTAAAACCATTCTCCAGGAGAATTTCATAAAATTAGCGCCCTCTCATACCGTTAAATGCCGCTCGACGAAGCATCTTAAAATCCCTTGATGTTCAGATTGTCTGTCAACGAAGGGTCTCATGCAATTAGCAGGTTGTATCCTCCCGTCAGAGCATACAGACCAATTCTTCTAATCATTGTTAATTAAATTTAACGTAATGATCCGGTTCAGGACAACCTCAGGTTTCGGACAGCCCGGATTCATTTCGCATCCATCCAGTTCTGTCCGGCGCGGATCTCGACTGATAACGGCACACTCAGGCAAATAGCTGTTTCCATGGTCTGTTTAATCTGGGGCTGTAACACCTCCCACTCCTGGGGTGGCAGCTCGAACACCAATTCATCATGGACCTGGAGCAGCAAGCGGGCCTGATAGGGTTGCAACAGGTTTTGTAGCTTGATCATCGCCACTTTAATAATGTCTGCACTGGAACCCTGAATCGGGGCATTGGCCGCTGCCCTCAGCAACTGGGCGTCATACTGGTCGCGGACCTTGATCTGATTGGGGTCAATCTGCTTCGGGTCATGGCCGTGCAACTTCCGCACATTTTCACTGCTGAAGTTGAAGTAACGTCGTCGTCCCAGAATTGTTTCTACATACCCCTGGGCGATCGCCTGGCGCTGCATCTGCTGCAGATAGTCAAAAACCCTGGGATAGCGTTGATAAAATCGATCAATAAAGGCTTTGCCTTCGCTAGTACTGACACCGGCTTCCCGGGCAAACCGTTGTGCCCCCATGCCATAAATCACGCCAAAGTTAATGATTTTGGCTAGCCGTCGCTCCTCTGAGGAAATCTCCTGTTTATCTAGCAACAACTGGGCTGTCAAGGTGTGGACATCCCCATTATTGCGGTAGGTTTCCAGCAGGGTCGGTTCCTGACTCAGGTGGGCCAGAATTCGCAGTTCAATCTGGGAGTAGTCCGCCGCCGCCATAAGCCACCCCGACTCCGGAATGAAAGCTTGCCGGATCTGACGGCTGAAGGCGGTACGGATGGGGATATTTTGCAGATTGGGATCGGAAGAAGACAACCGTCCGGTGGCCGTAATCGCCTGGTTGAAGTCCGTATGCACCCGGCCTGTATCGGGCCGCACCAGAGCCGGCAAGGCATCCACATAGGTTGATTTCAGCTTGGCCAGGGTGCGATATTCCAGGATGGCATCTACCACCGGATGGTCGCCCTGCAATTTTTCCAGGGTAGCTGCATCGGTAGAGTAGCCGCCGCTCTTGGTTCTGCGGGACTTGCGCCGGTCCAGGCCCAAGGTTTCAAACAGTAGTTCGCTCAACTGTTTGGGAGAGCCCAAATTAAAGCTTTGGCCCGCCACCGCGTAGGCCCGCTCTTCGATCGCCCGTAGATCCTGTTCCAGGGTTTTGGAAAATTCCTTCAGATAATCCTGGTCAATCCGCACCCCCACGTATTCCATATCTGCCAGCACCGGTTCTAGCGGTTGCTCCACCTCCAGTAACAGGCGTAGGAGAGCTGGCGTTTCCTCCAGGCGGCTACGTAATTGCGGCACCAGCAGCCAGGTGGTGTGGACATCCATACCGCAATAGTTGGCCACAGTTGGAATGGCCACATCCGCAATCGTTTTGCCCTTGGGCACTAGATCGCTGTAACTCTGGGCCAGGATATTCAAATACTGCAAACTGAGATCGGTCAGGTTATGGCTACCCTCTGGATTCAACACATAGCTGGCCAGCATAGTGTCAAATACCACGCCCATCAGGTTGATCCCCTGACAGCGCAACACCAGGCGATCGAATTTAGCGTTCTGCAGAGCTTTGGGATAGGTATCATTCTCCAGAATGGGTCGGAGAGCCTCTAATACCAGGGACTTCTCCAAGCAGGCGCCCTGGCGGTGCCCCATGGGAATGTATGCCAGATCGGACAGTCCCTCGCCCCAACAACAGCCAATCCCCACCAGGTCCGCATCCCGAGGTTCCAAAGCAGTCGTCTCCGTATCCCAGGCAACCGGTTTGGTTGGGTCAGTGTGGTCTGCCAGAATCTGAACCAGTTCGGCTAGCTTTTCCGGGGTGTCAATGATGCGGGGCTGGATGGGAACCGAGATCACCTGCTGGGCCGCCGCCGTGTCCGCTGCACTGAAAAACCAGAGGTCGCCTTCCTCGTCTGCTCCTGCGCTACGACTCGGCGCCGCATTGGCCTCAGGAAGCGGGGGCAGCCCGCTAAACTGCCGTTGCAGTTTTTGGATTTTACTCAGAAAGGAGCGAAATTCTAATTCCTCCAGCAAGGGAAGCAGGGCCGCTTCATCAAACCCCTGCAACTTGCAGGCTTCCAGATCAACCTCCAGTGGCACATCCAGATGAATCTGCGCCATGTATTGGGAGTGCAAGGCCGAATCCCTACCCTCTTCCAACTTTTTGCGTTCAGCTCCCTTCAGTTGCTCCAGAGATGCATAGATCTGATCCAGGGAACCGTAGGTATTCAATAACTTAACTGCAGTTTTCTCGCCAATGCCCCGCACCCCTGGAATGTTGTCTGAGGTATCACCGCACAGAGCCTTATAGTCCACTATTTGGGCGGGTGTAATGCCCAGTTTTGCTTGCACCTCTTCTGGGCCAAACTCCTTGGGCGGCTGGTTACCCTTGCCATAGCTGGTAGCCAGATACAGCACCCGAACTGTGGCCGCCTCATCAACTAGCTGAAACAGATCGCGATCGCCACTCAGGATCTTGACCCGCATACCGTTGGCACTGGCTCGTCGAGACAGCGTGCCGATAATGTCATCCGCCTCATAGCCAGGAGCGGTTAACACCGGCAAATTCAGGGCGACCAGCAACTTCTGCAAGTTCTCTAGATCGGGCAGAAAATCCTCCGGTGTTTCGGGTCGGCCCTCCTTGTAGGACTGATCAGCCTCATGCCGAAACGTTTTTTCCGCCAGATCAAAGGCGATCGCCACATACTGTGGTTGTTCCATCTCCATCACTTCCAGCAGCGCCTTCAAAAAACCAAAAGACACACTGGTTGGAATTCCCGATTTAGTCCGCAAGCCGCCATCCCTACCCTTGGCAAAGGCAAAGTAGGAGCGAAAGGCTAGGGAGTGCCCATCAATTAGCAATAAGAGCGGTTTCGTTTCAGCAGCAGCAACAGTCAACGTCAGGCCGGGAATGAACGACAAGCCCTATTGTAGCGACAGGACCGAGCCAGGAGACTCACCTGGAATAACGATCACTTCTCCTTGTACGGGCAGATTTAACCGTTCAACAACGTCGGCAGAAAAACTTCGCTAGACCCGACCCTGACACAGCCCAAATCCTGCCCACATTTGCCGACATAGCACCGCTATAGCAATCCTAAATCATTTGTGAACGACTGGATGGTAAAAGGGCTTTGTGAGAAGGATGTCCTGCGAAAACCTTTCACCATCCTGATCGGATCGCTATATGCAGTTGCGTTCCATCTCCGCCTCACTTCCGGCCCGGCCCCAATTCTTCACTGGCGTCACTATCGACATAGATCACCACCCGCGCTGGACCATAGCGTTCCCGAATGACTCGCTCCACCCGCTCGGCAACGCTGCGCGCCGTGGCCTTGTACTCCGGATGCAAAATCAGCCGCAACTCAATCAAGAGTTGCCGTCCGACCATGCCACGGGAGCGAATGTTATAGCAATGGGTAATTCCTTCAACCTGATGAACCGTCTGGGCCACTGCCTCTGGTGCGATCGCCACCTGCCGCACCATCGCAGGCAGTTGCACATTGAAAATCCGCCAGCACCCACCAATCACAATCAGTAACAACAAAACAGCAATAGCCGGATCCAACCAGGCATATCCTTGCCAGGCTCCAGTCAAAGCCAGCAACACCAGGATCATCAACCAGACATCCCGAAATTGTTGCTGAGTGGTGAAATCGAGAGCCGCACTTTCCAGCACCGAAGCCTGATAGCGTTGCAGGAGCGCCAGACAAAAGTTCGTGGCAGTCAAAACAGACAGGAGTTGGATCAGGGGCAAGTTAATCTGCAGGCTGAGCGCAGCCGGTTGTCCCGAAAAGAAGCCGATTAAATAGGGAACCGCGAGCGCTAGCAGGCTAAAGCCAGCAAAGCCCAGAAAAGCCAGTAGCAGAAAGGCAAGAGCCGACTCTAACTTCGTGTGCCCCCAGATTTCTCGCCCCGATCCATAGGGAGAAGCCAGGGCAATCACGCTCAAGAAAATACTGAAGCTAGTAATCAGGGTATGTAACGAGGCAGCCAGCAAACTGAGCGATTGGGTGGCCCACCCAACCCAGACTTTCATAGCCAGCATCAGCACGGTCAGCCACAAAGAGACCAGCAGGATACGGCGACTTGCCCGACGACGACCTTTCGCCTCACTCATCGTCCATCAGCAGGAGCTGCCCCTCACACAAAATTGCTTCAATATTATCGACCTAATACCGCAGAATGACCGTTTATTTAGTGGGTCGCGACAGGGGAGACACTACAGAAGGGGGCTGCGATCGAAATTAGCGTAAAGGAGCGTAAACATTTGCCACCATCAGGCACAATTGGGGCATCTCTTGCAGACATTTCTGCGGTTCCGGCTTTTCCTACCCCTATTTTCGGTGACTTTCATGCAACTCTCTCCTGCCAATTCCACACCAGATGAATCTTCCCGACGGGCCTCCAAACCCGACATTCAATTGTTGGTACTGGATATTGATGGCACCATTGCCGGTCAATCCAACACGATTCGTGAACCAGTCAAACAGGCAGTTCAGGCGGCTCAACAAAAGGGCATCCAGGTGGCGATCGCAACCGGACGGATGTACTGTTCAGCCCTGCGGTTTTACCAGGAGTTGGGCTCCACCCTACCCTTAATGGCCTATCAAGGAGCATTGGTGAAGTACCCCCAAACCGAGCAGGTTCACCGTCACTGGACTGTAGCGAAATCGTTGGCAGGCGAGCTGCTGAACCATTTTGAACAGTCAGACTGGTCAGACCAACTCTCGGTTCACTTCTACATTAATGACCAACTCTATGTACGCCAGGTCACCCCAGAAACCCAACTCTATGCGGAGCGATCAGGAATCAAGCCAGTAGCCGTCGGGGATTTACGCAAGACCCTGAACCATGAACCCACAAAAGTTTTGGCCTTAAGCGAAGACACTCAAGTGATTGACCAGCTCATGCATCGGTTACAGCAGCACTATCAGCCCACCGACCTGTATCTCACCAAATCCGTAGCCACCTTTTTCGAAGCCACCCATCCCCAAGTCAACAAGGGAAACGCCGTGCGCTACCTGGCAGAAGACTATCTGGGCCTGCGGCCGGAAAATGTGATGGCAGTGGGAGACAACTTCAACGATCTGGAAATGCTGCAATATGCCGGGATTGGTGTGGCAATGGGAGATGCACCATCAGAGATTCAAGCCCTGGCTAACTGGGTCGCGCCTGGTGTGGAAGAGGACGGCGTAGCAGCTGCGATCGAAGAATTTCTGCTCTGAGTCGTTGGCCTATAGCGACAGCCGGTCAATCTGAATCTGAGACCGTCACCAAATCCTTAATTTAAAATCAGAAAGGGCACCGACGACTGGCCGTGTTTCGTCTCGGTGCCCTTGCTGGTTCGCTCCTCACACAATGTAAATATAGCCGACACCAATGGGTTTGTCACCGTTTTGATAGTTAGAAAAACTTATACCTCTCATTAGCTCTGGCCGAACAAGACCCGAAATCTTCATCCTGTAGCCAGTTCTGGGCAGTAGCCATTTGACACTGTAAGGGCTAAAAAGCACCCGACCCGGATCCGATGGGGATGAACAGCCGAATTAGAGCCGCCAACTCTATAGCTCGACCGGAGCATGGCCCCCCAACCCGGTTTCCAGCAATAAAAACAAAACCCGCTGAGTAGCTAACAGCAACCCCAAACAGGTATGGATTTGTTGCAGAGACAGGGGAGGGCATCCCCCCAGCAAGGGATGGTTGCGGTAAAAGGTTTCAAATGCCTGACTGACATCGGCGGCCTGTCGGACGATCCTGCTCGGCTGCCTTGTTTGGCGCTTGGACAGTGTATCGAGGCTGTCCAGCAGTGAGCCGATCAATCCCCATGTGGAGGGGTGGTGCAGGCAAAATTGCTCCGCCGCCGACAACCAAGGAATCGCCGCTGGGACCGTCATCTGCCAGGTTTGAGCAGCAGTGGGCTGGACTGCCTCTAACTCAATAATCTGCTCTCGATTCGCCAACTGAAGCAGTGAACAGCACCGAGCATGGGCATACTGAACTTGAAACAGCACCTGAGGAGGTATGTGAACTTCGAGGCGAGATGTTGCCGCATTGGACAGTCCCTGCAGGGACGAGGGCTGCTGTAGGAAGGTGAGCCAGGCTGCGATCGCCCGATTGTCCAGATAGAAGTGCAACAGACCCGTGGAGGTTGGGGCAACACGTACTCCAGCCAACCAGTCCTTCAACCAGACAATGGGTTCCAACCCAAATCCTTCCTCGGCTATGCAAGTTGGCAGTTCTGCCGCCAGTTCCCTGGCCCAGGCAATGGCAGGTTGAGCAGTATAGGCCGCCAGTTGATGGGCGATCGCCGAGGAGTAAATGATCGGGGTTGAACAGGTAATCCGTTTGAGCGACTGTTGTTCAGCGATTCCCAACAACCAGAAATTGTTGCCTGAGAACTCAGTCCTTTTCCTTAATCCAGCAATTAGCAGTTGTTGCAGAACTGTAAAAATGGAAACTATTTTTCCTCCAAGCAGAACCATGATCCAACTCAGTAAACGTGTTTGGAACGACCCATCATGCCGGTCATCATCCTAATCTTTGCTGAACCATTTGAAATTCAAAACCTTGCCCTTAATCGGCGACCCGACAGTGTCGGCTTGACTCCCCTTAAGGGTGCCACCCCCAGTCAAAATTCCAATAGATAGTTGTTAAGATGTAGCGATTGTTCATGCCAGGCGCCCATTTTTTCAGTATTCTCTATAGGAAGAATACCAGGATTGATTGTCCCGTCTAAGCCTGACTTGAAATGCGATGATTCAGGTGTGAGGCTAAACTTATTTAGTATGATTAAGCCGGTATTAGGCGTAGCGTCTGGCATTTGTATTGAACTAAATGCAATCTGTGTTCTCTGAGAATCTGTCGTCCATCCTCTAGGGTCTCCTTATGTATCCCGTATCTTCTAACTCAGAGGTGCCTCGCCCGTTCCTTACCTGGCAGCGAATCATTGATTGGTCCCAGGAACACTACCGGCTACGCACCTTTGCCAAAGATGAGAAGATTCCAGCCAGACCAGGTCTGCTTTACCTGGTTCAGCGGGGAGCTGTGCGTCTGGTTGGCACGGCGCAGGTCAATGCAACTGGCGGCAGCAAATCTTCCCGATTGCCGCAGATCAGCCCTGACGAAGCATTTCTGGGCTTTGTCGGACCGGGGCAACCATTCGAAATTGTGGCCCAGTCTCCTTTTACCCTGCAGAGCTATGCCCATATTGATCAGACATCCATTCTCTGGATGTACTGGCATGACCTGGATAACTGGCCCCACTTCCGCCGCGAAGTCATGGATGCCTTCCGCTATCAGCATCAGCGTAAGTTGCTCTGGCTCAGCACCCTGGGTCAGCGCCGCACCATTGACCGTCTGTTGGGCTTTTTAACCCTTCTGGTGGAAGAATTTGGGGAACCAACGGACGCAGGATATTGCTTGCCATTTCCCCTGACCCATGCCCAGATCGGCAGTGCCATTGGTTCGACACGAGTTACGGTCACCCGCTTAATGGGCAAGTTACGGCAACGGGGCATGATCCGCACCCAGGGCGACAATCTCATCTGCATTCCAGCAGACACTAGCCTGAATCAAATTTCCAGCTAGTGCAGCGTCAACTCTAGAAATTAGGGTTTGTAGTCAGCGCTTCAGCG
>CAZBTL010000025.1:10694-26790 GCA_964494755.1 uncultured bacterium | reverse complement strand
TATCACCGACTGGGCGTTGGAGCAGTTTCGACAGCACTATAGATCCCCCTGTCCTAACGCACCTATACCCGTGAAGAATATCTGGAATTTGAAACGGCTTCGGAGGAACGCCATGAATATGTAAACGGAGAAATTCGACTCATGACGGGAGGCACACCTGACCACAATGAACTAGCAATTAATCTTGCAACCCTGCTCAAATCTGCTTTGCGAGGCAAGCCCTACCGAATTTTCGGAGCCGATCAACGGTTGTGGATTCCCGATCGCAATCTTTACACCTATCCCGATCTCATGGTTGTCGAAAAACCCCTACAGCTTCAAACCGGACATACCGACACCGTGACCAATCCCTGCTTCATTGCTGAAGTGTTATCCAAATCAGCCCAAGATTATGATCACGGCGAAAAGTTTTCTGCTTACCGCACGGTTGAAAGCTTACGCGAATATCTCCTCATTGATCAGTACAGTATTCACGTAGAACACTACGTCAGAACGGCTGCTAATCAATGGCTACTATCAGAATATGATGATCCAAATGTTACGTTATCCTTGAGTGCGTTTGAAGCTCAAATCGAAATCATTGCTCTCTATGAAAACATTGAGATTGACGCTTAAAAGCAGTGAGGGCGATCGCAGCAGCATAACCAATCGATGGAGCCGAATGCGGAGGGCTTTGCCCATCTGGTGAATGGTTCGCTCAATGAGTTAGCCGCATGGGTGGCCCGGTCCAACGATTCCAACCGGCTAAAAACAGCTCAACAGCTAGTCGAAACACTCCTGACCCGACATCAGACCTGATGTGCTGGTGCCTGTCGCCACCCTGATAGCCAGATGATAGCACGCTGCAGCCAGTCTTCAGGAAATCTGGATTTCGGCAGTATTGTCCAATCGGGCCTCAAAGGATGCTTGATCGGGGAAGATCTGAAACACCTGATCAACGCCGGTCAGTTCAAATAGCAGGCGAACCTGTTGCCCAACCGAACAAAGATACAGTTGCCCACCGGCTGCCTGTAGAGCCTTAAAGACCAGCACCAGATTTCCCAACCCAGTACTGTCAATAAATGTGATATCTGCTAAGTCAATTAACAGGGTTATAGGCTGGCCCGATTGGGCGATTGAGCTGTCAGTTGCGCCAGCGCAAATTGCCTCAACTTCCTGCCGCAATTGGGTGGAATGACGATTATCTAAGATGCCGCTGGGCTTGATGACGATAACCTCTGGATTCATGATTTCAATGCAGGGTAAAGAACCATCAACTGCGGGCTTCAATCGGTTAACTCACCGCTTTCTGGTAAATCCAAATAATTCTCCCAGTCAATATTCGGCATGCGATCAAAGGCTTCCTTGATCGCCACTTCCCATCCCCGTCGAATTTGGGCCAAATAGGGCGCACCTAGCTTTAGCCGGAGTTCGTAGCGATTTTTAAAGCTATCCTTCTGGTACATAATTAGGTTAATGGGTGGGCCAACCGAAATATTGGACTTCATCGTGGAATCAATCGAGAGCAGGGCGCACTTAGCCGCATCCTCAATTGACGTATCAAAGCTCAAAATTCGATCCAAAATAGGCTTCCCATATTTTGTCTCACCAATCTGTAAAAAGGGCGTCTCTTTGGAAGCTTCGATGAAATTCCCTTGGGGATAAATGAGAAATAGTCCCGGTTCTTCGCCGCGGATTTGGCCGCCAATTAAAAAGCTGCACTTGGAATCAATGCCATCTTTTTCCAACCAGGGGCGATCTTCGTCCTGGACCTTTCGCATTTTGTTGCCGACATACCGAGCCACTTCGTATAGACTAGGCAGCGTATGCAGGTTGGTATCTTCCTTGGTGCTGATATCCCGTCGCAGCAAGGTCATGGTGGCCTGGGTAATTGACAGGTTACCGGAGGTGCAAATCAGGATCACACGCTCACCTGGCAAGGAAAAGTCGTTCAATTTCTGGTGGGTAGCAATGTAGTCAACCCCCGCATTGGTGCGAGAGTCAGCTCCCATCACCAGCCCGGAGCTGGTAATAATGCCAAGGCAATAGGTCATTGTGGTGAAGAATCAGGGCAGATTGGGGTTCACGTCCTAAATCGTAGAAGATCTACCATGAAACGAGACATCTGTCCCATCACAGATCTTCCTCATTCATTACTATCCCCCATCCTCATTACATTCCACGCAAATTAATCGCCCACTGGGTGCACAAACCTGCTAGATTTAGCGGAGTATCTGCATGCATGGTTTGGTGTCATGAAAGTCCTAGTAATTGGTGGTGACGGCTATTGTGGATGGGCAACGGCATTATATTTGTCCAATCGAGGGTATGAGGTTGCGATTTTAGATAGCCTGGTGCGAAGACACTGGGACAATGAGCTGTGTACTGAAACCCTGACTCCCATCGCTCCCATCCAACAACGTATCAAGCGCTGGCAGGATCTCACCAGTAAGTCGATTGAGCTGTTCATCGGTGACATCACCAACTACGACTTCTTAATCACCTCTTTGCGCAAGTTTGAACCGGAAGCGATCGTTCATTTCGGTGAACAGCGATCGGCGCCGTACTCAATGATTGACCGGGAGCATGCAGTTTTAACCCAGGTCAACAATGTGGTGGGAACGCTGAACTTGCTCTATGCCATCAAAGAGGAGTTTCCCCACTGTCACCTGGTCAAGCTGGGCACCATGGGTGAATATGGCACCCCTAACATTGACATTGAGGAAGGATACATTACCATCGAGCACAATGGCCGCAAGGATACCCTGCCCTATCCTAAGCAACCTGGCAGCATGTACCACCTGAGTAAGGTGCATGATTCTCACAACATTCACTTTGCCTGTCGCATTTGGGGACTGCGCGCCACCGATTTGAACCAGGGGGTGGTCTACGGTGTGCTGACCGAAGAAACCGGTATGGACGAACTGCTGATCAACCGACTGGACTACGATGGGGTGTTTGGTACGGCGTTGAACCGCTTCTGTATCCAGGCGGCGATCGGTCATCCGCTGACGGTGTATGGCAAAGGGGGACAGACCCGCGGTTTCCTGGACATTCGAGATACGGTGCGTTGTGTTGAATTGGCAATTGCTAACCCCGCTCAGCATGGCGAATTTCGGGTTTTCAACCAGTTTACGGAGCAATTCAGTGTCGGTGATCTGGCCCAGATGGTTCAGAAAGCTGGGATGGCAATGGGGCTGAAGGTGGAAGTGAAGAACCTGGAAAATCCTCGCATTGAGTTGGAGGAGCATTACTTTAACGCCAAGAACACCAATCTGTTGGACTTGGGTCTGCAACCCCACTATTTGTCCGACTCGCTGTTGGACTCTCTTCTGAATGTGGCCATGAAGTACAAGCATCGGGTTGATTTGGAGCAGGTTCTCCCCAAGGTTAACTGGCGGCGCTAAACTGACCCACTGACCCAGGTCTGTGCTTTGCCCGGCTGAAAGTTCAGGTTTGATGATTGACGTTTGGATTCTTCAACCTTCGTATGCGTATTGCTTTATTTTCCGAGACCTTCCTGCCCAAAGTGGATGGGATTGTGACCCGGCTTCGCCATACGGTTGATCATCTGCAACGGATGGGCAACCAGGTCATGGTTTTTTCGCCGGATGGAGGGTTGAAGGAGTATAAAGGGGCAAAGATTCACGGGGTTTCTGGGTTTCCTCTGCCCCTTTACCCGGAGCTTAAACTGGCTTTGCCTCGACCTTCCATTGGCGAAGCCCTGAAGCAGTTTCAACCAGATTTGATCCATGTCGTCAACCCAGCAGTTCTGGGTTTGGCTGGTGTCTACTATGCCCGATCGCTGGATATTCCCCTGATTGCCTCCTATCACACGCATCTGCCGGAGTATTTACAACACTATGGCCTGGGGATGTTGGAAGGCGTGATGTGGGAGCTGCTCAAGGCGGTCCACAACCAGGCTTCGATTAATCTCTGCACCTCTACGGCTATGATGCAGGCGTTGTCTGATCACGGCATTGAGCGGACGGCCTTGTGGCAGCGGGGGGTGGATACGGAAACCTTCCAACCCCATCTGGCCAGCCGGGAGATGCGATCGCACCTGAGTCAGGGGTATCCAGACGCCCCATTGCTACTCTATGTGGGTCGGTTATCTGCGGAGAAAGAAATCGAACAGATCCGGCCTGTCATGGAAGCAATTCCCGATGCCCGTCTAGCGCTGGTCGGAGACGGCCCCCATCGCCAGAATTTGGAAAAATTCTTTGCTGACACCCCCACTCACTTTGTGGGCTATCTCAAAGGCAAAGATCTGGCTGCTGCCTTTGCGTCCGCAGACGCATTTGTTTTTCCTTCCCGCACGGAAACCCTGGGGCTAGTACTCCTGGAAGCAATGGCGGCTGGCTGCCCCGTTGTGGCTGCCCGTTCTGGCGGCATCCCGGACATTGTCACCGATGGCGTCAATGGCTACTTGTTCGACCCAGCGGATGAACGGGGCGCCATTACGGCGACGATTCGACTCCTGGAAAATGCCGAAGAGCGGCATCGACTGCGCCAAAACGCCCGTCAGGAAGCCGAGCGGTGGGGGTGGTCCGCAGCAACGCGACAGTTGCAAGCCTATTACCATGCCATCTTGGCGGAGCAATCCTACTCCGAAGCCGCATAGACAGCGATCCCAGCTTTAGGGTTGAAGCACCAACTGCCATTCCCCTGTTTCGTCATTCCAAATCGGTAAGGTCGTTTCTCCCACAACGTAGGGGCCCCAGTATTGGCGCGAACCATCCTGAGCAAAGGCAATCACTATATCCCCTTGCCGGAGTTTGATTTGACGGTTAGGCAAGGACAGCAACAGGCCTTTAGTGGCTCCTTCACCGGGTTCAAAGTCCCAGTGGGCTGGCAAGTCGTAGGCTTCAGCGGCCGTCGATGAGGCAACTACATTGGGCCTTTGGGCCAGGATGGCCACCCGCACGGGATGGTCGGTGGGATTGCTGACCCGCAGAATCCCTGTATGGGTTGCTACTTCTCCTGGTTGGGCCGGGGCGGTCTGACGCCTGGGGGTTTGGGCTGTTGGGGATTGGACCCCGGTGGGCTGGGGTAGAGGAGAGACTTTCAGCGGTGGGGCGGAAGGAGCTTGATTTTCGGCCGTGGGAGACGGTAACTCCTCCAGCCCGGTTGGTTCAAGTGGTGGATTGGGACGACCAAACAGGAACCAGGCTCCGGCAACGAAGACGAGAACCCCCAACGTGATTGCCAGGGCAGGATACCACGGCTTTTTCTGCTTAATTGGCTTGCTCCACATTCCTCAGATGCCAATAACTCCTACCTTTAGTAATAACAATCTTCTGACCATCAGGTGCGAGAAGCTCAGGATTTCCGCGGATTCTCAATATCGATGCCACTAGGAATAGGCTGCGCGGCACTCAGACAGCGATCGCAAATGTTGGCGGCAGCTTTTCAATACCAGGCGTAAGCGATTTAATGAACGAGATAGTTGAACGGTGATTGGACTCATGCAAGAGACCCGATTGAATCGCCTGTTTGATCGAACGGTTGAAGGGGTAGGCAGTTGGTTGCGCAATCCCTGGCGGCGCTTTTCCGTCCTACTGATCAGCCTGTTGCTGGGGAACTTTTTCGGCACAGCCGTTTCAACCATTTCTGGCCAGGCCGCCGAGTGGGATATTGTGGTTGCCGCCATGCTAGTCGTGCTGACCGAGTTGGTCAGTCGTCTGACCTACAGGGCGCCAGCAAAAACCGGGCGATCGCTCCTGCTTCAGATTCTCAACGCCTTTAAAATTGGCCTGATCTACAGCTTGTTCGTGGAAGCCTTCAAGTTGGGCTCCTGACCAGCCTTCCAGTTCTACAACTGGCCAGACATTCCTACCCCTACCATTTTTACTCCCATCTTTGAACTGAACCGTGACCCAACCCGACGTCATTCAATCACTGCTGCAAGCCGTTGCCCAGGGACAGCTTTCCCCTGATGCCGCCTTCGACCAGCTCAAGTATCTTCACTACGAGTCCGTGGAAGACTTTGCCCACATTGATCACCATCGCGCTCTGCGGACAGGTTTTCCCGAAGTCATCTGGGGCCCCGGTAAAACACCGGAGCAAATTGCCCAGATTATGCGAGTCATGCGCGATCGCGCCGATGTGGTCATGGCCACCCGGATTGAGCCGCAAATCTATACCCAAATCAAGGGAAAGGTCCCTGAGGTGCGGTACTATCCCGATGCCCGCATTTGCGCCCTGACCCCGGAACGATCCCGGATCCATCCACCGCCCCCTGGCTTGATTGGCATTCTGACAGCGGGCACAGCCGACCTGCCAGTGGCCGAGGAAGCAGCGGTGACGGCGGAACTCTGCGGCTTCCAGATCAGCCGCCTGTGGGATGTCGGAGTCTCTGGCATCCACCGGCTGCTGAGCAATCGTCGGGTAATTGCCAATGCCGACGTTCTAATTGTGGTGGCGGGAATGGAGGGTGCGTTGCCCAGTGTGGTTGCCGGTCTGGCCGACTGTCCGGTGATCGCCGTACCCACCAGTGTGGGCTATGGGGCCAGCTTCAATGGTCTGGCGGCCCTGTTATCCATGCTCAATTCCTGTGCCGCCGGAGTTGGCGTGGTCAACATCGACAATGGCTTTGGCGCGGCAATTCTGGCTGGACAGATCCTGAGAAGCGTCGATCGCCTGATGCGGCGATGCCAATAGTTCTTCAGGGGGTGATCCACTTGACTTGGACAAAATGGGCTGGACGGCCCAGGTTGTCCTGAACGGGAAAAATTTTCTCAATTGCCAGGTTAAACGGAATCGCCGTGGTTAAATAGCGCTGTGCCCAACTGCCCAATTCAGGCGTCAGGTGGGTAGCCGTCGCGGCCGCCAAGCCCAGCCCCAGCAGTTGTTCCAGCGGCGCGCGGGGCAGCAACAGGGAAAAGCCAACCGCTAACCCAGCCGTCAGCGCTACCCCAACCGAAACATTCGTGCCACAGCGGGGATGAATCGCCAACTGCCATTCCCCCTTTCTGAGGCGATGGAGCGCCGCCTGTACTGCCCGCTTCAGGTCATTTAGGTGAACCTGGCCGTAGAGATAAAAGCCGCGATCGCAGGATAGCCCCCCCAGCCACTCATGATCCGTCGCCACAACCGACGTCTGATCGAGGCGAACCTCCTGGTTACTCAGCAACCAAACCGTCGCATGCTCCAGGGCATGGACCTGACGCAGCATCAACACTTCCTTCAGACCAGGGATAAACCCCAATTGACGCAGCAAATCCGTATCCTGTTGCGGTCGAGGCCAGGTTGGCAACAGAAGGTTGAGAAATTCCGTATCCCAAGACCAAGCAGCAAGCTGGTCAACATCGTCAGCCATAACCCTATCTCCGGAGCCTGACATCACTCTAGCGCTGGATCACCTGGGTCCAACCATTCTCGTTGCAAATTTTTGCTGACAGATAATGCAACAACGGACGCCCCATCAGACGTCCTTTATTCCACTGCTTTGCAGCATCCAGCGCTTAGAACTGGAGATCAGGTCGTCTTCGTCTCTACCGCTTTGGCTCTTTCGCCAACCGAACGAGACACTTCAATGCCATTTTCCTCCAGCACCACAACTGGGCTGCCAGCCGCATTCATCTCAATCCGTTTCACCAGGATCTGTCCATCCGATAACCGCTGCCCCACCCGCACATACCGCGAAGTCGGTTCATTGGGAGCTTTGACAATGGCCTGGGTCACTCCGCCCACTTGAATCACTCCACTGACTTCTACTTCATTAGCCAAAGTCGCCTTGGGCTGTTCCGGCAAAGCAGCAATGGAAGGACCGGGCGAAGCGATCGCTGTTGGAGATCCTGGCAAACCAGGTTGGGGTGGCAGGCTGCTAGGAGGCGGTGGTGTGGACGGCGACAATGGCTGTGTCCGACCCTGAGGCAACTTGCTCACGGTTGGCACCTTCGTCGGCACAGTGGCCGGTTTTGCCTTGGGTAGGGTGGGCGGCAAGCCAGCAAACGGATCTCTGGTCGTCGTCTTAGCCTGAAGGGTGGCCTGCACTTGACGAGCTCGCTCATCCGGGTTGGTGGACTGAATCAACCCCGGAATTGCTGTCGGAACAGTTGGCTTCTGCGCCACCAGTGGCTTCGCGAAGGGCTTCTGGGCAGTGGACGCAGGACTGGCGGTCGCTTCAGGAGAAGGAGAAGAAGCGGTCGGAGTCTCTTCTTCAGCTGCACACCCTGCCATCGTCAATGCCACTGTTCCGATCAGTGCTAGAACGATCCGCTGACGCATGACTTTCATTCTCCCCAAAGACTTTCTTCCAAGATACCCTCTAGAACTAGGAAGTGTGTCAGTAATTTTAGACAAGTTCGTGAATAAACCCATATATTTCGATTGCCCCTCCTCCCCCTTTAAACCGGTATTAATTATTGCCAAGCCAGGGGTGGAAATTAACCGCCTGAAGCCAGGACGAATCAGCTTTTACCTGTGGCTTTTCCCCTGCAATCAGACGTAAATCAACTTAACTGGTTGCCCCCTGTAGAACCAGTTGACACAGATGAAGCACAGGCAGGGAGCAAACGAAATCTGGACGGTTCTTAGCCCATCACCGCCTTGCTTTGTCTCAGGGACCGGGGTATCCATCAGCCAATCACTTTGACAAGATGGGGTAGGCTGGAAAGCAGACAATGCCAGTCCATATTTCTCCGCTATTTAGTAGACCGATATGGCGAATCCTTCTAGTTTTAACCGATTCAGTTCGCGCTCCCTTTTCCAGCGAATTCAACGTCAGATTGCCAAGATTGAAGCCATTTCTCCCACGGAGGTTGAGGATTCGTTGCTGTTGCGGATTCTGACCCAGGCGCTTGTCCTGGTAGGAATCGTGGCAACGGATGTGGCGGCTGAAACGGAAATGAGTAGTTGGGCCATCCCCCTCAGTATTGCCGGAGCAACCTGGAGTTGGTACAGTCGCCGCCGCCCCAATGTGGCAGTTAAATTCGCCATTGCTATTCTGATGTTGCTGGCGCTGGGAGCTTTCTTTGCTGGCCTCTGGCGGCAATTGAATGATACCCGTCTGGTTCTGGCCGAATTGCTGGTGCAATTGCAGGTGCTACATAGTTTTGACCTGCCTCGGCGGAAAGATCTAGGCTATTCCATGGTGATTGGTCTGATCTTGCTGGGTGTGGCCAGCACCCTCAGCCAGACCATGGGTTTTGGCTTGTTGTTGCTGGTTTTTCTGGCGATCGCCCTGCCGGTTCTGCTGCTGGACTATCGTTCCCGTCTGGGGCTGGTTGCCAGTGGCTTGCGTTTACCCCTGAAGCAATCTGGACTCTCCGTTAAGCAACTGATTGGATTCTTGCTGGCAGTCCTGGTTCTAGGCTTGGGGCTGTTCGCCATCATGCCACGTCTGCCTGGCTATCAGTTGCAGACTTTTCCCGTCAGTGCCCCGATTCAACGGGACTTCAACGACAGCACTGAAATCATTAACCCCGGATACGTGCGGACTGGAGACGCCAGCCGCGGCAGTGGCACGGGCAGGAGCAGTCGCCAGGGGCAGGAGGGCGGCCCTGGTGTCATGGATGAAGAGTTTTATTACGGCTTCAATCAACGCATTAACCAAAACCTGCGGGGCCAGATGAAACCCAAGGTCGTTATGCGGGTGCGCTCTCAGGCGGAGGGGTTCTGGCGCGTGCTGGCGTTTGATCGATACCTGGGGCAGGGCTGGGAAATTTCTCGCAATCAAGCCGCCAAGACAGTGGAACGATCCAGTTGGTCCTACCAGTTCTTCCTACCCCGATCGCCCAGTCTGGCCCAGAAAAAGGAAGTGGTGCAAACTTACACGGTGGTGGCTGAATTACCCAACCTGATTCCAGCACTGGCCCAGGCAAAGGTGCTTTATTTCCCCACCCGCCAGATTGCGATTGATCCGGAGGGCAATTTGCGATCGCCGCTGGAGCTATTGGAAGGACTGACCTACACGGTCATTTCCGACGTTCCCTATCGCGATCGCACACAGTTGCAACAAACCTCCAGCCGCTATCCAGTCAACATCCAGAAATACTACCTGGAAGTGCCAGACGCTATTCGGGACAAGGTGCGTCAGAAAACAGAGGCGATGCTGGCCCGTTCCCCCCAACCGATTACGGCCCCCTACGAAAAGGCGCTTTTCCTAGCCCAAGAACTGAAACAACGCTATACCATCCAACCCGACTTGCCCTTCTTGAAGCAAAACGAAGACCTGGTGGAGACGTTCCTGTTCAAGTATGAAGGCGGATATCCGGATCACTTTGCCACTACCCTGGCAATAATGCTGCGCTCGATTGGCATTCCAGCCCGACTAGCCGTTGGGTTCAGACCGGGTGAGTTCAATCCCTTCACTGGGCTCTATGTGGTCCGCAACACGGATGCCCATGCCATCACCGAAGTCTATTTTCCCAACTTTGGCTGGTGGGCCTTTGACCCGATTCCCGGCCATGAGCTGATCCCCCCCTCCGTCGAAGAAGACCAGACCTTCACCGTCCTGCAACGGTTCTGGCAATGGGTGGCAGGCTGGCTTCCCAGTCCCCTGACCAGCCTGTTGAATCAAGTCTTTGGGGCGATCGCGGGTTGGTTGGCCCGCCTCCTAGGCTGGTTTCTGGGTCTGTTGACCAAAGGATGGCTGGGCATCCTGACTGCCTTGATTACCGCGATCGCCACTGGCTTCCTGGGCTGGTTGAGTTGGCAGGGCTGGCGCTACTGGCGCTATCACTACTGGCTGTCGCGCCTACCAGCCATGGAACAGCTCTATCAACAGATGCTGAACCAGTTAGCCCATCGGGGCTACCGCAAACAGCCATCCCAGACCCCACTGGAATATGGCCAGCAGGTCAGTCAAACCCAACCACCGGAGCAGGCCGTTGCTATTCAGGGCATTACCCATGCCTATGTGCATTGGCGCTATGGCGGCACGTCGCCCGACCTGGCTCTAATCCGCCGACTGTTGAAAACACTCACCCCCTCCTGGCGGCAACGGCTGCGCCGGAAGCCCGCATCTAGCCATCCGGTGCGTTCTTTAGAGTAGTCCTTAAACGACTCCCACGGCATGAAAAACAGGGAAAAAGCTGCCAAATTGATCGCTAGGTTCGCCCAGTCCCAAAAGTTGGCAATGACAATTCTAGACAGAGATTAACAGATCTAGACTTAACCCGCTTATTTTCCCAGTCATTCCTCTACATATGGTGTAAACTCTCAGTCGAGGAACCCATCAGCAGGAAGTTTCGCTAAGATGATGCTACAGCAAGCTTTAAAGCCTATGGTACGCACAGGGATTGGCATCCGCACCGCACAGACCCGATCTGAGCGACTAATTGGCCAGATGCATGTTTATGACGGTGCGGGGAAGGGCAAGTCCCAGGCGGCTCTGGGGGTGGTGTTGCGGTCAATCGGTCTAGGCATCAACACAGATTGGCAGACCCGAGTGTTGCTGTTGCGGTTTCTGAAGGGGCCGGGACGGACCTACGATGAGGATGCGGCAATTGAAGCGCTGCAGCGAGGGTTTCCCCACCTGATTGATCAGGTGCGAACGGGCCGAGCGGAATTTTTTGGGGCGGACAATATTACCCGGTTTGACAAGTTGGAAGCCTTGCGGGGTTGGGATGTGGCCAAGGGTGCGATCGCCTCTGGGCTTTATTCTGTGGTGGTGCTGGATGAACTGAACCCGGTGCTGGATCTGGGCCTGTTGCCAGTGGAGGAAGTGGTTGGCACCCTGCGGCGCAAGCCAGAGCACATGGAAATCATTGCCACGGGTCGGGGAGCGCCCCAATCGCTGCTGGACATTGCCGACCTGCATTCAGAAATGCGGCCTCACTTCCATCCCAGCGCAAAGCACCACGGCATTGAGGGCATTGAGATTTACACCGGAGAAGGCAAAGGTAAGTCCACCAGCGCTTTGGGTAAAGCCTTGCAGGCGATCGGGCGGGGCATCAGTCAGGACAAGTCCCATCGGGTGTTAATTATGCAATGGCTGAAGGGGGGAGCCGGATACACAGAGGACTCTGCCATCTCTGCGCTGCGGCAAAGCTATCCCAACCTGGTGGATCACCAGCGCTGTGGCCGGGATGCCATTGTCTGGCGGGGACAGCAACAGGAGTTAGATTATGTGGAGGCCGAACGGGGTTGGGAAATTGCCCGCGCCGCGATCGCCTCTGGCCTTTATAAAACAGTGATCCTGGACGAACTCAATCCCACTGTGGATCTGGAACTATTGCCAGAAGAACCGATTGTTCAGGCATTGCTGCGCAAATCTCGCGATACGGAAGTCATTATCACGGGTCGCTGCAAGAACCCGCCCGCCTACTTTGATCTGGCCAGCATCCACTCCGAAATGATTTGCCACAAACACTATGCTGAGAAAGGTGTCGATCTCAAGCGGGGAGTAGATTTCTAAGCACGAACGATTGCCCCAAGGCTTCGCCGCTATAGGAAATCAATCTCCGCTGGCTATTTTTTCTCCTAAAAATTCTTAATCCATGGCAATCACCACATCGCTGGACTTAATCATGGCGTAAGCGGACTTGCCCTCCGCCAGTTCCAGCGCTTCAGCCGAGCTAGTGGTAATGATAGAAGTCAGTTCCACCCGATGGATAATTTCCAGCGTCACCTCCGTATTGACCGAACCCTTCACAATGCGGGTGATTCGCCCCTCCAAGATGTTGCGAGAACTCACTTTGAGGGGTTTCTTGCTGGCGGGCGCAGCAGCAGATGCCGCAACCTGATGCTGAGGAGCTTGAGGTTGTAGGGATTCCAGGGCCTCGTTTTCCGACTCATGCGGACGCTCGGAGGTAGAAGCTCTTAACCCCCGCAGCAGTTCTCTGAGAACCTCCGTTTTCGTGCGCTGAGAGACTTGGCAGATTTCCTCTAGAAGCTGACGCTCCTCCGGGGAGGTCTGAAAGGTGATCCATCCTTGTGCTTTTCTCGGCATTCTGTTACCAACTTAGCTGGTAGATCTGGGTGGGATTGGTAGGATCCTACCAACTGAAACCGATCCGTCTCTTTGCTCGGTAACTATTGTATGAAATGGAAACGATGTATTACCTTTCTGGGTACGGCGATCGCAAGCCTATTGTTGGTAATTGGAGCAAACCTGCTGAAGCCGACGCCAGTCCAGGCCAATACCAACCTGCGGGTCTCTGCTGCCACCAGCTTGAAAGATGTGATGGCAGACATTAAACCGCTGTATCAGAAGAAAAATCCATCGGTTACACTCACCTTTAACTTTGGCGCGGCTGGAGCCCTCCTACAGCAAATTGAACAGGGTGCGCCGGCCGATATCTTCATCTCGGCTGCCAACCAGCAGATGGATACCTTGCAAAAAAAAGGCGACCTGCTGCCCGGTACTCGCAGCAACCTGGCCTATAACCGGTTGGTTCTGATTACCGCCAAAGGCTCCACCAACGTGACCAGCTTTGCCAGTTTGAAGCACTCGGCGGTCAAGCGGATTGCCATCGGCGAACCACGTAGCTCTCCAGCCGGTCAGTATGCCGAACAGGTGCTGAAAAACCTGACTCTGTGGGAGGCGGTGAAACCCAAACTGGTCTATGCCAATACTGTGCGCCAGATCCTGGCCTCGGTTGAGAGTGGTAATGTAGATGCCGGATTTGTTTATTTCACTGATGCCAAAATTTCTGACAAGGTGAAGATGGTGGCAACGGCCAATGAATCAACCCATTCACCCATCGTTTATCCCATGGCAGTGCTCAAAGCCAGTAAACAGCCCACCCCTGCCAAGGCTTTTGTGCGCTACCTGTCGGGCCATGAAGCCCGCAGCATCCTGCGCAAGTATGGCTTTATCGTCAGATAAATGAATGAATCTTCTGTCTTTCCAGTCGATCTGTCACCGCTCTGGATTTCCCTCAAAGTATCCTTGCTGGCGACCGGCTTTACCTTTTTTATTGGTATTGCTGTTGCCCACTGGATGTTGAACTATCGCGGCAAAGCCCGATCCTTACTGGAAGGGATTTTTGTTTCGCCGCTGATTCTGCCGCCAACGGTGGTAGGCTTCTTGCTGCTGCTGCTGTTTGGCAAAAATGGTCCATTGGGCCAACTGCTGATGACGGTTGACTTCAGCGTTGTGTTTAGCTGGTATGCCGCAGTCATTACGGCCACCGTTGTCTCCTTTCCCCTGATGTATCGCACAGCCCTGGGGGCCTTTGAGCAGATCGATCCCAATCTGTTGGCCGTGGCCCGCACGTTGGGCGCCTCTGAATGGATGGTTTTCCGACGGATTATGCTGCCCTTAGCCCTGCCAGGAATCCTTGCCGGAAGCACCCTGGCCTTTGCTCGGGCCTTGGGGGAATTTGGCGCGACCCTGATGCTGGCTGGTAATATTCCCGGTCAAACCCAAACTATTCCCATGGCGATTTACTTTGCGGTGGAAGCTGGCGCCATGAATGAAGCCTGGTTCTGGGCGATCACCATTCTGCTGATTTCCCTGTCCGGCATCATTGCCGTTAACTTCTGGCAAGAGCAACGTCGCAACCGCTCTGCCTGGGCAACCCGAACTGCCGCTAGGGCGGCAGGGACTGCCAGCAAAAAGCAGCCCAGGTTGGATGAATTGGGTGGCTGGAACCAGCCGATAACTCAGACCGAGGCAACATCTGGTCTGGTGGTTGACATTCACAAGCGGTTGGCCAGTTTTGATCTGGATCTGGCGTTTCAGGTCAGGGAAACGACGTTGGGGATTTTGGGTGGTTCCGGTGCGGGCAAGAGCCAGTTGCTCCGCTGTATTGCCGGCATGGAAACCCCAACCAGCGGACGAATTGTGTTGAATGGGCGGGTGCTGTTTGATGCTCAGACGGGCATCAATTTGCCCAGTCGCGATCGCCGCATTGGTTTTTTGGTGCAGAACTATGCCCTGTTCCCCCACATGACGGTGGCCCAAAACATTGCCTTTGGCCTGCCGCCAGGGCTATCCAAGGCAGAAATTCGGCGTCGGGTGGAAGCACAACTCGCGATGGTGCAACTGGAGGGCTATGGCGATCGCCATCCCCAGCAATTGTCGGGCGGCCAGCAGCAACGAGTGGCACTGGCCAGGGCATTGGCCAGCCAACCAGAAGCCCTATTGCTGGATGAACCCTTTTCCGCCCTGGACACCTACCTACGCAGCCAGATGGAACAGGAGATGCGGCTACACCTGGCTGACTACAAAGGGGTCAGCCTGTTGGTAACCCATAATTTAGAAGAAGCTTATCGGGTTTGCCCCAATCTGTTGATTTTGAGTACCGGCCAGGCGATCGCCCATGGACCCAAGCAGCAAATTTTTGAACGCCCAGGTTCCTACACCGTCGCCCGCTTGACTGGATGTAAAAACTTCTCCACCGCAGTGCCAACTGGCGCCAATCGGATTACTGCCATCGACTGGGGGGTGGAGTTGCAGGTGATGGAGCCACTTCCAGACGCACTGACCTATGTGGGCATTCGGGCCCACCAGATCCAGTTTCCGAAGCATGGAGAACTGGCCAACACCTTTCCCTGTTGGCTGGCCCAGACCAGCGAAACCCCGCACCGGATGACATTATTTCTCAAGTTTCACTCTTGTCCTGAAGATGCCCAGGACTATCACCTACAGGCAGAGGTTTTTAAGGAGAAATGGTTTGCGATTAAAGAACAGCCATTTCCCTGGCAGGTGCACCTTGACCCAGTGCGTCTGATTTTGATGCAGCCGGAGTGACTGGATCAGCGTCCGCTACAAACCTCCTTCAGCACCACATCGTTAACACTGCCAGGCTTAATTGGCGTCCAGTCCTTATCAGCCCCGAACTGCTTAGTAGAGCCATCCTCGCCCAGGTCAGCGTATTTCAGATACCGCAGTTTCTTGGCTGCACAGTCAAATTCAATTTCACCTGTGAAACCAATCACCCCTTTGTCGGCTTTTTGAAACACGGCGAAGAGGTTGGTTTTGGCTTTGCCGCCAGTTTTGACAATGGAACTGCGGTCCAGGAAAAACTTATCATCAGAGTTATTGGTTGCTGCTAAGTACCATTCGCTAGCTTTTGCGATCGGACTCATTGCCAGAAAACAGGTGGTTGCCAACGGCAGAACAGCCAGGCACTTCATCGAGAACATAGCCAATTCGGTTGCTCCAAATCTGAGAAGCCTACAGATTTAATCATGCCAGGATGGGGGCGTTCTCCAGTGATCA
>CAZBTL010000025.1:7940-10594 GCA_964494755.1 uncultured bacterium | reverse complement strand
TCTGAGAAGCCTACAGATTTAATCATGCCAGGATGGGGGCGTTCTCCAGTGATCAGCCTCCCCAGCACCTGTGATCTTTATCCCAAAAAGAGCTTTGGCAAACTTTTGTTCTCCGGAGATCCTGATCACTGCGGTTTGGTACGAATCGACTGCTAGGGCATGCGATCCCAGACTTGGGCCACAATCTCGCTGAGGCGGTGTCGTTGCTGACTATCCAGTAGGGCATCATCGGCCAGAACTTCCGCTGTCAACTCCTGTAAAGACTGTCCCTGCGATCGCGCCATTCGGATCACACCCACAATGGCAGATGCAATCAGCTCCTCATCCACGGATTTTTGTCGAAGGGCTGCAATTTCTTGAGGGCTAGCTGGAATAGGATAGTTCATGACAGGTTTCAAACAGGGATTTGCACTCAAATAATGAGAAGCTATGTAAAGTTTTTTGGCTAATTTGTATGACAGTTTAGCGCACATTAAACCTTTGTTAACCCGATTTTGGGATTGAATTTATCAATTCTTTGGACTGTCGCATGAAGCAAGTTCTCTATCTTGAAGTTCCCACCCCGGACACGGATGCTGTCATCGCCTGGCTGCAAGCCCAATTTCAGCCCCTCAACGGAGAAAAGATCAGGGCGGCCAGTGGCATCCGCCTGATACTGCCTGCTGCCGATCAGGCTGCTGTTCCTGGTCAAGTGGATAGAGAACTGGCTGTCTTCTGCTGGTCGGTGCAGCGAACCACCTATCTGAAGGTCTTTCGCTGGTCAGTTCTGCCGTTTCCTCAGGAGGCGGCTCTGCTCAAAGCCCTGGAACGGGATTTGCGACAGCAGTTTCCCAACTGCTATCCAGCACCACCCCAGATTGACCTGTCGCAGCAATCTATTTTTGAGGCGCTGGCTCCTGACTATCCTCTGACGGTGCAGTATTTCCAAAAGATTCCCAACGGAGAATATGATCTGAAGCGGGTTTACTGGTGGGAGCAGCGCTGGCGGGACGGGGTGTGCCAGCCCCAGCAACCAAGACAGGTGGTCTTTCAAGTAGAATCGGTTGCCAGCCAGTCGCTGGGAGTGGCCGCCGAGGCCGAGGATTTGCCGGTCTATGATCTGATTTATCTAGGCGGGGCATTAGGGGTGCTCCATGCGGCGGTCATGGCGCGATTGGGCTATCGGGTGTTGTTGCTGGAGCGGTTACCCTTTGGCCGCATGAACCGGGAGTGGAACATTTCCCGCAGTGAGTTTCAGCGAGTAATCGATCTGGGGCTGTTTACAGCGGCTGAGTTTGAAAGTGTGATTGCCCGGGAATACATCGATGGCTTTAACAAGTTCTTTGATGCCAATAATCCCCCTCAGGCCAAAGCCCCTGTCCTCCACACACCGACGGTATTGAATGTGGGGTTAGATGCGGAGAAATTGTTACGGCTTTGTGGCGAAAAGCTGCGGCAGGCTGGTGGGGAGATCTGGGATGAAACAGAATTTGTCCGAGCTGAGATCGATGCTCAGCAGGTTCTGGTAGAAGCCCACCATCTGTCCGACCAGACCCTGCGACAGGCGCGGGGCCGAGTGTTGGTCGATGCCATGGGAACCGCTTCTCCCATTGCCTGGCAGTTGAACGGAGGACGGGCCTTTGACAGTGTTTGTCCCACCGTGGGAGCGGTAATCAGCAGCGGCTTTGAACCGGGGGTCTGGGATGCCCGCTACGGCGATGTGCTGAACAGTCACGGGGATATTTCAAGGGGGCGGCAGTTAATCTGGGAATTGTTTCCCGCCGAAGGGGAAGAGTTGACCTTCTATCTGTTCCACTATCACCAGGTGCATGCCGACAATCCCGGTTCGCTGCTGGAGATGTATGAGGACTTTTTCACCATTCTGCCGGAATATCGCCGCTGCAACTTGGACCAACTGGTCTGGAAGAAGGCGACCTTTGGCTATATTCCCGGTCATTTCACCACCAGCAGCCGCGATCGCCAGGTGGGGTTTGACCGATTGGTGGCGATCGGGGATGCGGCCTCCCTGCAATCACCGTTGATCTTCACCGGCTTTGGCTCCTTGGTGCGCAACCTGCCCCGGCTAACCCACCTGCTAGATACAGCTTTGAAGCATGACCTGCTGACGGCTGACCACCTGAATCAGATCCGAGCCTACCAGAGTAATGTGGCGGTCACTTGGCTCTTTTCCAGGGGCATGATGGTGCCCACCGGCCGCAACCTACCGCCGGAACGGATTAATGCCATGCTCAATACCTTCTTTGGCATCCTGGCTTCAGAATCTCCGCAGGTGGCGGAAGCGTTTATTAAAGACCGGATTGACTGGCTGTCTTTTAACCGCATGGCGCTGGTTGCCGCCCGGCGAAATCCGGCCTTGTTGCTGTGGATCTGGGAAATGGCTGGTTCGGCTGATCTGCTGCGCTGGCTGGGCAGCTACCTTAGCTTTTCCATAGCGGCGTTTATCAGTGCCCTGATTAGCAGTTGGTTCCCCACCTTGCTGCGGCAAATCCAGCCCTGGCTAGAACCGCGTTTTCCCGCTCTCTGGTTCTGGTTGCTGGCCCGCAGTTATGCCTACACCGACGGCATTGGCCAACCCCAGGCGCCCCAACGCCCTACTCCCCAGATGGAAAAGTCTTCGGCTCAAACTGCCGCCAGAAGGTAACAACAACAAAACT
>CAZBTL010000025.1:3935-7840 GCA_964494755.1 uncultured bacterium | reverse complement strand
TCTATACCCTTGTACTCAAGGGCACCTCGAAAAATAGAAAGAATTCCTGTAGATAGCCCAGGATGGGCAGCATGCATTTCAAGCTAACCTCAATCATTCGCCAGCAGTTCTTGCACCAGAACATAGGGCTGAACAATTAAGGCGGTGAATTGCTTGGTTTGATTGGCATTCCATTCCAAGATTTGGCCGGGAGATGGTTTGTGAATTAAGTCTTCGTCAATCCAATGCTGTACCGAAACCACATTGTCATTGGCGATCGCAACCCCGACATCCAACAAATTCAGAGCCGCATCCACCACAATCAGGGAATCTCGTCGAGCATGGGGGGCTAGCCAGTCCCACTCCGCCACATCCAGCGCTTCTTCCAATTCGGCTCTTAAATCTTGCATGGTTTATCCTAACGCCCTAAGGCGTGCATTTGGTTGATGACGGTTGCACATTGTTGGGTGACGGACTCCAACTGGTCCCGGTCTCCTGCTACTGGAGGGGGAATCAGGTCGCCAATCCGTACCGTAATCGGGACTGGCCGAGGAAAGGCTGAGCCGGATTGAAAAATCAGGTGGGTGCCCCACAAGCTCACTGGCAAGAGGGGAGCCTGAGCCTTGGCGGCAATTAAAGCCGCACCCAGTTTCGGATCCGTAACCCGGCCATCAGGGGTGCGAGTACCGGTAATAAACACACCAGTCGCCCAACCCTGCTCAATCGAAGTCAAGGCTGACCGAATCGCACTGCGATCGGCGGAACCGCGCTTAACAGGATAAGCCCCATACAGTTGGATGGCCTGGCTTAAAACAGGAACCTGAAAGAGTTCTTCCTTCGCCATGTAAGCCACTGGCCGCCGCACACAGGCAGACAGAATCGGTGGGTCAAAATCGCTGGCATGGTTGCTGACAACAATCAGAGGACCAGTTTTAGGAACCTTCTCAGCTCCATAAATCCGGCCCCGAAAGTAAACATGCAACAGGGGACTCACCACCGACCACTTAAACAGGTGATAGAGCACCAGGCTGGCAAAGGGTTCGCGCGCTCGTTGCATTAGTCTGGCAAGTCGGCTAAGGTTCCCACATTTTGCAACACCAGGTCTGGACAAGTCCGCTTCATAATGCCAGTCAGCACTTTACCCGGTCCAATTTCCACCACTCGGCCAACAGACTGGTTGGCTAGCTCCAGCGTAATTTCACGCCAGCGAACCGGCCCTGTCATTTGTTGGCTTAGACGCTGTTTCAGAACCGTTGCATCAGTAGTGGGTGTCGGATCAACGTTCGACAAAACTGGCACTTGAGCTGAAGCAAAATTGACCCCATCCAAAATAGCTTGAAACTCCTGGGCCGCTGCTGCCATAAAGGGGGAATGGAAGGCGCCACTCACATTGAGCTTCACAGCTCGCTTGCATTTCACCTGGTTGATAATGGTTTCTACTGCTGTTGGCGATCCAGAGATCACCACCTGCCCAGCATTGTTGTCATTTGCCAGCACTACATCCGGCGTTTGCTGAATTTGTTGCTCCAATTGTTCCCGATCAAACCCCAGTAACGCTGCCATCAGACCACCGGAGGCACTGTCCATCAGTTCGGCCCGCCGTTGGATCAGGCGTAGCCCATCCTCAAAGCTGAAGACTTTGGCGGCATACAAGGCGGCATATTCACCCAGACTATGGCCAGCTACATAATCAGGCTGCTGGCCCCGCTGCTCCATCAGGTCAGCCAGAATGCTCTCAACAACATACAGGCTGGGCTGGGTATAAAGGGTGCGAGATAATTTTTCTTCCTCTGCCTGACACAGTTCCAAGACGGACCAGTCCAGAATGGCCTCCGCCTGACCAAATTTTTCTTTTGCCTCTGGAATGTCTAGTAAATCCATCCCCATGCCAACGGCCTGAGAGCCCTGGCCAGGGAAGACCCATGCTGTTTTTGTCATTCGTCAATCACCCACAAACAGAAAATTGGCTCACCGGCCCCATTCAAAGACGGCGGCTCCCCAGGTTAGACCAGCCCCAAATCCAGACGCTACGATCCGGTCTCCAGGTTGAATGACGCCTTGCCGAACCTGACTATCCAACGCCAGGGGAATGGAAGCTGCCGATGTGTTGCCGTACTCGGACAGGTTACTGATGACTTTATGGCTAGGAATTTTGAGGCGATCGCCGACGGCATCCAGAATCCGCTGATTGGCCTGGTGGAGCAGCAACCAGTCTACCTCCTCCACCGTCAGATTGGCTCGGAAAAGTGCCTTTTCAATCACTTCCGGCACCCGCCGCACCGCAAAACGATAGACTTCCTGACCATTCATGGTGATAAAGCCAAAGTTACCCTGACCGATGATCACCTCAGACAGCAGTTCTTTAGGCTTGGACTCATAGGACAGGTTGAGATACTGGTTTTGAGTTCCATCACTGCGAAGCTCGAACCCCAACAAGCGATCGCGATCGTTCGCCTGCACTACCACCGCACCAGCCCCATCCCCAAATAGAATGCAGGTGCGCCGGTCCGACCAGTCCACCCAGCGGGATAACACATCACCGCCAATCAACAGCACATTCTGATAGGTGCTTGAGCGAATAAATTGGGCCGCCGTCACCAGACCAAACACAAAGCCAGAGCAGGCAGCCGTCAGATCGAATGCCACAGCCTTCATGGCCCCCAATTCTGCCTGGATCCGGCTGGCTGTGCCAAATAGGTCATCCGGTGTTGAAGTAGCCAGGATAATCAAGTCCAGATCCATCGGATCCAACCCCGCCATGGCGATCGCCGCTTGGGATGCCCGGGTCGCCAAATGCGTTAGCGACTCCTCCGGCGAAGACACTCTTCGATAACTGATCCCTGTTCGAGTGGTAATCCAATCATCAGAAGTTTCAACCATCTGGCTGAGCCCCTGATTATCCAATGACTGAATCGGAACGGCTGAGCCCGTTCCTGTCAGTGCTATTCCAACTCCTGGTGCTATCAATGCTTCTCTCCAATACTGCGGTGGTGATGGAAGAACCGACGGTTTTATCCCAACGATTCGGTTGGGCTGCTGCTGACCACCGATTGCTTATTGCCTTTACGATATCTGACTCGAATCTGATCCAGAACCTGATGGTCAATTGCTTCTCGAGCCAGACGAATGGCATTAAAGATGCTGGGAGCCTGAGAACTACCGTGACTGATGATGCAGATGCCATCCACACCTAATAGCAAGCCACCACCATGTTCCGCATGATCAATCCGCTGCTTAATCCGACGCAGATTAGGACGCAACAGAGACGTGCCCAACTTACCCTGAACCCCCTGAGGCAGTTCTTCTCGCAAAATCTGTAACAAAACCTCGCCCACGGCCTCAGCAAATTTCAGCAACACATTGCCCACAAAGCCGTCACACACCACCACATCAAACTGGCCCGACAGGACATCTCGCCCTTCCGCATTGCCTAAAAACGGAATGTCCGGATTTTCCTCCAGCAATTGATGGGTTCGCAGAGCCAATTCATTGCCTTTGCAGGACTCCTCACCAATATTCAAAAGTCCTACCTTGGGCTGCTCAATCCCCAACACATGCTGGGAATAGATCATACCCATCATGGCAAACTGCTCCAGAAACTTGGGCCGACAATCAACATTGGCGCCCACATCGAGAATAATGACGGGTTTGCCCGGAACAATCGTCGGCAGCACAGCCCCGATCGCCGGTCGATCAATGCCCGGCAACCGCCCCAGACGCAATAGCGCCGCCGCCATTGCCGCCCCAGAGTGCCCCGCAGACACCACCGCATCCGCCTTACCCTGCTTCACCAGTTCCATTGCAACATTGATCGAAGCCTTGGGTTTGCGCCGTAGAGCATTGAGCGGCTCCTCCCCCATCTCAATCGCGCCCTCAGCCGCAACAATTTCAGGCAACAGCGAGGTGGGATGATTCCGCAACGACGC
>CAZBTL010000025.1:0-3835 GCA_964494755.1 uncultured bacterium | reverse complement strand
TTGATCATAACAAACGTAGGTGAATGACCTGTGTTCTGCTTACCCCGCTTTTCTCTGCTGCCAGTTGTGACCAGTTTGCTGGCCCTCAGTTTATCTGCCTGCCAACGAGGACAGTCTCAGTCCACCTCCCTTGCGCCACTACCGCAGGATCCTTTGATCCAGGTCTACACCAACCACAACCCCGCCTCCGAGTACCAGGAGCCCTATCGCCAGCAAATCAGACCGGGAGATAATCTGGAGCAGATCATCATCGACTCAATCTCCCAGGCCCAAACTTCCATTGATCTGGCGGTTCAGGAACTTCGACTGCCTGGCGTCGCAGCCGCCCTGAGCCAGCGGCAGAAGGCTGGTGTCCAGGTCCGAGTCATTCTGGAAAATACCTACTCTCGCCCCTTCAGCAGCTTTACTACGGCAGAAATTGCCAGACTGCCAGCACGAGAGCAGAGCCGCTATAACGAGGCACGTCGCCTGATCGATCTGGATCAAAATGGGCAACTAAGTCAGGTGGAAATCAATCAGCGGGATGCCCTGATTATGCTCGATCAGGCCCGGATTCCCCGCATCGACGATACTGCCGACGGCAGTGATGGCAGCAATCTGATGCATCATAAGTTTGTTGTCATTGACAACCAGACCGTTATCGTCACCTCAGCCAACTTTACAACCAGCGACATGCATGGAGACTTCAGCTCTCCCAGCAGCCGAGGCAACGCCAACAATTTGCTGAAAATCGAGAGTCCGGAGCTGGCAGCTCAGTTTCAGCGAGAATTTGACCTGATGTGGGGAGATGGTCCAGGCGGTAAGCCAGACAGTCTGTTTGGCGTGAAAAAGCCCTACCGACCAGCCCAAACAGTCCAGATTGGAGCCACTCCAGTAATTGTTCAATTTTCGCCAACCTCCCGCCGGGTTCCCTGGAGTCGCAGTAGTAATGGCACGATCAGCAAAACCCTCAGCACCGCCAGCCAATCCATCGATCTGGCGTTGTTTGTCTTTTCCGATCAGCAGTTGGTTAACGGTCTGGAAGACACCCATCAGCGGGGAGTCGCCATTCGAGCCCTAATTGACCCTGGTTTTGCTTACCGTTCTTACAGTGAAGCCCTCGATATGCTAGGAGTGGCATTGGCTGGAGAAGATTGTCAACTGGAACCAGACAATCGTCTCTGGCAACCGCCGCTGACCAGTGTGGGAGTTCCCCGTATGCCCCCCGGTGATTTACTGCACCATAAATTTGGTCTGATTGATGGACGGACTGTCATCACTGGATCCCATAACTGGACTGATGCGGCGAATATAGGAAACGATGAAACCGTGCTAATCATTTCGAATCCAACTGTTACAACCCACTACCAACGGGAATTTGAGCGCCTCTATGCCAATGCCATTTTGGGTGTTCCCCCAGCGATCCGCAAGAAGGCCACGCCTCAGCCGCAATGCTCCTCCAAGCGGCAATCCTCCCAAATCCGCCTAAATCCAACACCCTCAAAATCCCCATCCCACAGGCAATCATCTCCTTCAGCCCAGCGGTCTACCCAGGCAGTTGTCCAACCCCCCATTAATGTGAATACGGCGTCCCAGGCAGAACTAGAGGCATTGCCAGGAGTGGGACCTTCATTGGCTAAGCGCATTCAGATAGCTCGTCAACAACGCCCGCTGCGATCGCTGGCTGACTTAGACCAGATCCCTGGCGTTGGCCCTAAACTACTGCGTCAACTACAAAGCACGGTCGTGTTCTAAGACAAAATCCTGCCCTGGTATTATCCTGAAGCTTGCACCAGAGCAGGATTATAAAATATTGATCACCAACCTGAACCTATCTTGTCCGAGTCCTGAAGAGAGCGAAATCAAACACCAAGGATGCAGGCTAAAATCCCAACTTTAGCGATACATCGCTTTGAACATCAGGGAAGCAGGCAGATGGTTTCTGGAAGCAAATGACAGAGCAGCCAAGCGGTTTTGCACTGAGTTCGATGGCTTTAAGCGGGGAGTTGTCCACCGAGTCCCCCCCCCGACCCGGCGACCTGGCAACCCTTCCCCAGCATCAGCCGGGGAAACCGACGCAATAAACAAGGCTGCTAGTGAAAGACCAATGGTTAGGTAACGCATAATAAACGGGTTAGTTAAGTAGATGCTGCATGTTTCTAAGATCTCAAATTTGCCAGGGGAATAGCCAGCGTTAAATTACTTAAACGGTCCTGCGGACTTCAGGATCCCCTAAGAAAATCTTTAGAACCACCTCTGTAAATTCACCGAATCCCCGATACAGCGGTCGTTCCAGGCTTTTCCCTTGCAGGGGTTAAACCCCTCAATGCGATCCATCCTGTGGGGTATCGCCCTTCGGGTTGTCACAACCCAAGTGTTGACCTGCTTTGGTACGATATAGGGTTGCAGACAGGTAGCCACAGGCAAGGTATTCATGAGTCACCATCCAGACAATATTCCCCCCCACGGCGGACAACTAATTGATCGCATCTGCACACCGCAGCAAAAACATGAATTTCTTGAAAAGGCTGACCATCTGCCCCGAGTCCAATTGGATGAGCGGGCCGTCTCAGATCTCGTGATGATTGCGATCGGGGGATTCAGTCCGTTGACGGGTTTCATGGGTCAGGCTGACTACAAGCGGGTAGTAGACGAGATGCACCTAGCCAACGGGCTCCCCTGGTCCATTCCAATCACCCTATCCGTTAGTGCGGAAGTTGCAGCCCCATTGCAGGAGGGCAGTCTGGTGCGACTAGATGATCTAAGCGGTCGGTTTATTGGAGTCCTGCAACTGACCGAGAAGTATGCTTATGACAAAATGCACGAAGCCTTGCATGTCTATCGCACCAACGAGGAAAAGCATCCCGGTGTGGCAGTAGTTTATCAGCAGGGTTCGATCAATCTGGCTGGGCCTGTCTGGCTGCTGGAACGGGACACCGACCCTCGTTTTCCGACCTATCAAATTGATCCACAAGCTTCCCGTACCCTTTTCCGGGAAAAAGGCTGGAAAACTGTGGTGGGCTTCCAAACCCGTAACCCAATCCACCGGGCCCATGAGTACATCATCAAATGCGCCATGGAAGTCGTAGATGGGCTATTCCTGCATCCCTTAGTTGGTGCAACAAAGGAAGACGACATTCCGGCCGATGTGCGGATGTCTTGCTACGAAATTATGCTGGAGCATTACTTCCCGAAGGATCGGGTGATTTTGGCCATCAATCCGGCTGCCATGCGTTATGCCGGGCCTAGGGAAGCAATCTTCCATGCCCTTGTACGAAAGAATTATGGCTGCACCCACTTCATTGTCGGTCGGGATCATGCCGGTGTCGGTGACTACTACGGCACCTATGACGCCCAGTACATTTTTGATGACTTCCAACCAGGCGAACTAGGTATCACGCCATTGAAATTTGAACATGCCTTCTACTGCACTCGAACTCAGTCAATGGCAACAACCAAGACCAGCCCCAGTTTGCCAGAGGAACGGATTCACCTGTCCGGCACTAAAGTTCGGCAGTTACTGCGTCGGGGTGAACTGCCGCCACCGGAATTTTCGCGCCCAGAAGTAGCTGCCGAATTAGCCCGAGCCATGAGGGCAACCTACGAAGAGCTTTCCCAGGATTACGCAATTTAGGCGGAGAGACGGAAAAACTGTCTTGATGTTTTAACTAAAGGAATGCGGGATGCAGTAGCCGGATGACATGCTGGCTACTGCATTCTTCGGCCAACCTGCCCCAACTCGACACATTATGGTATCAAAGGGAAAAGTTTCTGGGAATTTGGGGTGCGAATAAGCTCTGAAGCCGTAATAGGGTTGCTCCAGCCAAATACAATAAATCGCCTTTACCGAGCAAGT
>CAZBTL010000024.1:0-27134 GCA_964494755.1 uncultured bacterium | reverse complement strand
CTGGTAGCATTTCCGTCGAAATGTTTTTTGATCAGGCCAAGGGCAGCTAGCTTATCTAACATCATGCCAGCAGCTCGATCACTGCCATATTCCTTATCCGTATAGAACAACTCAGCCGCTTCACGAAGCGTACAAATTACAGGCTCTGTAGGTAGGTCAAGTTGTTGCAATGGCGGTTGAATGCCAGGCTGCTGGGCGCGCTGCAACTTCACCAACAGATAAATCCAAAGTCGCACAAAACATTCAGCCCGAATTCGAGTCAAACCTACCCGCTTAATCAGACGAGAGACAATTTGGCTCTGGTGTTCCTGGGCAAACCACACATCAATCTGTGATGCATCCATAGAGCCTCTTTATCGCCATGGTTACTCCTATCTTACTTCACCCTGCTTCAGGGCACTTCATCCCCTTTCCTAAAACTCACTCTAGTTGGAAGTCCTTGGTATTACTTGGGTCTACTCATTGTAGGCTCACGAAGTAGCCTGCCAGAATTCTGCTATCAAACCCTTAAACGACACCGGAGGCTACCGATGAAAGGAAAAACATATCCTGCTACGACAACTCACACCAGTGCATGGGTAACACAAACTTGGATTTCATTTGTGATTTCTATTACGGCCACATCAATTGGCATCATCTACATGCCTGCTGACACCTGGATCAAGGGCTATCTAGGCATGGGCATGCTTTTCTCAATTGGCTCAACGATCGGTTTATCAAAAACCATCCGAGATGTAGAAGAGTCCAAGCGGATGCTCAGCCGAATTGACGAAGCTAAATTAGAACGCCTTCTGGCTGAATATGATCCATTTAAACAGTAGAGACAAAAAACAAGGCAAGATTCCAGTTATTCCTAAATATGAGAGGATGCTCGAATGAACGTTCACCAACTGTTCACTAAGATCGATTTGGCTGGTTCCTGTTACAAACATCCAACCTATCTACAGACTCGTGCACGCATTAATTATCTGATTGATCGTTATTTGTCCGTTGCAATCCTTAGCGATCGCCTGACTGACTTACCAACCCAGTTTATAAATCCCCACCAGCGCCATTGGGAACCAATTCAGTGGCAAGCAATCAATTGTAGCGAAATCATTGGCATTGACCCGCAGATATTCACCCTGATTGTTGCTGGAGCCACTGAAATCGAAGCACCGATTCGGCAATATTCTCAAGAAAGCTGGAACTACTTTCAGACAGTTCATCCTCAGATGGCTTATTTCATGGGTGGCGTTCAAAAGCCCGACGGTTCTGTAAAAGTTGTTGGTATTTGGGAAAAAGAAGAACGGCAACATGCCCCTGCTCTCAGCAAAATCTATCAGCAACTAACAGGCGAGAAGCTGCAACTCAAGCCAAATTCAGTAACGGGATATCAACCAACAGATGATCCTTGGCAAGCTATCTATCACCACCTTCTAAGCCGCATTTCTACAGAATGGGCCGCGACATCAGTTTATTTATGGTTAATGGCACATTCTACGGGAGCACTTCAACAAGCGATTGCTCAACCTTTGCAGGATGAAATTAATCATCTAGCAAAATTTTGGGGTTTCTGCCGTTGGGCTTTTGCCGAGACTTATGTGAGGCAGTTCAAAGGATCTACTCGCTATTTGATCTCGATTGCCAAGCACCATGAGCATGAACGTAGCCAAGCCAATGACTTACTTCGAAAGACTCATCGTCTTGAGGAACTACCTCATGCTATCGAGTTAGCTTTCACTTTCACGCGGATCATGGTACGGTTACGTGTCTGGAATCAGGAATTGAGCGATAGTTTTCTCAAACATCTGTTGGGCCCCAAGCCAAGCATGGGGGAACAATGGCTAGCTGCTTAGCAGTTCATAAGAAGCCAGCACTATGTAAGATGTAGCCTAAAAATCGATACAAGAAAAACGCGGGTTATACAGATAAGTTAATATCTGCAGACCCTGCGTTTTTCCTGCTAAGTAATGAGCACCTCAAAGAGGTGATAAAAAGTTGCGAGAGTACCTAAATTGGCTGTTCAGGCTCAGCTGTCACAACTGCTTCAACCAGCACCCGCTGGGTTTCCTGATCTACTTCCGTAATCGCCCACCGTAGCGGTTCTCCATGCTTTTGCAGTTCTGCTTCAATGGCCCGACTCAAAGCCGTTGGCGATTCCTGCAAGTCGATTTCTGCCGTAATAAAGTGGGTGGTCATGGTTGCCTCACGTTTGTTGAAACTGGCCAAACTGAAGTTGATAAACGACCTCTTCCTTTTCAGTTGCAATTTTGAGATTAGAGCGGGGATAGGAAACACACAGCAATGCATACCCCTGTTTTTGCAAATCAGGACCTAAACCCATTGCGTCGGGTTGTTCTACTGTGCCTTCTAAAATCTGGGCTGCACAGGTTGTACAAACACCCGCCGTACAGGAACTGGGTAAATCCAACCCAGCTTCCTGATTAGCTACTTCCAGAATTGTCTTGTTTTCTGGTACGTCCAGGCTATAGGTCTGACCTTGATGTTGAATTTCAACGTGATAGGTATTCGGCATACGATCTAGGCCAGCGCATTTGCACCGCCAACAACTTCCAGAATTTCTTGAGTAATCGCTGCTTGACGAGCCTTGTTATAGGATAGCGTCAGTGAACCAATCAGTTGCTTAGCGTTATCACTGGCATTACTCATGGCAGTCATGCGGGCTGCCAACTCACTAGCTGCGGACTCTTGCAGAGCCCGGAGTAGTTGGTTGTTCAGATAGAGTGGCAACAAGGCATCCAGGATTTGTACCGGATTCTGCTCAAAAATCATATCCTGCGGCAGGCTCTGAATTGGCGTTATTACCTTTTCCCGTTCGACCTGAAACTGACCACCGCGGGTAGTTAGACGAAAAATCTCGTCATCTGAGGTGACAAATCCTTCTGGATCAAGTGGCAACAGGGTTTGAATCACTGGTCGGGAACTAATTAAGGAAACAAATCGGGTATAAACCAGCTCCACCTTATCAACTGTTTCTGAGAGGAACAGGGATAGGAGTTCATCGGCGATCGTTGATGCTTCTGAAGCCGTCGGGACTTGTTCCAGGCCGGTAAATGTGGCTTCGATGGGCTGATTACGCCGCTGGAAGTATTGGGTGGCCTTCCGACCAACCAGAACCAGACGATAGTCAATGCCCTCGGCTTTCAGTTCCTGAATCCGATTTTCAGCTCGACGAATCACATTACTGTTGTAAGCACCACACAGACCGCGATCGCCCGAAATCACCAGCAAGCCAACTGTCTTGACCTCTCGCCGTTTCAGCAGAGGCAGGTTGGCATCTTCAAACCGCAATCGGGACTGTAAGCCATACAAAACTTGGGCCAACCGATCGGCAAAAGGACGGGTGGCAATCACCTGCTCTTGGGCCCGACGCACCTTGGCTGCGGCCACCAGACGCATGGCTTCGGTAATCTTTTTGGTATTTTTGACCGACTGGATGCGATCGCGAATGCTCTTAAGGTTTGCCATAACGATTCAATCAATGAGGAGTTATCGAGAATGAGCCTGGAATTTCAGTTGCAGAAGGCGATTGAACCCATCCAAAACTCAAGAAATTTACAGCGGAGCAGGTGAGACAACCAGACCTCGGACACAACCAGGCAATTGGTTGTCACACCAACCCCAAACTGAATTTAGGCAGCAGCCAAAAAGGTCTTACTGAACTCGACGATCGCCTTCTTCAGAACCTCTTCTGCCTCACCTGTTAACTCCTTTTTCTCCCGAATGATTTCGCCATAGGTGGGAGCACTGCTCTTGAGATAGTCCCGCAGCCCCTTAACAAAACTGGTTACTTTCTCGACAGGGATTTCATCCAGATAGCCATTAATCCCAGCATAGATCACCGCCACCTGATCACCCACCGATAGGGGAGAATTTTGGGGTTGTTTCAAAATCTCCCGCAAGCGACGACCTCTGGCCAATTGATTTTGAGTTGCCTTATCCAGGTCAGAAGCAAACTGGGCAAACGCTTGCAAATCATCATACTGAGCCAGTTCCAGCTTCACCTTACCAGCCACCTTCTTCATGGCCTTGGTTTGAGCCGCCGAACCAACCCGCGATACTGAAATACCAGGGTTTACCGCTGGACGCTGACCGGAGTTAAACAGGTCAGAGGACAGGAAAATCTGACCATCGGTGATCGAAATCACATTAGTCGGAATGTAAGCAGACACGTCACCTGCCTGGGTTTCGACAATCGGCAGAGCTGTCATGCTGCCTTCGCCCAGTTCCGGGCTCAACTTAGCGGCCCGCTCCAACAAACGAGAGTGGAGATAGAACACATCGCCAGGATAGGCTTCCCGTCCCGGTGGACGACGCAGTAGCAGCGACATCTGACGATAGGCCTGAGCCTGCTTGGTCAAGTCATCATAGACCACCAGCGTGTGCTTGCCCTTATACATGAAATACTCGGCCAGAGTGGCGCCGGTGTAAGGAGCTAGATATTGCAACGAGGCTGCATCGCTGGCATTAGCTGCCACAACAATGGTGTAATCCAGGGCGCCCCGTTCGCGCAGGGTTTCAACTACCGCTGCAACGGTTGATGCTTTTTGACCGATCGCCACATAGACACAAACCACATCCTCATCTTTCTGGTTCAGGATGGTGTCAATGGCAATACTGGTCTTACCGGTCTGACGGTCACCAATAATCAATTCCCGCTGACCCCGACCGATGGGGATCATGGAATCAATAGCGGTGATGCCGGTTTGCAGCGGTTGATAAACAGACTTCCGTTCAATAATGCCAGGAGCGGGAGATTCAATTAAGCGAGTTTCAGTCGTTTGAATTTCACCCTTGCCATCGATCGGACGGGCCAATGCATCGACAACCCGGCCAATCATAGCATCCCCAACTGGGATACGAGCCACTTTTCCAGTTGCCGTGACGGTACTGCCTTCCTCAATTGAGAAGCCTCCTCCCATCAACACGGCTCCGACATTATCCTCTTCCAGGTTAAGGGCAATGCCGACGGTGCCATCTTCAAACTGCACCAGTTCCCCTGCCATCACCTGGCTGAGGCCATAAATACGGGCGATACCATCACCGATTTGCAGCACACTGCCCACATTAGAGGGCTTAACACGCAGGTCGTATTGTTCAATCTGCTGGCGAATGATGTTGCTAATTTCGTCGGGTCGGATAGCTACCATAGGATACTCGCTGAAATCGATAAATGAAGGATGAACGGTTGAGTGTGTAAAGGGTCTGAGGAAAGCTGCTAACTCAAAGTAAGCAATCAGGCATTGGCATTGGCAAGTTGCAGAGCAAGCCGTCTCAACTGGCCGCGCAAACTGAGGTCAAAAATTTGGGAACCGACCTGGATCACCACCCCACCTAACACAGAGGGGTCAAGCTTACTTTCCAGTTCAACAAACTGGGCCCCAGTTAATTCCTTAACTTTGTCGGAAACAGTCTGTTTCTGATCCGGTGTCAGTTCGACTGCGGAAACCACCTGTGCCAGAACTGCCCGTTTCAATTCACGCAGCAGTTGCTGGTAACGGAGACAAATATCTTTCAAAAAGATAATCCGGCGATGATCCACCAGCAGCATCAGGAAGTTTTTCATCAGGGGATTCACCTGATCTCCCAGCAACTGCTGCAAAACTGATTTCTTCACATCTGCGGAAACAACCGGGCTGGCAAGCAAATCCCGTAAGTCCTCGGATTCATCCAGCAGGGAGATGAGCGCAGCGGCATTGTCGCCAAACGCATCGGTCAAATCGTTAGCCTTTGCCAGAGACATCAGAGCCTCGGCGTAGGGTTCCGCGATCTTGGAAGTAATTCCTCCGTCGGCCATCGATTACCTCCCTCCTAAGAATTCAATGGAACGATTGACCAACTCCTGTTGTTTGGAGGCATCCAGACGAGCAGGAATTTCGGCTTCAGCCTGTTTCAGGGCCAATTCCACAATCCGTTGACGCAGATCCCGAATCACCCGTTCTTGCTCACTACTTAAGTCGCGAGCTGCATTTTCTCGCATCCGTTGGATTTCCTGCTCCGTTTTAGCCAAAATTTCTGCCCGAGCAACCTTAGCTGCTTCATCTGCGGAGGAGCGAATTTTATCGGCCTCAGCTTGGGCTTGAGCCAGCTTTTGCTGCTCCTCAGCCAGGGCAATGGCTGCACTCTTTTTCTTTTGTTCAGCTTCCTGAATGGCAGTCTGAATTGCGGACTGGCGATCGCCCAGGACCTTACCCAGGAAATTCCGCCCAAAATAAAACAGGATTCCAATGACAATCGCTAGATTAATTAAATTCGCTTCCAGGATGTCAAAGTTCAGACCAAAACCGCCTGCCTCAGCGGATTCGGCGACTTCAGAACCAATCAGACTTGCTCCTGTAGCCAGTTTCCAAACGATACCCATGACACACTTCCACAACTGCGCTACTTTCGTTATCGGCTATTCGCTAGCAATAGCTATTTCACCTAAGAAATTTAGACTGCCAATTGCTTAAACCGGCAGCAACTTATCTAAGATCTGACGGCTGAGCCCTTCAACCTGCTGCTCGAGGGCAGCCAAAGCATCCTGACGCTGCTGTTCCAGCTCTCTTTGTGCTTGCTCACGCTGAGCCTGAGCTTCCTGCAGAGCCGCTGCGATTTGCTGAGCAGACAGTTTTTTGGCATCTTCCTGGGCAGCAGCAATGGTTGCCTGATACTGCCGCCGGGTTTCAGCTAACTCCTGCTCATATTGACGAGCCAGCGCCTGAGCCTTTTCCAGCCGTTCTTTAGCTTCTGCCTCGTTGGAGCGAATGTAATCACTCCGTTCCTCTAAAACCTTGGTCAGCGGCTTGTAAAATACCGCATTCAGGACCACCATCAGGAGCAAGAACTGAACTGCCATCAGTGGCAGTGTCGCATCAAAATCAAACATGAGCCTTGAGTGATACGGTAATCAGGTCAAGAAAGCAGCCAAACAGGGAGTAGCTGGTAATAGGAAAGTGTGAACGGAACATCACGCACCTATTACCAGCCGTTGCACCGATTGCTTAAGCAAAAGGATTGGCGAACAGCAACACTAGTGCGATAACCAGACCGTAGATGGTCAGGGATTCCATGAAGGCCAGAGTCAGCAGCAGGGTGCCGCGAATCTTGCCTTCTGCTTCTGGTTGACGGGCAATCCCTTCAACAGCCTGACCGGAAGCATTCCCTTGACCAATACCAGGGCCGATAGCAGCCAGACCGATTGCCAGAGCAGCAGCCAAAACAGAAGCAGCAGAAACGATTGGATCCATGATCTCTTTCCTCTAAAAAACAGAACAAACGGACTACTGAGGTTTGCAGGTTTCAGGCTTGAGCCCCGATCTTCGGTAGAAAGTCCGAATTTGGCTAAAGCTCAGTCCTAACAACCACGACTAACTGAGGACGTCAGGAATGTTCCTCATGCTCTTCTCCATGACCCTCTAGGGCCTCATGAATGTAGGCGCCAGCCAGGGTCGCAAACACCAGAGCCTGAATGGCACTGGTAAAGAGACCCAGCAACATCACCGGCAGCGGCACAAACAGAGGCACCAAAAGGACCAACACCGCAACCACCAACTCATCCGCCAGAATATTCCCGAAAAGACGGAAGCTCAGGGAAAGGGGTTTGGTGAAATCTTCAAGGATGGCGATCGGTAGCAAAACGGGAGTGGGCTGCACGTATTTGGCAAAGTAACCCAATCCTTTCTTACTAAATCCAGCGAAGAAATACGCCAGAGAAACCAGTAAGGCCAACGCCACAGTGGTGTTGATGTCATTGGTCGGGGCTGCCAACTCACCCTCAGGAAGCTTAATCAGCTTCCAGGGGACCAGAGCGCCTGACCAGTTTGAGACAAAGATAAACAAGAATAAAGTACCGATGAACGGTACCCAGGGACGGTACTCCTTCTCTCCTAACTGGTTTTTAGCCAGCTCCCGCACAAATTCCAGGGCATACTCCATCAGGTTTTGAATTCCTTTTGGTATCCGCTGGGGATTACGGGTGGCGGCGATCGCCGCAGATAGCAGCAGAGCAATCACAATCCAGGACACAATAAAAACCTGCCCGTGGACCTTCAGATTGCCAAGGTGCCAATAAAAGTGCTGACCTACTTCCAGGTTGGCGAGTGGAAGGGCGATCGAATTGGCAAGAAAGCTTAACATTTGACTCCGAGTAACTTTCCCGAAGGGTTTAGCAGGTAAAACTGACGACAATGGCTGCCTAAGGGGAGTCAGAGGCCGTCAAACTCTTTAGCATGTAAACAATGAGGGTCGCCTTGTAGGTGAGAAAACCTAAAAAAATAGGTAGGACATGTAGCTCATTCCACTGGGTTGCTACTATAATCAGCCCAATAAAAATGGCGAGTTGGGATTTCCCAATTCGGTCCTTCTCCTTGCCAAGCCGCTCAACGTTTCTAGCCAATACTTTCAAGTAAACCACACCTGTGCACGCTCCAAGTAAATAATTCAGAGCAATGTTGAGGGAATAAACCAGCCAGACCGAGACGAAGATCACTCCGGTCAAGCCCAGTGTGATCAGCAACAATTCTCGCTGCAGGCGATAAAAGTCCTGCATTGAACTTGATGTTTGCGTTGGTGACTCGCTAGCTTGCGACAAAACCCTCACCCCAGGTGAAATTGACAAGAAACGGCAACATTATTGAGAACCAGCAGAGCAATCCTCGGATGATTGACCCGAGTTAGCCGTTGGCTTTCAACCATCCGTCATCATACCACGCAGAGTAATAATACTTAACGTGGTTAAATTTGCTGACCTTCATCCAGGGGTGAGCAGCAGCAGTTGCTGATCCTGCAAATGCCGCACTCGGTCAAGCGTCAGGGGCGTCTGCTGCAGCAAATCTTGCAGACTTTGTTGGGCTTCCAGATTGCGATCGCAAGCCTGGAGAAAGGCGAATTCCTGATCGGACAAATTCACAATCTGATAGTCAAAGTTAAACAGGCATGGACTGGGCCAGCCGTCCATGCAGGGATGCCGTTGGGGAATGGCGTTGAGCAGAGCTTCATCCGAGGTCCAATCCATCCGGGGTAGGGGTGGGCGGCCTAGGAAAAACTCGTAATGGGTGATAGCAGCGGGATTGAGTAGCTCAATCAGCCGATAGCGTTGCCGCTCGCTTAACTGACTAGCTCGTTTCATCAACTCCGGCGATTGGCCCAGCAAGGGGTCCACCTGCCAGGTACGGGGATTGGAAAAGCCGATAAACGAAAGTCCGGAGGCATCAATTAGTTGAAACAAACTATCGATGGTGTAGTCAATTTCCTGGGGATGGACGTACATATCGGCAAAACACTCATCCCGTTGGTTGTCCAATGACCAACGTTCCTTTTCCCGCTGTACCAGGCGATTGTCTTCTGGCAGGGAACTGAAGATTTGACGGCCAATCTGAACCCCATCTCGATAGTCACCCCGGCGATCGCCCTGGAGAAGACCGATCGCTTCCTGCATTAACTTGATTTCCCAGCGTCCCAACTCGGCATAAACAAAAACATGCATCAGTCCTCCTGGGGCGAGTTTGGCTGCCAGAGCCTGAATGCCCCAAATGGGGTCGGGCAAATGGTGTAAGACACCCACACAGTTAATCAGGTCAAATTCCCCTGGCAACTGGGCCACCTCATACAAGCTGAGATGGTGAAACTGGACCCGATCCGCCCCCGATCTCTGACATCGTTCTTGCGCCACGGCCAGGGCGCCAACACTCAGGTCAATGGCGGTAATTTGAGCCTGGGGATTGAGATGAGCCAGATATTCGGTGCCGACTCCGGTTCCACAACCGGCATCCAGAATGCGGATATCCTGGCGATCTGGTTTGCGACCGGTGCAAAAGCTATAGGCCGCCAGCCAATTCCATCGCCAGTTGTAACCGGGTGGCGGCTCGTCCAGTAGCGGTTCCGGTGGAAACGGATAGGTATCGTACAACCTGGCAACAGCGGCGGAAACGGTTTGAGTGTCTGACATAAGGTGAAGCGATCGCAGCAACCATTCAGTTTATCGAAACGGAGGGCACCATGACGGACCTGATTCTACTGATTGCGCCCTTCCAGCATGGTGAAACGAACAAACCCTCTGCCTCTTTACCCTTTTCCTCAGCCTTCAGCAGTCTGAAAAAGCTTTGTTACAAAACATCACCCATCCACCGCCGCGGATCATCACCAAACAGGCACTCAATGAAAATGCCGATCTATTCCAAATGGCATCGCTGCGAACCCAACCAAAAAACTTTATGTAACAAAACCTTTACTCTTTCTCAGTTGGGTCCCATCCATCCTCTATGATCTGACGAGAAAATGAGCAGTCCAGCTCGACATAGATCTTCATAAATGAAGTCTACGACCCGAATCGTTCTAACCTTAAAAATTGAACTGGTCGCCCCTGAGCCGTCGCAGTAAGTTCTCGGTAAGCCTTTTCTCGCTGGGAAAAGGCTTCTAGATGGTTGGCAGGTGACACTCTGGTCATTTAACACAGTCACGATCCGAATAAGGGAGCCTTTGAAATCCAATGAGTGTTAAAGCAAGTGGTGGAAGCTCTGTTGCGCGCCCAAATCTTTACCAAACTGTACCCGTCTCGGCTATTTCCCAGGCTGAACAGCAAGACCGTTTTCTGGGACGGGCTGAATTGGAGGAACTGTCGCGCTTTTTCAGTTCCGGCGCCAAGCGCCTAGAGATTGCCCAAACGCTGACCCAGAACTCTGATCTAATTGTGTCACGGGCGGCCAACCGCATTTTCGTCGGTGGTTCCCCCATGGCATTTCTGGAAAAGCCCGCAACCGACACGCCGCTGGTAACTGCAGCGGGAACTGTCCTGAATATGAGTGAGGGTATGAAACTGGGGACCGTCACCTATGCCGAGTCTCGGGGTTCCGGCGGTCTCCTCGGGGGAGTCCGCTCCCTGTTTACCGCCTCTGGCGGCGGTGTGGTGGTGCCACCCAATTTCCGGCCCATTAACGTAGCTCGCTATGGCCCCAGTAACATGGCCAAGTCCCTGAGGGATTTGAGCTGGTTCCTGCGGTACACCACCTATGCGATCGTGGCTGGAGATCCCAGTATCATCGCGGTGAATACCCGCGGGTTGCGGGAAATCATTGAGCGGGCTTGTTCCGGAGAAGCAACCCTGGTGGCCCTACAGGAAATGAAGGTCGCCTCCCTGGGCTACTTTGCCAATGACGCGGAAGCCAGCGCGATCGTGAATGATTATTTTGGTGTTCTGTTGACCGAGTTCCAGGCGCCAACCCCCTCCGATAAATTGCGGCAACGGCCCTCTCCCGATCTTCAGGGCTTGAAGCTGCCTCAAATTTACTTCAATGCTGCAGAGCGCCGACCCAAGTTCGTCATGAAGCCAGGGCTGTCCGCCTCGGAGAAGAATGAAGTGGTCAAGGCTGCCTATCGGCAAGTTTTTGAGCGGGATATTACCCGCGCTTACTCCCTGGGAATTTCTGACCTGGAATCGAAGGTCAAGAATGGGGAAATCTCTATGAAGGAGTTTGTGCGTCGGCTGGCGAAGTCTCCGCTTTACCGCAAAAACTTCTTTGAACCTTACATCAATAGTCGGGCGCTTGAGCTAGCCTTCCGTCACATCCTGGGCCGGGGTCCCAGCTCGCGGGAAGAAGTGCAAAAGTATTTCAGCATTGTTTCTTCCGGTGGGCTATCGGCTTTGGTGGATGCCCTGGTCGACTCTCAGGAATACGCGGATTACTTTGGCGAAGAAACCGTCCCCTATCTGCGGGGTCTGGGCCAGGAAGCGCAGGAATGCCGCAACTGGGGACCGCAACAGGATCTGTTCAAGTACAGCGCGCCGTTCCGCAAAGTGCCGCAGTTTATTACCACCTTTGCAGCCTATGATCGGCCTTTGCCGGATCAGCATCCCTACGGTTCTGGGAATGACCCGCTGGAAATCCAGTTTGGCGCCATCTTCCCGAAAGAGACCCGCAACCCCAGTGCTCGTCCCGCCTTCTTTGGCAAAGATACCCGCCGTATCCTGATCAATCGGGGAGCAGGGATTAACAATCAACTCAGCAATCCTGGCGCACGGGGATCTGCACCCGGCAGTCTGGGACCAAAGGTCTTCAAGTTGGATCAACTACCTAGCTTTACCGGCCTGACTCGCCGCGGCTTGTTTGGTAGTACTTCTTCTTCCGATACCAAGGGAATCAGCACGAAGTTCTCTGAAACTTCTACCCAGGCTGTGATCCGGGCTGCTTACTTGCAAGTCTTTGGTCGGGATGTTTATGCTGGACAGCGGCTGTCTGTTGCCGAAATCAAGCTGGAGAACGGCGAGATTACGATGCGGGAGTTTATCCGTCAGTTGGCCAAGTCCAACACCTTCCGCAGCCTCTACTGGACTCCGCTTTATGTCATGAAAGCGGTGGAATACATTCACCGTCGGCTTTTGGGTCGTCCTACCTACGGTCGTCAGGAAGCCAATAAGTATTTCGACATTGCGGCTAAGCAAGGGTTTTATGGCCTGATTGATGCCATCCTGGACAGCCAGGAGTACTACGAAGCTTTCGGTGAGGATACTGTTCCCTACGAACGCTATATCACTCCGGCGGGTCAGGCTCTGCGCTCTCTGCGGGTTGGCAGTATTACCGACCGAGGGTTGAAGGTTGTCAAAGAGGAGACTCCGCTCTTTGTGGCGCTGGGTGCGGTGTCAGAAACCCGTACTGATCCGGATATTGCCTTCCGTGCAACTCAGGGCGTTAGTAAGAAACGGGAGCAGACCAAGGTCTTCAAACTGACGAATCTGCAGGATAAGGCTAACCTGAAGACGGTGATCGGCGCAGCCTATCGCCAAATCTTTGAGCGGGATATTGCTCCTTACATTGTGACTAATGAATTCACGGTGTTGGAAACCCAGTTGAGCAATGGCGATATCACGCTGAAGGAGTTCATTGCTGGGTTGGGGACTTCTGGTTTGTATATCCGGGAATTCTATTCCCCCTATCCCAATACAAAAGTGATTGAGTTGGGCACCAAGCATTTCCTGGGACGAGCCCCGCTGGATCAGGCAGAAATTCGCAAATATAACCAGATCCTGGCGACGGAAGGGCTGAAGGGCTTTATCAGCGCTATGGTTAACAGTCAGGAATACATTGACGCATTTGGCGAAGATGTGGTGCCTTACAACCGCTATCTGACTCTGCCAGCAGCCAATTACCCGAATACCCAAAGGCTGTACAACACGCTGACTAAGCAGAATAAGGTGCTGGTTGTGCCCAGTTTTGAGCCAGCCAAGTCTCGGCTGGATGTGGGTCAGTTGCCCCTGACCAGTCAGGCGATCGCCCAGTCCCGCGAGTCTGCTCTGACCAGTGTTGGACGGTCTTCGATGCCCGCCACCACCAGTCAGGAAAACAGCACGACTGCTGTGCGGCTGAAGCCAGCCCGTATCTATCGCCTGACAGCGGAGATGTCCAGCAATGATCTGGACGCTCTGATCAACGCAATCTATGCCCAGGTTCTGGATGTGTTTGCTGAACCAATTCCAGCCCAGTTCCGCCAGCCGGAACTAGAAGCTTGCTTGCGTCAGGGCAGCCTCAGTGTCCGGGAGTTTGTCCGTGCCTTAGCCAGCTCTGATGTTTATGCCCAGCGCTTCTATGCGGCTTACCCCACGGCCAAGATGGTTGAACTGTTGTTCCGCCATTTGTTGGGACGGGCCCCGGAAACCCAGGTGGAAATCCGTCAATACAGCCAACTGTTGTCGGATAGTGGCTTGAAGGCTGCGGTCGATTCCCTGCTCAATGGCTCGGAGTACCTGCGCTACTTTGGCGAGGCAGTTGTCCCCTATAAGCGGTTTCCCACCCTGCCAACGGGAAACTATCTGGGCAGCGTCAGTAAGGACTAAGAAAGACGAAGGCTGCTTTGTAACCGGGGCGTTGTTGCCACGTTGCCTCGGTTAACCCCAAACAACCTCAGTCCTGAATAGGGTTAACTCGAAAAGACCTCCGATCCGGCGATCGGGGGTCTTTTCATCCAAAACCCGTTACAGTGAAAGAATGTAACTAATTCTCAGAAAAAGGCTGTCACCATTCATGCGCGTAATCTTGATGACAGGGAAAGGAGGCGTTGGCAAGACGTCCGTTGCTGCGGCGACCGGTTTGCAATGTGCTGAGTTGGGATATCGCACACTGGTATTAAGTACTGACCCAGCCCACTCCCTGGCCGATAGCTTTGATATGGAGTTGGGGCATGATCCAAGGCCGGTTCGCCCCAATCTCTGGGGGGCAGAACTGGATGCATTGATGGAGTTAGAAGGCAATTGGGGAGCTGTCAAACGCTACATTACCCAGGTTTTGCAAGCTCGTGGCTTAGAAGGAGTCCAGGCAGAAGAACTGGCAATTCTGCCTGGCATGGACGAGATCTTCGGTCTAGTGCGCATGAAACGACACTATGACGAAGGAGAATATGATGTCCTGATTATTGATTCGGCTCCAACCGGAACCGCACTGCGACTTTTAAGCCTACCGGAAGTCGGTGGTTGGTACATGCGCCGGTTTTACAAACCCCTACAAGGTATTTCGGTTGCCCTGCGCCCTTTGGTCGAACCCCTCTTTAAACCCATCGCTGGGTTTTCTTTGCCGGATAAGGAGGTGATGGATGCCCCCTACGAGTTCTACGAACAAATTGAAGCCCTGGAAAAGGTCCTGACCGACAACACCCAAACCTCGGTGCGGTTGGTGATGAACCCCGAAAAGATGGTGATCAAGGAATCCTTACGAGCCCATGCCTACCTGAGCTTATACAACGTGGCAACCGATCTGGTAGTCGCCAATCGGATCATTCCCGATTCAGTTACCGATGCCTTTTTCCAGCGTTGGAAGGATCTGCAAAAACAGCATCGCCAGGAGATTTACAACAATTTTTCCCCCTTGCCCATCAAGGAGGTTCCCCTATATTCGGAAGAAATGTGTGGTCTGGAAGCCCTGGATCGCCTGAAGCTGGCCCTTTATCCAGAGGGGGAAGATCCAACTCAGGTCTATTACAAAGAGAACACCCTCCGAGTTGTACAGGAACAACAGCAATACAGCCTCGAACTGTATTTACCCGGAATTGCCAAAAATCAAATTGAACTTAGCAAAACGGGCGATGAGCTGAACATTCGGATTGGCAATCATCGGCGCAATCTGGTTTTGCCCCAGGCCCTAGCAGCCTTGCAACCAGCCGGAGCAAAAATGGAAGAGGATTATTTGAAAATTCGCTTCGCCGACGCAGCGAGTGCTTAGTCTAAATCCGGAGATTCGCCTGGCATCGATCTATTCCAACTGGTCAATCGACAAAAACACCGGACCAACCTTTGAGGAGTGCCCGGTGTTTTTTTACCATACCCGTAGAAACTGACTTAGTCCGGCAAACATGCCATTGGGGTGCATATGGTGCAGCCCAGACAAGGCATAAAGATGCTCCAGCCAGCTTAATAAGTCTCGACGTGCCAGCGACCCGCCCGCTTCATTTCACGCTGGAACTCTTTCCAGTCTTTCCCATGTTTGGCTGCTTCAGCCGAGAGGGCCGCATCAATGCCATCTTCCATTCCTTTCAGACCGCAAATGTAAGTGTGAGTCTTGGGATGTTGCATTTTCTCCCACAACTCTGCGGCATGCTCAGCAACGCGGTCCTGAATATACATCTTGCCGCCTTGGGCATTTTTTTGCTCCCGGCTGATGGCATAGGTCAGGCGGAAATTATCGGGATACTTGGCTTGCAATGCTTCTAACTCTTCCTTGTAGAGAATGTTGGGACTCACAGGAATACCAAAAATTAACCAAGCCAACCCCTTAAATTGATATGCCGGATTGAGGGCTCTCTCGCCATCCTTAAACATGCGCCACAGGTAAGCGCGGAATGGCGCGATACCGGTTCCGGTGGCCATCATGATAACGGTTGTATCTTCATCTTCCGGCAACAGCATCTCCTTACCAGTGGGACCAGTGATTTTGACTTCATCTCCTGGTTTCAGATTACAGAGATAGGTGGAGCAAACACCGTAAACGGTTTCCCCCGTTTCAGGGTGCTTATATTCCAACTGCCGGACGCACAAAGAGACGGTTTTATCGTTCAAGTCGTCCCCATGCCGAGTGGAGGCAATGGAATACAACCGGAGTTTTTCAGGCTTGCCATTTTTATCGAGGCCGGGAGGAATAATTCCAATGCTCTGACCCTCCAGGTAACGCAGGTCACCACCAGAGAGGTCAAACTTAATATGCTGTACAATCCCGATTCCGCCCTCTTGCACCAGCGGTTCGTTAGAAATTACCTTGCCGACGAACGGATTGTTGGGTCGGTAGATGTTCACTGGAATATCTGCCTTTTCTTTCGCTTGAGTCATGGACCGTTTCTGCTCTCCAGGCGCATTACCCTCAATAGTTTGAACTGAAACGGCCACTGGATTCTGTTCCAGAGTAACGTTCCGATAAGCAGGGGATGTTCCGTCTAACGGTTGGATGCCAACAATTTTGCCACCCATTCGAGCGATGCGTTGCATGAAGTCGTTCATACGACTGTAGGGCACATTAAAAAACGTACTACCGCTCAATCGAATGGAATAGCCCGTACCGTCAGTTTCCAGATTCTGACGAAGACCCGCCACCTCGTAGCGAAACATACGGCTACCTGCAGGTGAATTGGCAGATCCGCCTGCTGCGCTTGAGTTATACATTTTGCTTTATATCTCCGAACCTAACCTAATTTCATTGTCCTGCAATGTGCCGCTTTTGCCTAACTGCAACAGTGGAAAACCGGGATACCCACTTTAGTTTGGTCAACCTGAACGGAAGTTGCTGGGGAGCCAGTCAGTGAAAATTCGGCAAATTGATTGTCTTTAAACGTCCAATTGACCTTAGCATTAGTATTAAAGCTAGCCCAGACAATTCGCAGCGGTCCTTGTAGGGAGGATCGCATTTTTGCTAAGATTTGTTGTCAGGTAGTATTTAATACCTAGTTGCTGGGTGGCAGGATGTTGGTTGAATTTGGAGACGAGCGTTTGGTTGTCTCTGTTTTCGTCTTGACTCAGGGTGCTACTGCGCGGTAGTTTCGGGTAATGGGAATTGGGCGGTCCCCCTTGGGAGCGATCGCGTTCTAAGCCAGCCACGACAGTCCGTAGATAGCAGATTTAGTTTTTTGAGACTCAGTTAGTAGACCATTGATTGCGTTAGAGGAGACCTATGACCAGTAAGCCAGACCGCGTGGTTTTGATTGGCGTTGCCGGAGACTCCGGTTGCGGTAAGTCCACCTTCCTGCGCCGCATAACTGATTTGTTTGGGGAAGATTTAGTTACCGTAATCTGCCTGGACGATTACCACAGTCTGGACCGTAAGCAACGGAAGGAGACTGGCATTACAGCGCTTGATCCGCGTGCCAACAATTTTGATTTGATGTATGAACAAATCAAAGCTTTGAAGGCTGGCGAAAGCATCAATAAGCCCATTTACAACCATGAAACGGGCATGATTGACCCCCCTGAGGTGATTCAGCCCAATCACATCGTCGTCATTGAAGGCTTACACCCACTGTACGATGAGCGGGTACGGGGTTTGCTGGACTTTAGCGTGTATCTGGACATTACGGATGAGGTCAAAATCGCCTGGAAAATCCAACGGGATATGTCCGAGCGGGGCCATACTTACGAAGATGTTCTAGCTGCAATCAATGCTCGGCGCCCGGACTTCCAGGCTTTCATCGATCCGCAAAAAGAATTTGCCGATGTCGTGATCCGAGTCATGCCTACCCAGTTGATCAAAGACGACACCGAACGGAAGGTTCTGCGGGTCCAAATGATTCAGCGAGATGGGGTGGAAGGATTTGAGCCAGCTTATTTGTTTGACGAAGGCTCTACCATTGACTGGATTCCCTGCGGTCGCAAACTAACCTGTTCCTATCCTGGCATCAAGATGCACTACGGCCCCGACACGTTCTATGGCCACAGTGTTTCTACCCTGGAGGTGGATGGCCAGTTCGATCAATTGGAAGAAGTGATTTATATTGAACAGCACCTGAGCAAGACTTCCACTAAGTACTCCGGTGAGCTGACCCATCTGTTGTTGCAACATCGTGAATATCCGGGCTCTACCAATGGAACCGGTCTGTTCCAGGTATTAACCGGTCTGAAGATGCGGGCGACCTACGAGCGGCTGACTGCGAAGGAAGCCAAAATTGCCGCCAGTGTGTGAAATTGAGACAAATTAAGCTGTTTTGGGAGGCATTAGCCTCCCCTTTTTGTGTTCAGCGATTAACCAAACCAATGGTTCTGATAAGCTCTCTCTGTAATTGGGATCAGTCAGTGAGAACGGTTTCGGCTTATAATGCTTGCTTAAGGTTTAGCCTAGGAAGTGGATCAAAATTAATTCCTATCGATAATCCTTTCATATAAGCACGGTGAAATTTAATTTCTAGGGACGATCGGTCATGACAGCAGAAAATGCAGCAAAGGCCAGTAATCGCAGGGCTAAGACAACTCCCAAGCCAGCCGAAACTGCACCTGTGGCAACTCAGGAAACGGTTAAGTCGGCTGAGGCTGCTGCAACAAGTGGTGAAACAACGGTGAAGGTAGACAGTACGGAGGTAACGGAGGAAACTATGGCAGCAGATAACGTGGTAAAAATTACGGCTCGCCCAGCGCAGGAAGAGTCCCAACAAGGGGCGCTGCAACTTCATCAACCGACAACGATGGTCTGGAATCGTCCGGTGATGCCCAGTGATATTGAAGTCAAGGAAACCCTGACGATCGCGGGTGTGCGGCCCATTGCAGCCAGCCATCTGGAATTATTTGGTTCTTTCTTGAATGGTCGTCCGATTGCGGCTAGCTCAATTCAAGTCCGGGATATGCTGCCCGGCGATCGCCCAATTATGGCCAATACCTTTCAGATGGTGGAAGGGTCGATTCTGCCGGGCGATCGGCCAATCATGCTGAGCGATCCGAGGCTGCTGGAAGCGTCGGTCCTGCCTGGTAACCGACCGATCGCACCCAACGACATCATCGATCCGGAACCCGAAACACTGATGGGCTATCTCGACTAAACCAGCCAGCCAACCAGGTTGCACCTGATGCGCAAGCAACATGGGCGTTGCAAGCAACGCCCATGACGCGATGAACCAATCACAGGATTGCCAACTGGATCCCTATCCCGCTACTTCTGAGAGGCCAATGGGACAGCTCACGCCAGTGCCGCCCAGACCGCAGTAGCCACCGGGATTTTTTGCCAAATATTGCTGGTGATAGTCTTCGGCATAGTAAAACTCTGGGGCATCCAGAATTTCCGTTGTAATCGAGCCGTACCCAGCCTGATTCAAGACCGCCTGGTAGGCATCGCGGGAAGCCTCAGCCTGTTGTCGTTGGGCCTCCGAATAAACATAAATGCCCGAACGGTATTGAGTTCCCACATCATTTCCCTGGCGCATACCCTGGGTGGGATTATGATTTTCCCAAAACACCTTCAGCAATTGGTCGTAGCTAATCACTGCTGGGTCATAGACTACTCGGACCACCTCATTGTGGCCAGTTAGCCCCGAACACACTTCTTTGTAAGTCGGGTTAGGCGTCAGGCCAGCGGCATAACCAACCGATGTGCTGAATACACCGGCCTGTTGCCAGAACTTGCGCTCCGCTCCCCAGAAACAGCCCATGCCAAACAGGGCTAGTTCCATCCCTTCGGGAAAGGGTGGTTGCAGCGGGTGGCCATTGACAAAGTGCTGATTGGTCAACGGCATCGGGGTGGACCGACCGGGCAATGCCTCCGCTGGGGTTGGCAAACTCAGTTTTTTACCAAAACCGAAAAGGACCATGACTGTTCCCTCTGATTGCTACTGACTGGATACTTCCCAAATCCTACAGTCCCCGTCTGAGTGGAAACTGAGACGCTACTATGTAAATGATTGCAGCCGTGTAACTAATTGTAACAACATTTCATCAGCTCCGTAGTTTGAAATCGCCCCATCTCTCCTGGCTGCTTCATTCAGAGATCCTTGCCTCAACTCATAGAATTCCGGCTAACCATGACATTGTTGACCCTGCGATCGGTTCAGAAAGACTTTGGCATCAAAGAAATCCTGCGAGATGCCAGTTTAAGTCTGGAAGAAGGCGACAAAGTGGGATTGATTGGCATCAACGGGTCTGGCAAATCGACCTTGTTGAAGGTGATCGCTGGCTTAGAACCCATTGATCAGGGTGAACGCTGGGCTAACTCTGGAGCCAAACTGGTTTATTTGCCCCAGCAACCTCAGTTGGAGGAACACCATACCGTCCTGGAGCAGGTGTTTGCCAGTAGTGGCGAGAAAATGGCTCTGGTGAGGGAATATGAGGCTGTTTCACACCAGCTAGCTCAGGGCAAAGGCGAGGCGGAGACCCTGATGGCCCGTTTGGCCAGTCTGTCACAACAGATGGATGCTGCCGCCGCCTGGGAACTGGAAACCCAGGCCAAGGTGATTCTGGGCAAATTGGGCATCGAAGACTTTGAGGCCCGGATTGGCGACCTGTCAGGGGGATACCGCAAACGCATCGCGATCGCCGCTGCCCTGCTGGCGGAACCCGATCTCTTGCTAATGGACGAACCTACCAACCACCTGGACGCCCTATCAGTGGAATGGCTCCAGAGCTATCTGAACCGCTATCGCGGCGCCCTACTGTTGATCACCCATGATCGCTACTTTCTGGACCAGGTGACCAACCGCATTCTGGAAATAGATCGGGGCAATCTCTTTGCCTATGCAGGCAACTACGCCTACTATCTAGAGAAAAAAGCAGAAACGGAAGAGTCTGCCGCCAGTAGCCAGCGCAAACATGCCGGTGTGTTACGGCGAGAACTGGAATGGCTGAAACGGGGACCAAAAGCCCGCAGCACCAAACAGAAAGCCCGCATCGATCGCATCCGAGACATGCAGGCGCAGGAGTTCCAGCCGACCCAGGGGAAGGTGGAAATTGCCACGGCTGGTCGTCGGATTGGCAAAAAGGTGATCGAGCTGGCCCATCTGTGCAAGACCTTTGGCGATCGGCCCTTGATTCAAGACTTCACCTACAGCTTCAATCCGGAAGACCGCATCGGCATCATCGGCAGCAACGGCTGTGGCAAATCTACCCTGCTGAACCTGATTACCGGTCGTATCCCGCCTGATAGCGGCACCGTAGAAATTGGCTCCACCATCCACATCGGCTATTTCGACCAGCACTCCGACGATTTAAGCCAGCATGAGAATTTGCGGCTGATCGACTACCTGAAAACCGTTGCCGAACTGGTCAAAACCGTTGATGGCGGCGTGATTACAGCATCCCAAATGCTGGAACGGTTCCTGTTTCCGCCCAGCCAACAATATGCCCCCATTCATAAGCTGTCCGGCGGCGAACGGCGGCGGTTGTTTCTGCTGCGGGTGCTGATGGCAGCCCCCAATGTTTTGATTCTGGACGAACCCACCAATGATCTGGATGTCCAGACCCTGGCTGTCCTGGAAGACTATTTGGAAGACTTTAATGGCTGCGTCATTGTCGTCTCCCATGATCGCTACTTTCTGGACCGCACCGTTGACACCATCTTTGCCTTCGAAGCAGGGGGACGGTTGCGCCAGTATCCCGGCAACTACTCCGTGTATCTGGACTACAAAAAGGCCGAGGAAACGAATGGCAGTCCCCCAAGCCCAACCCCTGCCAAAGGTCAGCCAGAACAGGAACCTGCCGCTGCCCCTGCCGTTCTCATCGCGTCGCCAAAATCGCGTAAGCTGTCCTTCAAGGAAAAACGGGAATACGACCAGTTGGAAAGCCAAATTCCAGCCATGGAAGCCGAAAAGGCCGCCATTGAAACCCAACTCTATACCAACCCACCCAGTGGCTTTAGCGAAGTGCAACAACTCTCCCAACGGCTGGCTGACCTGACCCAGGCAATTGATGCGGCAACAGAACGCTGGCTGGAATTGGCGGAACGGGTCAGTTAAAGCCATGAATCCATCCTATGACGATCGCCAGTTTGCCCCGGCCACCCAGCGGAACCGGGAACCAATCCTGGCTGTGCTGACCCAGATCTTGCCACCCAGCGGCACCGTGCTGGAAGTAGCCAGCGGTACTGGAGAACATGCCATCTTTTTTGCCCCCCATCTGCAGCCCCGACAGTGGTTGCCGTCCGACCCCAATCCCTTGGCCAGAGACAGTATTGCCGCCTGGAGAGCCTACAGTCCGGCGGAAAATCTGCATCCGCCCATTGCCCTGGATGTGTGTGAACCGACCTGGCCAGTAGAAGCCCCTGCCCCAGTTGCCGACCGCTCTGCCCTGGCATTCCAGATTGAACCGATTCAGGCGATCGTCAGCATTAACCTGATTCACATCGCCCCCTGGGCCGCCTGTCTGGGGTTAATGGCCGGAGCCCAACGGATTCTGCCTAGCGGCGGCATTCTTTATCTCTACGGGCCCTTTCATCGGGATGGCCAACCCACCACTCCCAGCAATGCCGCCTTTGATCAAAGCTTACGATGGCAAAATCCTGAGTGGGGCATTCGGGATCTGGAAGCAGTAGTGGCGGCGGCCCAGGCGCAGGGACTGTCGTTGGTGCAAGTCATTCCCATGCCAGCCAATAATCTGTCTGTTATCTTCCGGGCGTAAGGAGGCACTGTGCTGGGATTTAGCCTGGTGTTGCTGGCGGCGTTCTTTTTCTGTTTCCAAAATGTCATTGTCCGGGTTCTGTTTAATCCACACACCGTGCTGGGTCTGTTTCAGACCGGCGGGTTTGTGACCCCGACCCTACCTAACTCCTTTCTGCTGCTGTGTCTGCGGATGTTGCTAGTGGCGCCGCTGATGGCGGTTGTGGCCAACCGCCTGTATCCCAGTACTTGGAAAGACGTGCAAACCCTGGGTCGTCCAGAACAGCGCCCCTGGCTGCTGCGATCGCTCCTGGGTGGGGTGTGGATGTTTCTCTATCTGGCCCTGCTCTACGTCGCCGTGGGTCTGATTCCAACCGGCATTGCCATGACCCTGTTTTTCACCTACCCGGTGTTTACCGCCCTGCTGTCCTGGCGCATCTTTGGCAGTCGCCCCAGCCTGTTTCGTTGGAGCGTCATGGCCCTGGTCCTATTTGGCAGTACCCTGACCATTCCCCAACAGCCGGTTGCAGGTTATGCCCATTTAGGTTACGCCCATGCAGGTCACGCCCAGCCCTGGCTAGGCGTTCTGTTGGCCATTACATCGGGCTTCGCCTATGCCCTTTACGCCGTCAACGCCCAAAAGAGCTTTGAGCAGGTAAACCCCATTCCCTTTACCTGGATCAGTTTCGCCACCACCCTGCTCCTGTCGGCCATTAGCCTGTTGTTTTGGCATGGCCCGCCGACCTCACTGGACTGGACCGGCCTCTGGCTTGGCAGCTTGCTGTCCGCCCTGTTTACCCTAACCGGCCACCTGCTGAACAACCTGGGCATCCGGCTGATCGGGGCCACCTCTGCCGCCATGATCGGGGCCAGCAACCCGGCCCTGACCGTTGTCCTGGCCTGGTTCACCATTCAAGAGCGCTTACAGACGGTGCAATTGGTTGGGGTGGCAATCGTGACGTTGAGTGTGGCCATGCTGAGTCGGGAGCATCGAGGGCCCCAGCCTGACCGCAAAAGCTGAGCAACAGCCCAGGACAGGTATGGGTAGCAGTTTCTCCGAATTGAGTTGTAAATTTTTATTTTCCTTTCTCAGGTAGTAGGAACCTAAATAGGCTGCCCTGAGTCTCAGGAAAATAATCGCTGATTAGACGGCAAAGACCCTTTCAGTCAGCGATCTGGTATAAATACTTGTCGGTTTTCCTCCCCCTAATGACGGCTTCCCTCACTTTAGGAAGATGAGAGAATTTTGCATAAATTAATGCAGGATGAGATCCGTTACGCGGCTTTCCCAGTTCATCGAATCACTATTTAGGGAGTTGCTCCAACTATGTTCTGTCCGACTCACATGCTCGTTTCCCGTTCCCGCCGTACCCCGGTGCAACTGGTGGCCAATGGCCAGGGGTTTCATCTGCTATCCGAGGTGGAAGCCCAACAAAACCGAGAACCAGCCTTTGAAATTCGGCCTAAATTGGGCATTTATTGCAAGGGAATTCCTGTTGTTGGTTATCGCCTGGAGCCTTTAGCAGTGGCAGTTCCACGCTCCTCGTCCGAGACAGCCTCGACTGAGGCGACCTTGCACCAACCCTAGGCCATCGGCAAGCATCGGGACGACCGCCTGGGTTTCAAGCCTAGACACCGGCTCAGGCCCAAACTGCGGCAATAATAGGCGCGACCTGTAACTTGTGGTTAAATGACATCAGGTTTTTGTCACCCAGTTTCCTGCGTTAGCTGCCATCTGGGAACGGAGCCAATATTCGAGGATCCCCTCTTTTACTCCCATGACGACTTCGGCTGATGCAGATGAAGCAGTTCTGATCCAAAGAATTGCCCAACAAGATCAGGCGGCGTTGTCTATTCTCTACGATCGCTATGCCCGACTGGTGTATGCGATCGCCTACAAGACATTAGGAAAAGTCGAGGAGAGCGAAGAAGTTGTTCTGGATGTATTTTCCCAGGTCTGGCGGACAGCCCATCGATACGATGCCAAACGGGCTAGAGTGGATACCTGGTTGTTTATGATGACCCGCAGTCGGGTGCTGGATCGATTACGCAGTTTGCGACGAGCTGGCAAAGTCAACCCCATTTCGGTCGATGCCGGACAAATCCAGATTGACGCAGCCGGCGTAGATCCCATAGAAGAGGTATTGATTTCCGAGCGACGGACAACCGTACTGGCCGCACTGAGCCAGATTCCAGCGGAGCAGCGGCTGGTGATTGAGCTGGCTTTCTACCAAGGATTGAGCCATTCCGAAATCGCAGCGCAAACGGGGCTCTCTTTAGGCACTGTGAAGACCCGCATTCGACTGGGCCTGACCAAATTGCGGGTGGCTCTGGGTGCTTGGGAATAACGTGAGGATAGGGCTGTGAACCACACACCAGATGAGATGAACCCTGAACGACTCTGCTTTTGTGAGTTGGCCCCCCTTTATGCCCTGGAAGTATTGGCAGAACCGGAACGCCGCTGGCTAGAGGAGCAGGTGGCGGCTAGTCCTGACCTGGCGGGGGAACTGGCGGATTGTCAAACGGTAGTTGCTGCTTTGGCCTATGGGACGCCAGAGATTTCACCCGCCCCCGATTTGAAGGATCGGTTATTCCAACGATTGGGTTGTTCGCCGCCCCACCTTACAGCCGTCAGTCCTACCAGTGCCTCTTCCCGATTGGTGGAACAGGTGCTGCGATCGCAGGATCAGGTCTGGCAGGCTCATCCAGTGCCGGGCATTACGATCGCCATTCTGTACCTGAATCAGGCCCGTCGGGAAGTAACCGCATTGCTGCGAGCAGCGGCTGGGGTCCGCTATCCCCTGCATCGCCACGCTGGTGTGGAAGAAATTTATATGTTGGAAGGCGATCTGGTTGTGGGGGATGAAAGCTACGGCCCCGGCGACTATCTGCGATCGCTGCCGAATTCCGTACATGCCCCGGAAACCAGGGGCGGCTGTATGTTTTTGGTGAAGACTTCCCTGGATGATGAAATCCTGGTAACGACGGCAGTCTAGGCAGTTGGTTCTCGACCGTAAGCGAGATACAATGAAAGCTCTATAAATCGGCCTATGGAACGAGAGGAGCTTTTAGACCTTGCCGCATTGTCTGCCCTTTCAGCCCTAGAGGATCCACAAGCCTCTGAGTTGCAGCAGCAGCTTGCCCATTCTCCGGAACTGGCGCAAGAGCTAGCCGGATTTCAGATGGCTGTGGCGGCATTGGTCTACGGTGGGGAACTAATTCCCATGGCGGATTTGAAGCAGCGTTTGTTGCGGCGGATCGCCTGCGATTCCCTGGCGGCAGCTCAACCGGATTGGCCATCAGTGGAGCAGTTGTTGCAGCAGGCAGAAACCGTTTCCTGGCAGCCCTATGTTCCAGTTTCAGGTATTTTCCTGGCAACGCTGACCATTGATCCAAGCCAACGGCAAATCACCTGCTTTGTGCGAGCAGATGCACTAACCCGCTTCCCCTTGCACCTGCATGCCAGTCATGAAGAAATTGTGGTCCTGCAGGGTGATTTAGTCATTGATGGCCAGGTCTACGGTCGGGGCGATCGCATTGTCTCACCCCCAGGAACGACCCACCGTCCAGAAACCCGTCAAGGCTGTTTACTATTTCTGCAGACATCCCTGGACGATCAAGTTCTGGGCTAATGAGAGAAAGAAGAGACAGCGATCATCCGAAATCAAGTCTTTGTACAATTGAGTGTTGGGCAATTTGTTGAGTTTGAACCGTTTGAGTTGAGCGTATGAGACCTTACCTGGCTGCTGCCATCCAGATGACCAGTGTGCCTGATTTATCTAAAAATCTGGTGCAGGCTGAGGAATTAATTGATCTGGCAGTACGCCAGGGTGCTGAATTAATTGGGTTACCAGAAAACTTCCCATTTTTGGGTGACGAGTCAGAGAAGTTGGCCCAGGCAGAAACCATTGCCAGGGAAAGTGAAAAATTTCTCAAAACCATGGCCCAGCGGTTTCAGGTCACCATCCTGGGTGGGGGGTTCCCCGTTCCCGCAGCTAACGGCAAAGTCTACAACGTTGCCTTACTGGTGGGACCGGATGGTTCAGAATTAACCCGTTATGAAAAGGTCCATTTGTTTGATGTAAACCTGCCCGATGGCAACACCTACCGTGAATCCGGCACAGTAGTTGCTGGCTTGCGCTTACCGGCGGTCTATCCCTCTAAGGATTTTGGCAACTTGGGTCTCTCGGTTTGCTATGACGTCCGCTTCCCAGAGCTTTATCGCCATCTGTCCCAAATGGGAGCCGAGGTGCTCTTTGTTCCCGCCGCCTTCACCGCCTTCACCGGCAAGGACCACTGGCAAGTTTTGCTGCAGGCCAGGGCAATTGAAAACACCTGCTACATCATCGCCCCAGCCCAGACCGGTCGCCACTATGACATGCGGCAAACCCACGGCCATGCCATGATTGTTGACCCCTGGGGCGTGGTGCTGGCTGATGCGGGCGATCGCCCAGGGGTCGCGATTGCCGCGATCGAACCGTCCCGCTTGGAACAGGTGCGTCGGCAAATGCCCTGCTTGCAACATCGGGCCTTCGTTTAGCCCCCAACCCAGACTCCTGAATGGCTAAAATTTTCATGCAAGAAGAGGCTTTGCACCCCACATTCCGCATGTCTCAAAT
>CAZBTL010000023.1:2420-27454 GCA_964494755.1 uncultured bacterium | reverse complement strand
CTGGATGGCTCCCGCAGACCAGCCGCACGAAAACTTTGTCTTCCCTGAAGAGGTACTGCCACGTGGTAACGCTCTCTAGTTCTTCAATCATCGCGGGAAATCGCGACCAGGAATCCTCCGGGTTTGCCTGGTGGGCTGGTAATGCCCGTTTAATCAACCTCTCTGGTAAGTTATTGGGCGCTCACGTCGCACATGCTGGCCTGATTGTCTTCTGGGCTGGGGCGATGACCCTCTTTGAGGTAGCCCATTTCACTCCCAATAAGCCAATGTATGAACAGGGCTTGATCCTGATTCCCCACATGGCTACGTTGGGCTGGGGTGTTGGCCCCGGTGGTGATGTAGTTGATACCTTCCCTTACTTCGTTATTGGTGTCCTTCACCTGATTTCTTCTGCTGTTTTGGGTTTGGGCGGTCTTTACCATGCCCTGCGCGGCCCTGACACGTTGGAAGAATACTCCCAGTTCTTTGGCTACGACTGGAAAGACAAGAACCAGATGACCAATATCATTGGTTATCACCTGATCCTGCTCGGGTGCGGGGCATTCTTGCTGGTGCTGAAAGCCATGTTCTTTGGTGGTGTTTATGACACCTGGGCGCCAGGCGGCGGAGACGTTCGCCTGATCACCAATCCAACTTTGAATCCAGCGATTATCTTCGGTTATCTGACCCGTGCACCGTTCGGTGGAGAGGGTTGGATCATCGGTGTTGACAACATGGAAGACATCATCGGTGGTCACATCTGGATTGGTCTGATCTGCATCGCTGGCGGTGTTTGGCATATTTTGACCAGACCCTTCGGCTGGGCCCGTCGGGCTTTAATCTGGTCCGGAGAAGCCTATCTGTCTTATAGCCTGGGCGCGTTGTCCCTCATGGCCTTCATTTGCTCGGCCTATGTTTGGTTTAACAACACCGCTTATCCCAGTGAGTTCTATGGTCCGACGAATGCGGAAGCGTCTCAAGCTCAATCCTTCGTCTTCCTGGTGCGTGACCAAAAGTTAGGAGCCAACGTTGCTTCTGCTCAAGGTCCAACTGGCTTGGGTAAATATCTCATGCGCTCTCCCACTGGTGAAATCATCTTTGGTGGTGAAACCATGCGTTTTTGGGATTTCCGGGGTCCTTGGCTGGAGCCCCTGCGCGGTCCCAACGGTCTTGACTTAAACAAGATCAAAAACGACGTGCAGCCCTGGCAAATTCGTCGGGCAGCTGAGTACATGACCCATGCGCCGAACGGTTCAATTAACTCGGTCGGTGGCATCATTACTGAGCCTAATGCCTTCAACTATGTGAATCCTCGTGCATGGTTGGCCGGTGCTCACTTTATTCTTGCCTTCTTCTTCCTGGTTGGCCACCTCTGGCATGCTGGCCGGGCTCGGGCGGCCGTAGCTGGCTTCGAAAAAGGCATTGACCGTGAGACTGAGCCTGTATTGTCGATGCCAAACCTCGACTAGGGCATTCGTTTTCAGTTAAACCCTATGAGTTAATGCCAAAAAGCTCCTGGATTGTCAGGAGCTTTTTCTTTGGTAATGATTCTATGAATGCAGTAGCAACTCTATGAATGCAGATTGTGATGGACAAATTGCTGGTTGACCTGAACAGGTTCTGGACAAAGCGATCAAGAAAGCGCCCGTGCCTGGTACATCTGGATGATCCGATTTACAACCTGGTCAATCGTCAGATCGTCTGTATTCACCTCGATCGCATCCGCGGCTTTGCGGAGGGGCGCGATAGCCCGAGTGCTATCTTTGTGGTCCCGTTCAGCAATCGTCTGTTCTAATTCCTCCAGATTCATTTCGCCCTTGCCTTGATTCAGCAGGTCCTGCTGTCGACGTCGGGCCCGTTCCTGTACCGAAGCTGTCAGGAAAATCTTCAGTTCCGCATCCGGAAACACACAGGTGCCAATATCTCTGCCTTCAATCACCAGACCTCCCTGCAAACCGTAGCGCCGCTGCAAACGCAACAGTTCCTGCCGTACCACTGATTGGGCGGCAATTGCTGACACATGAGCCGTCACCTCCAGACTGCGGATTTCCTGGGTTACATCCCGACCATTAATGGAAACACTCACTGCCTGTGGTTCACCACTGATTAACACATCTGCCTGACTCACCAGTTCAGCGATCGCCGGTTGATCGTCCAGGGCAATGCCCGACTGCAGGACTAGCCAGGTAATCGCTCGATACATGGCCCCCGTATCCAGATACAACAAACCGAGTTCCTGGGCGACCCGACGAGCCACAGTTGACTTTCCAGCTCCAGCCGGCCCGTCGATCGCCACAATCGGTTGACGTGCTACTAGCACAATATTGTCAATCAAACGAGTACTCCCTAAACGAACTGCCACCGCCAGCAACCCCGCATCCTCAACTTCAGTCAGAGGAGCCAGCGTAGTCGGATGAACCAACTCGACATATTCCAGCGCGATCGCTGGTTCCTGTTCCAGAACTGCTTTCACAGCCCCCACTAGCGCTACACCAGATCGCTCGCCAGTGCGAAACCCCTTATCCGCCTGTTGCAACGCCTGATAAATCAAAGCGGCCTTTCCCTTCTCCAACTCTGAGAGGTACTGATTGCGCGAACTCAACGCCAACCCACTGGGTTCCCGCACCGTTGGACAGGCAATAATTTCCACTGGCAGGTTGAGGTCAGCCACCAACCGCCGAATAATCGCCAACTGCTGCCCATCCTTCTGGCCAAAATAAGCCCGATCGGGCTGCACCACATTCAATAACTTGGTCACAATCGTAGCCACGCCCTGAAAGTGGCCCAATCGAGTTCGGCCACAAAGGGTTGTGGTCATAGCCTCTGGCGGCACCACTGCTGTTAGTAGCGGGGAGAAGGGTTGCGAAACCACACCCATAGCCTCCGGAGTGGGGGCAAAAATAACATCTACTCCAGCCTGTTCACAGACCTGGCGATCCCTTTCTAGGTTCCGGGGATAGCGGTCAAAGTCCTCCTGGGGCGCAAACTGGAGCGGATTAACGAAAATACTGACGACTGCTACTGAGTTTTCCTGGCGACATCGCTGAATCAGGCTGATATGACCGGCATGCAAGGCTCCCATCGTTGGGACCAACCCCACTTCCAGCGGCCCATTCCCCTGCCTGAGAGAGTTTAAGTAACAGCGTAATCCAGCGATCGTTGTGAACAAATGCACCAGGCACCCTCTTGTATGACGTTAGTTCCGCCTAACAGTGTAAAGAATCTTGCACCAGACTGGAGATCCTGATTGGAGATAAATTAAAGAAGGTTAGGGATTGGCAAACAAATCATGTCCCGTTGTCGTTTCCGCATAGGCGGAAATTCATGGCTGACTGGCGACTTTGATCCGTATCCGCTTTCAATAGGGATCCGTTATTTGAAGCGGCCAGCGTATTGGGCAGGCCAGGACAACCAACACTTTGCCTGAAAAGCCATCTGGCTAAGTGTTTGAAACATGAATACTCTGGGTTTAGGTAATCTCCCCATGTTAAGGTGGGCTTCTTAGAAGAGAAATGGGTATTCTATCAACAGATATGGATTGGCCGAGCCAAGTTGCAATGCCAGTTGGTTTTATTCGGTTGTACCTTTCCAAACGGATAAAACCAGGCCCAGTATAGGCACTGGCTAGTGCAAATTTTCTACAACGTTCCATCAACGCCAACCCTTGCCCCCCTAGTCAAATCGTCTATTATGAATGGTCTATTAGATGACATCCCTAAAGTTGGCATCAATCCGTGGTGGTCTGGACGATTCACCTGACTCAACTCTCTATTGGGACTGCCCCTGTTGGCGAGTCCTTGTTTGCCCCAGCATCCTCTGTTGTGACCCACCCGACTTTCCATAGGCTGATGAAACTCCAATGGACGCTTCGATTCTATTAGTCGGAGGTGAAGATTTTCTCTCAACGCTTCGAGACCGGATTCGTAGCTTGCTCGTCTGCACAATCGAAGTCGCCCCCAGCGCCAGTGATGCGGTTCCCCTGGTGCAAGCCCAACAGCCCGACCTGGTAATTATTCAAGGAGATCTGCCAGGAGGACTGGAACTCTGTCACCAAGTGAAAGAACAGACTCGCTTAGCTTGGATTTATTGTCTGGTTCTGGACAGTTTGCCTCAACCCTTGGATGATGCCTGGCAAGAACTGCAATGGGAGGTACAGTGCCGGACAGAAGCGCTGGAATATGGAGCAGATGCATACTTTCGCTTAACGCATCATGATGCCCAAGGTCAGGTGTTAGACAGCGAAATCCTGCAACAACAAAATCAGGCCTTAAGAGCTCAAATTTCCGCCGGTCTAAGGATGGTCAAAACCCATCGGGAGTTAATGCGAACCAATGATATTTTGTCAGCGATCGCCCTATCCGATCCATTGACGGAACTGAACAACCGCCGAGCGCTGGACTGGGAACTGCCCCGACAAGTACAGAACGCCCACTCCCGGTCGGAATCTTTGAGTGCCGTCATGATGGATGTGGATTTTTTCAAAAACATTAACGACACCTATGGCCATCAAGTTGGCGATCGGGCGTTACAACTAGTCGCCAATCGCCTGCGGCACAATCTCCGGTTTCGCGACACCCTGTTCCGCTATGGCGGAGAAGAATTTGTCATCCTGCTCAGCGCCACGGATCAGGAAGAGACATTATTGGTTGCCAATCGGTTGTGCCAGTTGATTGGGGAACAACCGTTTACAATTGACGAAAACCTGGAACTGCAAATTACGGTCAGTGCAGGTGCCGCTACGTTACAGCCGAGCGATGACCCCAGAGGCATTAGTTTGCTGCAGCGGGCAGACTACAATCTACTGAAAGCCAAGGCTGCTGGACGAAATCGGGTCGTGGGGTGTCCTGATCAGGGCATGACTACTGCTGATTTGGTTCCATCCAAGGTTGAAACCCTGAAACGGCCAGTCGAGCAAGCGATGGTCGAAAATGAGTGAAGGAGCAGATGGATGACTGTGTCAGTAGGACTGCAGAACAATTTGTGCCGTTCCCTGGCAATGAGCCTGGTTCTGTTGATGACTGAATCAGCCTTGGCCCTTCCCCCCGAGACGGATCCACCGGAGGAAGTGTTACGGGCGGAGATCATCACGGGTGTACGATCGGCCGTTGATGGCCAACCCATTAGTAGCCGTGAATCGGCCGAACGGCAAAGCCAGTTGCAGCAATCCCCACCACAAACAGCTCAAGTGTCTCCCCAAGTACGGCAAGTGATTGGCCTGTTGAAATTGCGTAAATTCATTAAAACCTTCCTGCCGTTTATTCCAATTCGCTAGGAAGTCCCTGCTAGGCTTCCAGGGAACCCGACCTGCTGCCCACTGCTCACGGTGGGGCAGTTACAACTGGACATTCATTGGGAGGTAGGCGTAAATAGCGCAAGCAATCAGTGGGTTTCAATTGTCCCATCGTGCGATCGCGGGCCAACCCAATCAGCCCTTCCCAGGTGGCCGCCCAGAGATACAACCGCCCACTGTCAGACATGGTTGCCAGATATTGACCATCGGGACTAAAGATCACCTGGTTCAACGGTTCAATTTCATTGGGGCGATCGGGACGTAACGAAGCCTCCTCAGTCCCCGTCTGGGCGTCCCAAAGGCGTGCCGTCCCATCCGCACTGGCAGTTGCAATCATGCGGCCATCCGGACTAAAGCCCACATCCCGGATTGGTCCCCGATGCCCAGCCAGTAAAACCCGTAATGATCCAGTGCGCGCATCCATCACCCGACCAGTGCCATCTTGAAGAGCCGCAACCACCATGCGGCCATCCGGACTGAAGCGGGCCCGGTTGACTGCAGCCGGTTGTTTCCAGAAGGAGAGTTGTTTCCCAGATGAGACTTGCCAGACACGAATGGTCTGGTCCTGACTGGCGCTAACTAGGCGCTGACCATCTGCACTCAATTGAAGCGATTGAATCGGTCCTTGATGACCGCTTAACGTATGTAATACCTGCTCCGAAGCAACATCCCACACCTGAATTGTCCAGTCCGCTCCAGTAATGGCCAGGGTTTGCCCATCTGGGCTCAAGGCCAATTGTCGAAATGCAGCTCCAGCCTGGGTTGGTTTCTTCTTGGAACTTGGAGCAGAAGCATCACCTCCTGGTGATTGCCACCGTCGCAGGACTTTGATCGTCCAGTCCGGTTGAACCTGCCACAACGTCATGGCCCCCTGATTATCCACTGTCACCATTCGCCGACTGAGTGGGGCAAATGCCACCCCCGTCAGCGATCGTCCTGATAGCAGTTTCCGGTTGACCATCAACCTGGAGGAAGAGGCTTGCGCAGCAAACTGGCCTGCTGGCCCTTGGAGAGTGCGGGAAGCGAGCGGAGATGGACGTTGCAACGGGGAGGCCGGTTGTCTGAACCAACGTAACTGAGTCAGCCGCTCTATTACCGGCTGTTCTGTCTGCCTGACCCCTGATGGGGCTGAACCACCAGTGATTCCCCCAGGGGCCGGCGCACTGCGGTCAGCAGAGGGATCGAGGGATGGTGTTGGGTATAGGGGCCAACGTTGTAGGGTTCCATCCGGCGCAATGGCAGTCACCCCCTGATCCAGAAAGGCCCACTGCATTTTCCGACCAACCATCTTCAGGGTTGGAAATTCGCCGCCCCTTTCCACCGCCCACACCCGGACTGAACCATCTCGACCAGCCGTAACCAACAGCGTTCCATCTGGACTAAATTGGAGCGCTTCCAGTCCGCCAGCCTGCCCTTTCAACCGTCCAATTAGTTTGCCGGTTGGCAAATCCCATACTTGAACCCGATCCAGGGGGCCCTGTTCACCGGCTGTCCGGACAGCCATGGCTAACCGCTGACTATCTGGACTGAAGGCTAAACGGGGCTGTCCGGCTAAGCGGGGGGTGTTTTCCAGGCCAGCGCCCGCATCCAATTGATGGAGAAGCTGGCCAGACGAAACTTGCCACACCCAGGCATGGGATTGCCAATCAATGGCTGCCAGTAAGGTTCCATCCGGACTAAACAGAACCTGCTGCAGGGGCACTGTCACACCAGCGCCTGGTTTGCGCTGGGCCGTTTTGCCAATGGGGAAGGTTTGTTTGAGATGCCCGCTGCGATCCCACAAACGGACCGCTCCATCTTGACTGGCCGTGGCGATATACTGGCCGGTCGGACTAGCATCAATGCTGGTTACCGCTTTAGGGTGGGGTAACAGCCGTCGATTCTTGAAACGGTTGACTGGCTGCAAGCTGACGTTATTGTTGCTAGCAGCGAGCAACCCGGAGCCATCGGAATTAAATTCCAGGGCAGTGATCGGTCCTACTTCCGAGAAGCGGCCCTGCAGTCGTCCATTATCAGCCCGCCAGATATAAACTTGATTGTCGGCACTGGCAGCTGCAATCCAATGCCCTTTTGGACTAACTGCTAGCCGAATCAGGGGCTGGGTAGCCCCCTCTAAGTTCAATTGCACCTTACCCGAATCAAGCCGCCAGACACGCGCCTGCCGCTCTCCCTGGGCGATCGCCACCAATTGCTGGCCATTGGGCAGAAAGGCAATCTGGGTCACTGCTGGGGGGGCGGGCCGGTTGGCAAGATCTGCACTGTTCGATCCGGCGATCGCTGGGTCTGTCCAGTGTAATACCCGCCCTACCGATGGATCCAATAGAGACCAGAGCCGAATCGTCCCATCCTGCCCACTGGTTGCCATTAAGGACTGACGAGGGTTAAACGCAAGCTGATAAACCGTTCCCTGATGCCCACGCAAATTGGCCTGCAACTGCAGCTTTTGCAATGCAGCTCGCAGACTGGCCTGCGCCTCATAGGTGCGTCCCCCCTGTTCCGCTGCCAGCCGACTAATCAGCAAGGCCGTCTCCGGATCTGCCGTCGCATCCTGCAAAATCGATTGGGCGATCGCCGCCCGTTGGCGAGAGGTGGCAATCCGCAGTTGGTCCTCTTTTTCCTCTTGACTGCGCACAGCGGTCCAGTACTGGTTAAACGTAACCGCCAGCGCCACCAACAGCGTAAAAGGAACCGCCATCTGCACTAGCCGAAGTTCCTTCTGACTGCGACGACTTTCTTCCTGGCTGACCTGAATAAACTCTTGAGCCAGGGAGGAGAGTTCTGCTGGATAGGTATCCAGAAACTCCTCCGCATCCACCAATCGGCTACCCCGCAGTAAATACTCCGGCGAATGGGGCCGATCCGCAGCATCCCATTCCTTCGCCGTATGCTCAATCTGTCGCTGCCGCCGCAACATATCCCGATTCTCATCCAACCAACTGCGCAGCAGGGGCCAGTGACGGATCAGGGTTTCATGGGCCACATCGACAATTTCTTGAGAGGCAGACAGTGCCGCCGATGCCTGTAAAATTTCCACCGGCCGACTGGAACGACTGGTGACCCCACTCAGCCGATCGCCATAGCCCGGTTTTGCTGGCTCTGTAGGTTTGGGTAAGGCCGTCGGTTTAGAGGGATGCCGGGAGGACTTGCCCTGCATAATCTGGGCAAACCGCAAAGCTGTTGAAACATTGGCAAAGTCCTGATCGGCTTTCTCCTGCCGGGGCGTGCTACCGGCCAATTGGTTGGTCACAATCAGCTTGGCGTTGACCAGCTTTTCTAGCACCTTGTCCACCAGTTCGATTGGGAACTGGGGACTGACAATCTCTGATTTGAGGACTCGCCGCCGAGTATCTTCGGTGCCATCTCCCAACTGGGTCAGGGCAATGAAGATCCGCTTGGCAACTTGCTGTTCCTCCGGTGTCAGGCCATAGAAGACTTCATCGGCTCGTTTTTGCAGCGTGCCTCTTACCCCGCCCAACTCATTGTAGGCATCCAGGGTCAAGCGAGCGGGTCCTCCGTTCGGATCCGGTTGGCGGCGTTGCCAGAGTTCCAACAGGGTGTACTGCAGCAAAGGCAATTCCCCAGGTGCCCCGACAATATCCAGCAAAATGTTGTAGACCAGGTTCGGTTCGCAGACCAGACCCACCTTTTCCGCTGGCTTCAGGATAGAAGCTTTGATCTGTTCGTAGGTCAGGGGAGTCACGGTGATCAGATTTTGCTCAATCTGGGCTGCCAGGTTGGTATAAAAGGAGCATTTGCTGAAAAAGTCGGCCCGCATCACCAAAATGATACTGAGGCTATCGCCCACTTCCTTTTGCGCCGTCAGCAGACAGTTGAAAAAGCGGTGACGCTCCCGTTCCGCCTGGGGCCCCTGGCAGAGGGTAAAGACTTCCTCGAATTGATCAATGATCAGCAGCAATCGATCGCTGCGCCCTGGTTTGGAAGCAATCAGACTGGCCCGAACCAGATGAGCCAGCCCGTGGTCCCCTTCCCGCAGCAACATTTCCGCCCGATGCAGATGTTCGGCCCGGTCAATGGTCGGCGCCTTGGTGTTGATAAAGGCCGTTGCCAGACTTTTGAGCGGTTGATCTGTGGGAGTAATCAACTGGATCTGCCAGCGATCGCTACCCGAGAACTTCTGCCCCTGGCGTAACCGATAGATTAGCCCGGCTCGGATCAGCGAGGACTTGCCACTGCCAGAAGCACCAACCACGGCAACAAAATTGTTAGTGCGGAGTTTTTCAATTAACTGGTCGGTCAGATCTTCCCGACCATAAAAATATTCCGCATAGGCTTCATCAAAACATTCCAACCCCCGGTAAGGACAAATTTCCTGCACCACCCGAGTTTTGACCACCGTTGGCACACTCTGACCGCGGGTCAGGATAATTTCGCTGCCCGAGTTTTCGAACAACGGCTGTTGTTGCTCCGTTTTCAGGGCATTGCTGACCCAATCGGTCAAGGCATAGTTGGTCACCACCCCGTTCGCCAACCGCTGTGGATCGAGCCCCTCCAGCAGAGCCGTGGTGAAGACACTATGAGGCCCAGAGATCGACTCGTAGGCCGCCTCATATTCCCGAGAAGCGGCCATAAACAGCCGGTCTGTGCCAGAGCGGGCTCCCGGATCGGCTTCCAGAAAGTTTAGCAATTCCCCGCTATGGCAACAGTCCAGCAGAATAATTCGCTGCCGCACGGGACTTTCTTGCAGCAATCGCCGCAACCAGAACAGGGAAAGTCCATAAATGCCAACGCTGGGGTTCACATCGCTGGTTGCCAGAAAACCTTCCTGAATCCCCGCATCCTTCTGGAGCCCGTGACCCGAAAAATAAAACAGGGCCGTATGGGGAACGGATCCGCCTTTTGGTTTGAATAGCCGCACTAGGGCTGCTTCTAGTTCCGCCAAGGTGACAAAGGTTTTGGATCCTACTCTGGATTGCCCATCCTGTACCACTTCGGGCAAACGGGTAACTCGGAAATCCCCATCAGCCTGCAACCGGTGGGCGATCGCTTCGGCATCCTGGCCCGCCGTTTGCAACACAGGTAAATATTGGTAGTTGTTAATCCCTACAACCAGGGCATCCCGTGACATTTCACCTTTCTCCTGAGCGTGCTCCGGCACACGGAGATCATTATTTGAAACGCTGCAGGGGGGTTAGCGAACCGAATCCAGGAACAACGGCGATACGCAATTCAAACACACACAGCTAGCCAGGGAACCCCGTAAAACTACCGGAAGGTTTTGTGAATAACCTGCAACGAACTCCTCCTATTTCAGTGCAAATAGAAGTTTAACAAGGGGGCCTCCAATGCGAATATTTCCCTTTGATCGAAACCACTCAGGAATATCCGTAAATTTGCGATGCACCCATTAAACTTCTAAAGTTAATCTAACGAAAATATTTTGTTTTGTAATAAGGGGTAACACCCCTCAGAAACATGGAACTCCTTAGTCTAAAAGGGTTCCAGCAGATGACAGGCAATCGGAAAAAGCCGGTTGTTGCAGGCAAACTTGAAACGAAAGTTTGCAGTCTCCCGCATTAATCCAACCAAACTTTACAAAGTCAGTCCGGCCATAAATCCGATGGCTGCACCAATGAAGCTATTGAACGGCAGATACAGTTCTCCCAAGGGGGCTGGCTGCATCTCACCCCGAAAGTCCAGTAATTGCACCATGAGTAAATAGGCCACGCTGAGGGCGATCGCGATCGCCCCGGTGACAATAGCAATGATCTTGGAGCGGTCCATGCTGATTTCCTTAATAACCGATTCCACAAACTTTGTGTTGGACTACGCCAGCCTGAACTTACAATAGGGGTCGGTCTGGGCCTACGCTGCTTTTGATATTAAGTGATTTTACAAGCGGTTGTTCGTCCAATCTTGTCCCATTCACTGATGCTTCCTGGAACCCTCCATGACTGCGTCCTCCAATGGTTTAATTTCTGACCAAAGCCACACTGATCGCGTTCCAGTTGTGGAAACGGTGGATCTGCAAAAGACCTACCGCACTGGCTTCTGGCTATCCCAAAAGGTGGCGTCGCTCAAAAACTGCACCTTACAGGTTTTTCAGGGAGAAACCTTTGGGCTTCTGGGTCCTAATGGCGCTGGCAAAACCACTTTGCTGAAAACGCTGCTGGGCATTGTGCGACCGACGGGCGGGCGGGGTCGGTTATTGGGAACTCCTCTGGGCGATCGCGCGGTTAAGCAAAAAATTGGCTACCTACCCGAAAATCCTTATTTTTATGACTATCTGACCGGCTGGGAAATGCTGCAATTCACGGCTGGTTTGTTTCAAATTCCGCTGTCGGTCCAGCGCCAACGCATTCCCAACTTGCTGGACCAGGTGGGCTTGTCGCAGTCTGCCGCTCGCAAGAAGCAACTGCGACAATATTCCAAGGGCATGTTGCAGCGGGTCGGCCTAGCCCAAGCGCTGATTAATGACCCCGATCTGGTATTTCTGGATGAACCCATGTCAGGGCTGGATCCGCTGGGGCGTTATCAGATTCGGGAAATCATCTTGTTGCTCAAGGCCCAGGGAAAAACGGTGTTTTTCAATAGCCATATTCTCTCGGATGTAGAAATGATTTGCGATCGCATTGGCATCCTGGCCCAGGGAGAATTAATTTGCCTGGGATCCTTGCAAGAACTGTTGGGAAGCAACGATACCTATCATGTTGCAGTCCGGGGAGGTAATCCCGATATCTTAAAGACCCGCGTTGCCAATCTGGAGTTTGTAGATGGCTGTTGGCAAGGCCAACTGCTCGGCAATGCCCAGGACTTTCTGGCCAGTCTGGACATCATGGGAGCCAAATTAGTCTCGCTACAGCTTGCCCGTCCATCCCTGGAGGAGTTTTTTGTCCACCAGTTACAACAACGCGGACTGGTGACAAACGGTTAAAAATCATGACCGGCCAACCCCGGTGAACCAGACTGGCCGATGGATTTCCATAAAATTACAGAGACCCGCGGAGAACTTTGAAAAAGATTCCGAGATCATGCTCAGGGGATCTAGGAATGAATCTGTCATCGTAGAGATCGGTTGTCAGGCTGTTTATCTTTTCTCCCTCCCCATCATGTTTCTCCCTCCCCCTTCAACTCGCTTTCCTCTCTGGCAATATCTGTCACAGCCAGTGTTTAGCCGTCAGTCTCAACTCACCCTCAATCCCTGGCAGTTCCAACGGCAACACCGGGTAAACTGGCTGGAGCGCTGTCTCTCCATCGCCTGTGCATCTTCTGAATCATCTTCCGACTGACATCGCCCAGACAGTTCGATCTCCGACGATGAAAAAGTCAGTGTCCTTCCGATTAAATGAGCGATCTTCTCTGCCCACTCCAACGAACCAATCTAAGCAGACCGCTCCAACCGGCTCAACTGACGTCTACCTCAGCCCAGTAGTCCGTCAGGATAAATTTGAGGGGTCCCTCAAGTCTACAAAAACAGTTTTGGGGTGTTTTAAGACGGCTTCGCCCCTCAAAACAGTCTTGACAACCCGCTAGTGTCGACCATACCAGCGGGCCAACTGATTGGGGTCAATTTTCAACCAATACCCGATCAGCATCAGTTGATTGAGCCAGGTGGTGCGCAGAATTCCCAATTGACGCCAGCGACGGGCAGAGGTGACAACCGTTGCTGGGGCGATCGCAATCCTTCCCTGTTGCTTTAACTGTCGAATCAGTTCAACGTCTTCCATAATTGGCAAGTTGGCAAACCCACCGATGGCTCGAAAGGTCGCCGTTCTCAGAAAAATAGCCTGATCACCGTAGGGAAGTTGGAAAAAGCGTGATCGCCACTGCACCCCCCATTCGATCCATCGCACCCCCCAGCCGTCTGTATCAATCCTCAACTGAAATGCCCCTGCCACCACACCCGGTTGGGCCAGGGTTTGGTGAATCAACCGGATCACCTGCGGCGGCAGTTGGGTATCGCCATGCACAAACAGAAGCATTTCACCCCTGGCCAGAGCGGCCCCCTGGTTCATCTGCCAGGCCCGACCAGCAGCGGCACGAATGACGGTTGCCCCCCATGTTTGGGCAATGTCCACCGTTTGATCTCGGCTACCACCATCCACCACAATCACCTCAACCCGCTCGCCCGTCGGCATGGTGGCCAAGGTTTTGGCCAGATTTTCCGCTTCGTTCAGCACAGGCACGATGATGGAGAGGGCAATGGGGTAGGTCATGACCAGCCGGTTTTGCGAGTCAAGTTGGTTACCGGCTGCCAGAAGGCCAGATCCGCAGGGGTATCCATATCCCTTAACTGGGGCAGCAGGGCGATCGCCAATCCCAATGGCCTGGCCCGGTTGATCGTCTGCGCCAAAACCTGGGACGTGCTCCAGGCAATGTCTTGAAACAGTTGCGGAACATCCTGACGTAGACCAATCAGGTAATATCCCCCATCCACTGCCGGACCCAGCACCAGATCCTGCTGCTGCAATGCGTTGAACGCTTGTTCCAGCAACGGTGCATCCAATTCCGGACAATCAGTGCCAATCACAACCACAGCCGAAACTCCTTCCTGGAAAGCGGTTTGAAAGGCATGGTGCATGCGATCGCCCAAATGGCCTGTTTCCTTTTGCGCCCGGTAGTCCAGTTCTGGCCCTAACCAGGCCCGCATTCTATCCTCATCTCCGCCAGCATATTGGATTTGCAGGGCCACCGGATAGCCAGCCCGCAACAGACGACATTGTCGCACCGTCTGTTCTGCCAATTGCTGATAGAGGCAGGCAGCGCCATCGGCGCCCAAAGCTGGAATCAAGCGGGTTTTTGCCTGACCGGGAACGGGATAGCGAGCAAACACCACCAGTCGTTCCGACATTGGTTTGAAGTCCGCCATGCCCACCTAGGGTTTAATCAAATTACGTTCAAGGTAGCGATAGGACTGAACCAACTTCATCCGGGTTAGCCGTGAATGTCCCCAGACTACCGCCAGGGCCACATAACTGCCAGCCAAACTGGCAATTACCAGGGGACTGGTCCATCCCAACACCGATACCAGCCCCGTACAGCCCGCAGCTGCAGTGACCAGTAAAACCAGCAAAACCGCCATTGGCTGGTTCATCCCCTGGCTAACCAGATGTCCTGCGGCAATTCCTGAGGCTGTGCCCATGACGATTCCCGTCAAACATCCGAGGCCAGCAATCAGAAATAACTGCAGCGATGAACTAGCTGTTCCTCCGCCCCAACCCACCAGAGTTGCCAGCAAAATGCTAAATAGACCCGCGATCACGCTGGTTCTAGATCCCGCCGTCACACCAGCAGTCGACAGCGCCCAAGCAGACAGATTAAAGCCAACCGCAGCTCCAGCCCACAGACCAAAATTACCAACAATCAGGGTTTGCAACACCTGATCAAATCCGACAGCAACCTGGGTCAGGATCCAGGCAGTGATCAGCAAACAGGCAAATAGCAATGCCATGGTTCGATAGGGTAAGCGGGCTGTGAGTGCAGGCATTGCGGCAGTCCGTACTTGGAGGGTTACGGATTGGGTTTGAGGTAAGGCATTGCTATGCAATAGCAGTTGACGGGTATAGGTCTTGCCACTAATCAGATGGCTGGTATCGACAATAATTTGGCAGTCCGTTCGGTTGCCGCTGAACTGGGCCGGACGAACCGCAATCCAACGGTGCTGGTGCGGCTGGTGGGGTGGATCGCTGGGATGGGCCGCTACTTCCCAGCAGCCTTCCAGAATCGTTTCTGGTGTCACATTGTCAATCGTAAGTGTTTGGGACAGCAACTCATTGCGGCGGTTAGCCACTAACTCCAGCTTGGCCTGACTGAAGCGCACCTCCGGTAAGCGCATCGGGTGAGACGGCATAGCCGCCAGGGCGGCAGCTGCATTGGGGAAGCGATCGACCGAGCGAGGTTCCGCCATTTTCTCCAGCCAGTTGATCCAGGCAACACTCAGCTTAGGGGCTAAATGCTTGAAGTTGACCCGATAGGTAATGTCAATCAAGCTGCCAACATCGGTAGACGCCGTCCGGGTCAGCAGGCAGATCAGCGTCACCCCTAATCCATACAGGTCTGATGCCTCCGTCAACTTCCGGTTGAACAGTTGTTCCGGTGGCATAAAGCCCAGCGTTCCCTTGACAACGCTGCTAATTCCTACTTCCCCCTCCCCAATCCGGGCAAAGCCAAAGTCCACCAGATAGACATTGATGTCTTCATCCACCAGAATATTTTCTGGCTTAATGTCCCGGTGAATCAGCGGTGGCACACGATTTTGCAGATAGACCAGAATCTCGAGCACCGAGACCGCAATCCGTTGAATGTCATCCAGATGAAAACTGCGCAGATTGGAAAGCGGCTCGGCCTGTTTATACTCCTGAATCATGCAGAATCCATCTTCCATCTGCACTGAACTCAGATAACGGGGGATACCCGGATGATTCAGTCCTTTCAACACCTGTATTTCCCGGTCGTAGGCATCATAGGCTGACCAGGTAGAGCCAACCCGGGCAAATTGAAACTGCTTGATCACCACCCGGTTGCCCGTTGCTATTTCTCTGGCCAGATAGGTAATTCGTCCACCCGCCAGGTTATGTCCCAGTTCTTTTTCGATCTCGTAGCCGTATTGACTAAATTGGGACGGACTGGCTTGAGCACTGCTATTCTGCATGGCTACACCTATCGGGAATAAACGGAGGCTGGGGTCAAGGGTTGTTGCCATTGTAATTCGGCAGACAGGATCCATGCCTACCGTGGCTTTATTCTACAAGGATTCAGGTAACAATTAACACCGATGATTTTCAATCTACGGACAGTAGGGTTCAGTCAACCACTGGTTAGTCCAGTCTGGGCAGCAAAACACCCGTGAGGCACAGATCCGTCAATTTAGATGGCTGGATAACCAGCATTGCTGATGGCTGCTTTCACCACTTCTGCCGACTGATAAGTCTCAATCATAACCAGCTTGGCTTTGGCGTCAACTTCTACCCTGGCATTGGGGTCAAGGGATTGTACAGCCTTCGTAACTATCTCCGCGCCTGCTGCACCAGTCAGACTCGGAACGGTCAATTGCAGAAGGGCCATAGAGACTAGTCCAATGGGTCTCGGTTGATCCTATCGTCTTCTAGCAGTCGCCAGGTTAAAACAGACCGTCCAGCCCATACAAAAAGCCTCCCACCGTCCTATATCCAGAACCTGTGAGAGACTTAGACAGTCACATCAAGCAACAAACTCTGTAATTACATCCCCAAGTAGCCCGATTTCAAACTTCGTCTTCATCCAATCGGGCAACAATCATGGCACAAAAGGCAAAAGCTGCTACAGCGGGCATGGGGGAAGCCAGAACATAGCTCAACCCCCCACCAGCGATCGCGCTGCCGACGGCTCCCAGACACCAGAGCTTTTCCTCAAAACACATCCCTTTCTGGGCTTTGATGGTCTGTAAAACTGTGCGGGGAATCGGCACTGGCATCACCGCATGGGGCGGGAAGGCCCAGTAGTCAGAACGTTCTTTGAACCAGTCTGTCCAGCCATTTTTTGCACACCATTCGTCAATCCATTGAGCTGCAAAACGATTCATAACCAATTCTCAAAAACGCTGGAAGACAGGGGGTATAGAACAAAAAAATAACGGCACCGCTGGCAACAAGGAAAAGGACGCGCTGAGTTATCTACTTTCCTAACTGCCGAGACAGACACCGCCCGATGCTTAGCAGATTAGCAAAGGTCTTCCCATGCCTGTTAGTGATGACATCAAAATTTACGTGGTTCAGTTTCTGCGTAAGGTTTCTTTACCCTAATCCGACTTGGTCCCTGCCAATGCCCACAAAAACGGCTTAAATCAAGCTTTACCAGGCTTAGAGGGGAGTTGTCTGAGCTATCCACGGTCAGCGAACCGCGGCTGCGGTCGAGGGGGTGGGGATGCTGGATTGCAGGTATCTCTTGATCCGGGATTGGCTTGATTCCAGGCAACGCTATGCGCAGTGGCATCCTGCGGAATCACTCAAAACCAGTTGTAAAATAGGCAAACATTGACCCCAAAAGAGCTGGTGGCATCAACCACCTGTTGTGTTCCATCGGAGGATATTTGTGAAGGAAATTCTCATCAGTCTGGGAGTGATGACGGCTTGCCTGGTCTTGCTGCTGGTCTATCAATTCACTGGCAGCGGCGATCAGGCCATTGCGGCTGAGCTTTCGGCCCCACCGCAAACTCTGACCGAGCAAATCCAACCCTCTCCAGACACAACCCTGATTGCCGAAGCTCAGGTTCCTCCTGGAACCGGCTCGTCTAGCGTATCTCAAGCAAACCTTCCTAAAACAGGAGACCCATCCGTGATTACTACTTCGTCGGGGCTGCAATACGTTGACCTGGTGGAAGGCACTGGCTCCACCCCCCAAACCGGCCAGACGGTTGTCGTGCATTACACTGGCACCCTGGAAAACGGCACCAAATTTGACAGTTCCCGCGATCGCAATCGGCCGTTTCAGTTCAAAATCGGTGTCGGTCAGGTGATCAAGGGCTGGGATGAAGGCGTTGGCAGCATGAAAGTAGGTGGCCGTCGTCAGTTGATTATTCCATCGGACCTCGGCTACGGAGCCCGAGGCGCGGGCGGCGTCATCCCTCCCAATGCCACCTTGATCTTTGATGTGGAACTGCTGGAAGTTAACTAAGCTGGTACATCGAATTGCTGATCCACCCTTCCAGTTCGAGGGAAATCCCTCAGGTCCGGGTTGGTGCAGCCAGGTTGCGAAATTGGGTGTATTGAGACTCAAACAGTAACTTGACTGTGCCTACCGGGCCGTTTCTGTGTTTGACGATAATCACTTCAGCAATGCCGCGATCGGGGGTATCGGGATTGTAGTATTCATCCCGATACAACATCATGATTAAGTCAGCATCCTGCTCGATCGCACCAGATTCCCTCAAATCCGACATCATGGGTCGCTTGTTAGTGCGGGACTCCACACTCCGGCTCAACTGAGACAGAGCAATCACTGGCACGTTCAGCTCACGGGCCAACCCTTTGAGCGATCGCGTCACCTTGGACAACTCCTGCACCCGGTTATCGCCCCCGCCTTCCATTAACTGCAAATAGTCCAGCAGCACCAGCCCCAGAGCGCCTCCCTGTTCCGCTTGCAGGCGGCGGGCTTTAGATCGCATTTCAGTCACACTGATATTGGGCGTGTCGTCAATAAAAATGGGCAACTGGGACAGCGTACTGATAGCATGGCCCAGCGGCTCCCATTCCTGCTGGCTAATTCGTCCGGCCCGTAGGCGACCGCTTTCCACCCGAACTTCACTGGCCAGCAGGCGTTGCACCAGTTGCTCCTTCGACATTTCCAGACTGAAGATGGCGACGGGCAGCTTGTGATAGGCGGCAATATTGCGAGCGATATTCATGGTGAAACTGGTCTTGCCCATGGAGGGGCGGCCGGCCACAATCACCAGATCGGAACGCTGGAAACCCTGCGTCATGGCATCCAGGTCATAAAAGCCGCAGGACAACCCAGGCAAGACCATGCCCAACGAGCGACTTTCAATATCAGAGAAGGTGTGGGTCAGGATATCGGCCGTTGCCATCAAGCCTTGCTGGGGACGATCCTGGGTAACACCAAAAACCTTTTGCTCACAACGATCCAGCACATCTTCCAGATCAAGGGTGGCATCGTGCCCCAGGTGGGAAATTTCGTTGCCTGCCTGGATCAGCTTGCGGCGCACATACTTATCCATCACCAGGCTAGCGTACTGATCGATGTTAACCGCACTGACGGTGCGGTCAATCAGTTGCACCAACTTACTCTGCCCCCCGACCTTGTCCAGCAGTTGCCGGTCTTTCAGCCAGGCCGTAAGGCTCATCAAGTCCGTGGGTCGCCCTTGAGACTGTAAAGCCAGCGCCGCCCGATAAATCTCCTGGTGGGCACTGATATAAAACGCCTCCGGCCGGATCAGGTCTGCCACTCGCGAAATCGCCTCCGGATCCAGCAAGATGCCCCCTAGGATTGCCTCTTCGGCATCCAGATTCTGCGGCGGCAAGTGATCGCTGAGCAGTTGAAAATTCAGTTCCTGAACCATAGGACGTTAAGAAGAAGGCATTGATGCACAAAAGGAACCAGGGGTTATGAACCCACTAGCCCCTCACTATACCGCCGGAGTCAACCGGCTTCAACTACATTTAGTGCGAAAAAGAGGAAGAAAACACTAAATATATTCTCTCCAGCTCCGAAACCACTGGCAGACCCAGGATCGGAGTCAATATAGTGCTTGTGTACCAGTATAAATAAACCCCAGCGATCAATTGCCAGGGTTGACGAAAACTTTAACTTTTGGTGGCTCCAGGCATGGCCTAGCTGGGAACTACCTCTACCTCAATAACCGCAATGACTTCCGGGTGCAGCTTAATATCAACTTTGTAGGTTCCTAGTTTGCGGATTTCCGGTACATCGATATTGCGCCGATCTACTTCCCGCTTGGCGACCTCCAGAATCACATCCGCCACGTCCTGGGCCGTGACACTCCCAAAGATGGAATCTTTTTCACCGGCCTGTTTGGCGATCGCATACTTGCCAGCGGCTTCAATGGCTTTACGAATCCCTTCCGATTCCACCTTCAACTCGGCCAGCCGCTGCCGCTCCAGTTCCCGCCGCCGCTCAACCTGCTTCAAAATGCCAGGAGTCGCCGGAACTGCTAACCCCTGGGGCAACAAATAGTTGCGAGCGTAACCGGGCGCAACATCAACCACATCGCCCGACCGCCCCAGTTTACTCACATCTCGATTGAGCACGAGTTGCACACGCTTGGCCATAATCCCTTTACCCAGCCATGACTAAATCCACAGAAAAACAATTATACCGCAGCAATGCACCTCCATCCAACTGATTCCACGCTATTTTCTGCGAACATCGGCTCAACAGCGCTGACCAAAGGGCTGCAGCGATTGCCCACAGCCCCTGCCAGCCCCTAGGAGACTCACTGATTTCCCTGGAACAGCCATGCAAGCCAACCGCCAGGAGCAGAGAGAACCGTCCGGCAACGGTGGGGAATGGCAAGGGGAATCAATCGTATCCGATTCCCCTGATGCAGCCTCTGCAACCAGTGTGGGTCAGGTCGCCGGTCCAGGCAGCAAGTCACACCCCCAGCAGGTCATCCAATTCATCCAATGCTTCACAGTTGATGACGCCAGAGGAAAGGGAAGGCGTATACCCCACAGGCGGAGCAATGGCATAGCTGGGCTGGTTGCGGCTTGAGCCATGCAGGTAATCATCGGCATAGCGGCGGAAAACCGCTTCCACAGCAGCTCTGGCGTTTTTCAGACCCCATTCGGACGCAATCAGGGTCGCTTTTTCCAACACATCGGAACTTAATCTTACTTTGTTGTCATACATAGCTGGGCTCCATTGGCAACCGGAAATAAACCACGCAAGTTAGCAAATTGGGGGTCAGTCATGACGGCAAACAGCTTGCGCCCCTGCAATCGTTCCGAAATCAGATGGGTGCTGCCGCCAGTCACCAGAAAGCGAGTCACCCGTGGCATGTAGGGGGTGAATTGGGCCTTAACCGTCTGGAAAATGCCCTTAAACCAGGGCTCAAGATGCTCATCCAACCAGGGTTTCCAGGTCAGGCCGGTGTCCGCATAGATGTGGTCATTGCGGAATCCATCCATAACAACGCTGGGGTCGGCGGTGGTGCCCAAACTATCAGTGAGGCGGCGATCGAAACTAATGGAAGCAGCCAGTTCGTAGGCACCGCCCCGATCCATCACATTCTCATCAATCACTTCTCCTTCTGCATCCACCAATCGCGTCAGCCAGGTGCCACCGCCAATGTCAATCACAATGGTGTAGCCACTGTCCGGAATCAGGCCCTGGCGCTGGGCATAGTGGTAAGCGCCCATGCCTTCCCGCTCTACTTCTACCCGCTCCACCATGACGCGATAGTCCAGGTCATTGCGCCTGAATTCATGCATGCCCAGCAATTGCTGCTTAATCGCCTCGGCGTTTCTAGCCGGTTCCGGGGTGGAAACATACAAATCCAGGGCAAATTCCGTCGTCCCTTCCCAAGGCTCCAGGCAGGCATACAGATGCAGCCGAGACAGTTCAACTTTATTTTCAATCACGGTTTGCTGTTGCCGCCGATATTTATAGGCCTGGGCCCCAAAGTGATAGCGGTTACCATCGGGTAACTCTACCAGAGGAGACGCCTCGGAATAACGCACCGCCGGTCGGCCTTGGGGCAATTGATAGCGCACTGAGCGAATAGCCTTGGGATAGCCAGTGCCATCCCAGAATTTCAGATCGTAATTGCCAGCGTCCAGAGCCAGAATGCGGCAGGTACTGGAAGTTGGACTAGATTCTTTTCTCACTCGTGGTTGTTTGGTTGCAGTCGTCATGGGTTATCTCCGTTGACTTTCAGCTAGACTGGGAGCGATACTGAGAGCAATTGCGGTCATTTGTCCCCGTTAGTACCTTTGTACTATAACTCAGTCCCGCTTTTCGATCAACCCCTTGCAGATCATTTTTGCCGGTGTGGGGTGTCGCTGGGATCGGTGATTGCGTCCCTTTCTCCCTGTGGCGATACGCTACAAACTCTTAGGCAGCGGTGGGTTACGCGTATCCGAGCTTTGTTTGGGCGCCATGACCTTTAGCGGGGATGGGGGCTAGGGTTTGTCTTACGAAGAAAGCCGAGCCATTTTTGATGCGTTTGTGGCGGCAGGAGGAAATTTCCTGGACACGGCCAATCTTTACACCAATAGCAGCAGTGAAACGTATGGGGGCGAGTTTGTGGCCAGCGATCGCGATGATTGAGTTGTGGCAACCCAATACTGGCTGAGCATGGGTTCGGGAAGGGGCAATGCCAGCGTCAACCATCGCAAGCACTTGGCGATTTACCCCTGCACCCACTGTTCGATCTCCGTCGCCTGGGTGGGCAGGGCCGCCGTCAACACTTCAGCACCGGTCGCTGTCACCAGGACATCATCTTCGATCCGAATGCCCCGGACATCGGTAAAGTCTGCCAGCCGCTGCCAATTCACCATTTCCCGGTAGCGATCGCGCCGGATCGGGTCATTGATAATTCCCGGCACCTGATAGAACCCCGGTTCAATGGTTACCACCATGCCAGCCTGGAGGGGACGATCCAACCGCAGGTAACAGAGACCAAAGCGATCGCTGCGGCTCCTGCCTGCCGCATAGCCCGCCAGATCCCCCAGGTCTTCCATATCATGCACATCCAGGCCCAACAAATGCCCAATGCCGTGGGGAAAAAACAACGCGTGGGCATCCTGTTCCACCAGATCGTCCGGCTGCCCCCGTAAAATTCCCAGTTCCACCAGCCCTGCTGCCATGACCCGGGCCGCCAACAGGTGAATCTGGCGATACTCCACCCCTGGCCGGACTGCCGCAATACAGGCATCATGCGCCGCCAATACCACGTCATACACCGCCCGTTGACTGGGCGAAAACGATCCTGACACTGGCCATGTCCGGGTAATGTCTGCCGCCCAGCCTGTTGCTGTTTCGGCCCCTGCATCCACCAGCAACAAATCACCGGGCTGCAAGACATGGTGATATTGATCGTTATGCAATACCTCTCCATGCACGGTGACGATGCTACTGTAGGCACAGACCATGCCATTTGCCATCATCACCTGTTCAATCGCAGCCCGCACTTCTGCTTCCGTTCCAGCCCGCTGGGTCACCGCCATGCCGGCCCGATGGGCAGCCATGCTAACCGTTCCCGCCTGCCGCATTTCAGCCAGGGCAGCCTTATCCTGGCTCAATCGCAGATCCACAATTGCCTGGGCCAGGTGCCGATCCACCGCCTGGGACTGATTGGCCGGGAACACCTCACGGTTCAGAAGCTGGGCCTGCTGCCGCCGCGTAGCGCTATCTTGCACACCAATGGTAGCGACTCCCTCTGTCCAGGCAGGCAGATCTGCGAGTGGATAGGCAGCATTGGCTCCCATCGTCTGGGCGATCTCATCTCGGCTAGGCGATGGCCCATGCCACAGCGCATCAGCGGCAGTTACTTCGTCCATAAATAACTGCAACTGGCCGCGCTCCAAGCGAATCACCGCATTGGCCAACGGCAGGCCAGCAAAGTAGAGAAAGTGACTGCTAGCTCGAAAGGGATAGGTGTTGGCCGGAAAATTACGGGATGGGCTCTGGCCAGACCAGAGCAAAACCGGACAATCCAACCGTTCCGCCAGTCGCTGACGGCGGCGTTGGAGACAGTCGATCAGGGAAACCGGATGACTGAGCATGGACATGGGACGCGGCTTAAAAGGCTGGTGCAGGTCGGCTGAAATCAGTCACTCGGCAAGCTGGCATCCCACCCATAGCCAGACCAAACAGAAACTGCTGCCAGTCCTGGTGGTTACCGCCGCCTGGGTGAGGAACTCTCACCACAAGGAACTAGTCAGGATTCTAACGCCTCCAGTTATGTCTCGGCTTTGGCCAGAACCCCATTGAGAAAGATATCAGCCATTCCCTCGGCCATGGCCTGCATCTCTGAGAAGGAAGCACCCGATTGCAGAATCGTGCTCTGACTGAAGCCAGCCACCGTAAACATGCCCAAAAAGACCCGCGCTACCAATTTGGCATCCATGCGGCGATAGATCCCCTGATCCATGGCGGTTTCAAAAAATGCTTCGGCCACATCCGTCATCTTATCAATCACTTCATGCTGGATGCGATCGCGCAAGTCCTCATGAAACTGTGCCTCCATGAAGCAGACCCGTAGCAGATCACTGTTTTCCCGCAGATGTACCATACGTCGCCGCATCACCTGCGCCACTGCTCGATAGCTGCCCATTTCACTGAGCTCAGTCAGCAGGTCAGTGAGAATGTCCACCCATCCCTGGGTCGCGACCTCCACCAAAATGGCCTTCTTGTTGGGGAAATGGCGAAATAAAGTCCCCTCTGCCACATCCGCCGCCTCGGCCAGGTCACGGGTGGTCGTGCCATCGTAGCCCCGTTGGGCAAATAAGCGCAAAGCCGCTTTGAGAATGCGGTTTCGGGTTTCGGTTTCGGTCGGTGGTAAGCGGTGAGACGTGCGCATAAGAAATCCGGCCTGAGCAGGGCTTGTAGGGTTATTCTCTACCGGGAACTCAGGAACAGGTCGGAAGCGTCACAGATCATTACAGATTTCAGCGAACCCTCACTCCGATACTCCGCGGATTTTTGTCATCGGTTCCGTGCATTTTCGTAATGGCAACCGTCTTCCCCCTCTCCTGGCAATCAATCTTCCGTACTTTTTCCGGCTGCGATTGAGGGCTTGCCAGGGAAAGCTAATAGTACGAGGTCAATTCAGCCGGGAATCCGAACCAAATTGATCTGGGATTACCACCCAATCTAGTCGAATGTCCGTCCGAATTATTCCTCAGAGTAGAGGTAGATACCAATAGAAACTCTCTCCCACACCTTCGCATGCTGACGCAAACCCGACCCTCTATGAAGACTTTGCGACCCATTCCAACTTCCACCTCCTCACAGTCTTTGGTCTGGAGTGCCCAGACACGTCCCAACGACCTGACCACCCTGCCACAGAAGGCCCCAAATTTTGGCTTCTCCCCTCTGTCCCCTTTGCGCCACTGGCTGAATCACCTGACCATTACAGAGGGCCGGATGGCCCACCGCATCTGCCGCCTAATCCCGGCCCATTGCCCCTTTGAACGAACGCTCAGCCTGTTTGGCCATACTCTGGTGCGGATTCCGCCCCTGTGCAAACTGAACCCGTTGTATGAAGAGTTGATCGGGCTGCGGTTCCGGGCCCTCTGCTACCTGGCAGATGAGTGTCACGAGGATATCAGTCAATATTGCTAGTGAACAG
>CAZBTL010000023.1:0-2320 GCA_964494755.1 uncultured bacterium | reverse complement strand
CGGTCGGCAATCAGCGGTCGGCAATTAGCAATCAGTCAACCCTGGGCAGTCAACAGGGATCTACAGCATAGAAATGAGCCATGGACGTTTTGTAGATTGGTGAAATAGGCTAGCCAAACAAAATTGTGAGGTTCTTCCCATAATGGAACAGTAGCTCTCTGCGCTACTGAACCCTCAGCTTCGGATGCATGCAATGACAACGGTTGATCCACAAACCCAAGTTTCTTCCCCCGCTACAACAACGCTGTCTCAAGCGATCGCGGCCTTTCGAGCAGCACGGAATCCGGCCTCCGCTAGTCCGATTAACCGTCCCACAGCCCAGGAAATGGTTCAAGCCCTGCTAACAGCAGAAAGCAATGCCAAACATCAGCACCTGACCTTTCCCTTTGAAGGGCTGCAGGGAAATTGGCAACTGTGTTTCACTGCCCCCCGCAGCGCCCACTGGAAGAAGGGAGTAGCTGTCGGTAAGGGCTGGTATATGCCTGGTTTGATTCCAGCTCAGATCTCCTTCTGGCCCAAGCCAACTTCAGAGGGTCCTGCTGTCACGGGCGAAATTGGCAATCAGTTGCAATTAGGTCCACTCTTGATTCGCCTCAAAGGACCAGCCCGATATTCTGGCCAGAAAAATTTGCTGGCTTTTGACTTCACCCATTTGCATTTGTCTTTGTTTGGTCGGCTCTTGTATGACGGCGCCTTTCGTAGTGGCAAACGACGAGATCAGCCATTTGACCAACAACCGATTTCGCAACTGCCCTTTTTTGCCTTTTTTCTGATCGGAGAAGATTGCATTGCGGCGAGGGGACGAGGCGGCGGACTGGCGCTTTGGGTCAAGGAGAAATAGAGCAAATCTTTCAAAGTTTCGGCCCCTGGGGTATGATTTGCGCTTGTTGTTTGATCAGGTTCCCATGGTGCAAGCTCCCCCTGTCAAAGTAGATCTGGCCGATGCGGCCCTGGATTTTTCGATGGATCTCAACTTTCAACTGCCAGATCCGGAGGATGAAAAAATCTCGGAGGCGGAGTTTCACCAGCGGATTGAGCAGGCATGGCAGGTTTGCGATCGCTTTGATTTACAAACAGATATCTGGCGGGGACGCATCCTGCGGGCTGTGCGCGATCGGGAAAAACGGCATGGGGACGGGAGAGGAACCGGATTTCTCAACTGGCTAAAGGACAGGGAGATCAGCAAGAGTCAGGGCTATGCCTTGATCGAATTGGCGAATAGCGCCGACACCCTACTGGAGGGAGGCTATCTGGAACCAGAAGATGTCAACCAGTTCAGTAAACGGGCCTTTGTCGAAACCGCCCACGCAGCCCCGGAAGTCCAGCAGATGGTCGGGGATGCCGCTCGTCGGGGCGATCGCATCACTCGCCGAGAAGTCCGTCAACTCTCCGATGAATGGACTGCCATCACCTCCGACCTGTTGCCAACTGAAGTGCGAGAAAAAGCAGCCGACCACACCATTCCCTGTCGCTATCTGGTGCCACTGGTGAAGGAAATGCAAAAGCTGCCAGAGTCACACCAGGACTCCATTCGGGAAGCAGTGGCCGAGAGTCCCGATGTGGACACTCTGAAGCAAGCAACGGCTGAAGCCCGCTATCTGGCTAAATACCTGGAAGCAGCTAGTCATGTACAGGCTCTGGGTAATGAGTCGCTTAACCTGGAACAGGCTCTGGAAGAAGCATTACGCCTTGGCTGTTTGAGCAATACCGCAGAACTGGTCAACCAGGCGGCCCAGTTAGAGCAAATTACGGTCAAACTTTACCTCACCTGGAAGCGGCTCAATGCCCTGTCGGAACGGGTCTATCTAGATTCAGGCGCCAGTACGCCCCATCTCCGCACCCTACTGAGTTGCCTGGGCAACCTATCTAATGATGTGATTGAAACCCCTCTGGGTATGGGCGATCGCGTAGTCCGGCTACAGGTTCTATCCCAACTAGAAGATCTAGACGCTCAAGACTGATCCTTCGTCAGTCCCGCACCTCTATACCATCCCCTGCTGCACAGGAGCAGCGGGGGTGGTTTGCCAGTTATAAAGCAAATTATGAAATTTTTGCAAAGCCCTAGCCCAGCTTCAGTATTTCCACTGAAAGGTATCTTACTATTCGATATGATTACCGGTGAATTAACTTTTAAGAAGCTAACGCGTACTAATCCTTTCGGTTCTTGTATAAAATCACACAAAAACAGATCGACACCTTGAATTTATGGAGAAATAGTTTTTAGAAAACTTTCAGTTTGTTATCACACAGTTTGTTATCACAGCAGATGTAGATCTCTGACAATCCCTGTGGCTCAGTTCATCGCAAGCGAACAGCGTAA
>CAZBTL010000022.1:0-28497 GCA_964494755.1 uncultured bacterium | reverse complement strand
ACTAGTGGTCTATCCAGAATTTGTACTCTGCTACGACTGTCCAAATTCCGGTACACAATTCTCTAAATTCCAGGAACTTTTTCCCCGTTCAAGTCGTCTCTTCTAGCCAGGTGTAACCGATGGAGTTACATCTACTCACTAAAGGATTGAGATGAAACCGAGCGTCTGGTTGGCGCCCCAGACAACGTGTGCTCATCCTTCCACTTACCGCTGATCCACTTTGAGCGATCGGCAAAGCAAGGAAGTCTTTCTTAACTGGAACTGAGGCGGGATTGACAGATCCCAAACCGATGTCTCTTCTTCTGAAGGCTTGCCTACCGGGAGTGCCCATTCCCAACAACACAAACCATTTCAGATTGGCTGGTCTTTCTTCCATCTCTTTCCACCGGGACCAACCACTGATCAGGAAGATTTCACAGAAAAATTGGTGCAGCGATCAAACCATTGGGCAGAGACCGGGTGAGCCTCACCCCATGTCTGCTGTCCATGCGGTTGGTGGCTTGCTGGACAAAATTCCCCAGAAGGTTGTCCGACAAAAGCACCTTTTTTGACCCCAGCGAAATCATTGTCCATGCAATCTATTCCTCACCTAAGGAGAATCGTCATGAATAAGCAGTTCACCACCATCGGTCTGTTGAGCTTTGCCCTGTTTGGCCTGCTGTCCACATCAGCCAAGGCAGACGACACCGCTGTTATTCAAACCAGCGAACAGGGCGTCGAAATTGTTGGTAATGGCAACAGTGCGGTTCAGGTGAATCAACAATTTAGCAAGACCATCAAGCGCAATGTGCCTGGACAACCGGGTGGCAATGTCGGGGTTGTCCAGCAAACGGTTCAAGGAACCGGGATCTACGGTAGCGGCAATGCCACCTACCAGGAAAACACCCAGGTCAACGTGAACCAGCAAGTCAACAAACGGCCCAAGATGAAAGGGAAACCGGCTTCTATCCAAATTCAGCAACACTAATCCGATCCACAGCCGTCAGGCATTTCCTAAGAATCCATAACCATTCGTCATTCCTCACTCAAGGAGAATCGTCATGAATAAGCAGTTCACCACCATCGGTCTGTTGAGCTTTGCCCTGTTTGGCCTGCTGTCCACATCAGCCAAGGCAGACGACACCGCTGTTATTCAAACCAGCGAACAGGGCGTCGAAATTGTTGGTAATGGCAACAGTGCGGTTCAGGTGAATCAACAATTTAGCAAGACCATCAAGCGCAATGTGCCTGGACAACCGGGTGGCAATGTCGGGGTTGTCCAGCAAACGGTTCAAGGAACCGGGATCTACGGTAGCGGCAATGCCACCTACCAGGAAAACACCCAGGTCAACGTGAACCAGCAAGTCAACAAACGGCCCAAGATGAAAGGGAAACCGGCTTCTATCCAAATTCAACAAGGCCGGTAATCTAGACGGGTCAGTGACGATCCAAGTTCCCGATCGCTAGCTGACTGCCATTATTACAAAACAAAGAAGGGAGCTACGCTGAATTTGGCGCCATCAGCGATGCTTCCCTTCTCCATCAGGCTCAAACCATCGCCGGGAGTGCCCATTCCCCACCACACAAATCCATCCACTGGCGCGATCGCCCGCAAGGGATTGTGTCGTGACCTGCGATTCAGAGCGCTACCACCAGACTAGCTTACGGCACTCGAAACTGACCACTTTCCATCTCAACTGAATCAAACAAGGTAACCAACCTGCTCCGCTTTCGGCTCTGTTCCTGTTTATGAGGGAACCATTTATGAATACCAAACTGCTGATGGTGGCCTCGGCCACCTGGATGCTCCTAGTAGCACCAGCCATTGCCCAGACCAGCAATATCAAAGTCCAAACCAACTCTGTACAGATTACGGTTGATGACGAAGGTGAAATCGATATTCAGTCCAAACGACCGCCAGTCGGTCCCTATCGATACCGTAGTCCTCTTATCCCTGGTCGTGATCTGTATGGTCGCTATTCCCGGTTGAACTGCAACGGTCAAACCTACCGTCACCGCAGCCAGCATTCCAATACGACTGGCAGTGGTCAGGTTAGCACCTACAGTTCTTCCTCAACCTGGGTGTGCCAGTAGTCAGTCTTATCGCAGCCCTTATTTTTAGGAGGTTTTGCATGAAGTTTGCCCTCGTTGCGATGGGCTTCTTGTCCATTTCTGCTGTTTTGAATATCGTCCCTTCTGCCGACACCACTGCCTCTGCGCAATGTGTCATTGCAGATGTTTCGGTGCAAGCCGCCATTAACGGCTCCCAGAAACCAGCCCGTCAGACCAATCAGGTTGACATGGCCGCCGATCGCTCCTGCGTGGGTAACTCCAGTGTCAGCACCAGTACCCAAGTGCAAGTAGGCGGCACGGGTGAGGTTGTGCAACAACGCCGCAGTCGCCATCGCCTCAGTGGTGGTAGTAATCCCTACGGCGCCAGCGTCAACGGTCCCACTGTCGCTGTTCCGGTTCAAGTACAGGTGAATGTGGATAACCCCGCCGATCGCCTGCGCTATTGAAGCGTTGCTGAAAAACAGGATGAATTGAAACGAAGTTTCAAGCATCCAGCATCCTTTTCATCCCTGGAAGCAGCAATACCAAAAAACTGACCGTTTTCAGCCGATCCCTTAACCCAGATGATCGGCTTTTTTCTGGTCTGTTATCCACGGCTACAAGCTTGTCCGCCCATAATATTCTGGTTAAAGATAATTCGGTCAAATAGGTCTCTCAGGCTTTGTCCTGCGATCGCTCCAGTGGTTGCTTTTTCACCACAGGGTTTGGCAACAAGCGGCCGCCCTTCTTTAGTTGGTTGGCAGCGGAGCAGGTTTCAGCGCCATCACCTGGATTTTGCCGTTGCGGTTAATCTCCAACCGCAGTGTGGAGCCGATTTCACTAGCCTCTACCATCGCCTGCACATCGGCAGCCGTAGTGACGACCTTGTTGTCAATTTTTTGAATTACATCCCCCTGCTGCAAACCAGCTTGAGCCGCTGGTGAGCCATCCATTACCCGCACCACCAGCACACCCTGATCCTGGTTGATCCGTAAAGCCCCCCCACTTTCCTCGTTAATTTGCTTGCGAATGGACGGCGTTAGATCCACCATCTGAATTCCCAGATAGGGATGATCGACTTTGCCCTTGGTCAAAAGCTGTTGGGCCACCCGTTGAGCGGTTTCAATTGGAATCGCAAAGCCCAACCCCTGGGCGTCGGCTCGGATGGCGGTATTGATGCCGATGACTTCTCCCCGATCATTGAGCAATGGTCCACCAGAGTTACCGGGATTAATTGCAGCATCGGTCTGAATAAAACTGACTCGCTTGTCCGGCACCCCCACCTGAGAACTGGAACGCCCTGTAGCGCTAATGATGCCAGCCGTAACGGTGCTATCCAAGCCCAGGGGATTGCCGATCGCGATCGCCCACTGTCCCGGCACCAGATTATCCGATCGCCCCACCCGGACCGTTGGCAAATTAGTGGCATTGATCTTAACCACCGCCACATCTGTCACCGGATCTGTACCCACCACCCGGCCATTAAAAGTTCGACCATCCTTTAAGGTCACTTCGACCGATTCTGCGCCTGAAACCACATGGGCATTGGTTAGCAATTGGCCATCTGACGTAATGATGAAACCAGAGCCGGTGCCCCGTTCCACCCGCTCCCTGGGAACCGGCAATTCCTCCCCAAAGAACCGGCGAAACAGGGGACTCTGCAGCATATCCGGCAGGTCACTGGCAATCCGACGGGCTGAGTCAATCCGCACCACTGCTGGCCCCGTCTGTTCCACCGCAGCAGCAATGAAGTTTTTCTCCACTGGCTGAGGCGGCAGGGGAGCCGCCATCTGACCTGAGCCGCTGGTTGTGGACTGGGTAATTGGCGGTAGATTGAACTGCTCCGTTGCCAGCTTTTCCTGTCGCAGCAGGGACTGACTGAGCACCAGACCAGCGCCGCTGCCAATGGCCAACAGAGCCGCATAGGTTGCCAGTTGACGGAAAGAGAGTTTCATAGGTGTCAGAGCAGAGTTGTCAGGTCTTGGTAGCAAAGACTGTTAGTCCTATTGTCTCTGGGTGCGACTCGATCGCCAGATCCACCAGGCAGCCAGCATCAAGGTAAAGTTACCGAGAACGGTGGTGCTGGCCTGAAGCGTCACCAGCCAGTCTAGGGAAGGGGTATTGTCGAAAAAATGCCAGGTACAGGCGCTCATGGCACTGATCAAGGCGGGTAGCATGGCGATAGCCAACCACCACCACCCACGATTGCCAGTGGCTTCCCCATATTTCCAGATCAGCCAGATCGCGACAATCCATTCAATGACACTGGAGACATGGATTACCCAGGTTGGAATCGAAAGAGCATGCATGAGTTCGCTTGCCAGGGTTTACTGTTGAGTGGGAAACTCACTCTACCTTAGAACTCATTGCTGAAATTTCCAACCTCAAGTTGAAGGATAGGGCAAATGCGGGCGGTTTTGTGCGGTTACTATGGCATGGGAAATGGCGGCGACGAGGCGCTGCTGGCTTCATTGCTACAAATGTTGCCCTCCTATGTTACACCCGTGGTGCTATCGGGGACTCCCCAGCAGACCCGCGATCGCTATGGCGTGGAAACCATTGATCGAAAGGATTTCCGGGCTCTTTGGTCGGCACTGAAGCAGTCCCAGGTGTTTATCTGGGGCGGTGGCAGTTTGATGCAGGACGCCACCAGTCTGGCCAGTGCTCTGTACTATGCCGGACTGATGAAACTGGCGCAGGTTATGGGGTTGACGACGATTGCCTGGGCCCAGGGGATTGGGCCCCTAAAGCGGCCCCTAACTCGCTGGATCGCTCGCCATACCTTTGCGGGTTGTACTGGCATTAGTGTTCGTGATTGCGGGTCGGCGGCCCTCCTGAATCGCTGGCAATTGCCCTTCACCTTAGCGCCAGATCCGGTTTGGGCCCTGGAATCCACAGCCGTTAAAGGACTGTGGGACTTACCAGCCCCTCGGGTCGCCGTTAGTCTGCGCAGCCATCCACTCCTGACACCCAGTCGGCTGGAAAACTTGACACAAGCCTTGGTTAATTTCCAGAAAGCGACCCAGACCTGTGTGTTACTAGTCCCCTTTCAAGCTACCCAGGATCTGGTGATCGCCCAGCAAATCCAACCCCAACTGACGGGCCCCAGCCAAATCCTGCAGTTACAGGATCCACACGAGCTGAAAGGGGTTTTTCGAGGAGTCGAGATGGCGATTGCCATGCGACTCCACGGATTGATCATGGCGGCCGCCGAAGAATGCCGCTGCTTTGCCCTCAGCTATGACCCCAAAGTCAGCCAGTTGATGCAGGAAGTTTCCCTGCCTGGTTGGGACCTGGAAAACCTGCCCGAACACCCCAACGAAATCTGTCAGGTCTGGCTAGAAAACTATGCTAATGGTGAGCCACTGTCCCAAACCCAGATCAAGGCCCTGATTGACCGTGCCTTACTACACCGAGAAATCTTGCAAACGCTCCTGGCTCAACCATCAGTCTGACTGCGGTTAACGCCGAACTGCCTCACGACTGAATCTCCTTGGCAGTAGTCCGGTAAACCTGTACTTTTTGTAACTTACCCTAACAAAATGGTAGGGAAATCATTTTGTGTGGTAAAAAGTTTAGAAATTTCCGTCAAATGTCTGCCAGTTGTGTGTTTCCCTAATTTCCCCTTGAGATCGGCAAAAAATATCAGTTGGAGCAACCGGATATATCATTGGTAAGTCGCTCGACACCCCCCCTGCAGAGATTCGAAAGCCCATCGGCTCCTAACCTGAGGGTTCAATCGGTTTAAGCAGAGAGCAACGGTGGCGAGACGCTAATTAAAGCAAACCTGGCGCGTTGAGGCCCCACCTTCAGGATGAAGAACCATGAGCCAAGCTGACAGTCCCAAACATGAATCCGACGTCTACGATTCCAGCCTATCGATCGCCGCTAACCCCCTGGAGTCAGTTGTCGAGCCCGCTCAAGGGTTGGCAACCGATCCTCAAACGGACGCCCAAACAGATTGGCAGACAGTTGACTTTCCGGGGGCGCTGAGTGTGGATGCGATTCCCAACCAGCTTGAGTTAGCTGACGCAACTGAACCGGTATCAGTAGCCCAGGCAGAAGTTGCTGCAATAGAGCTGCCAGCGATCGCCCCTGTAGCAGACGAGTCAGGACATGGAATGCTGGCCGAAACTGGTGCAGCGGACGGCCTAGCGATCGCTGCCCCGGCATTCGACGCCTCAGAGCTAGCGTCAGCGTTGGCAATTGAAGCCTCAGAGCCAGTGGATCTGACCGATGGAACAGTGCCAGCCCCCGCCGAATGGGTCGGCTTGATTCAACAATTGCGTCAAGAAAATCTGGAATTACGCGATCGCGCGATTCAGTTAGAGCAGGATCTGGCCCAGGAGCAAATTGAGTTGCAACTGACGAAAGCCCACCTGGTTCACCACGAAGAAAAGTCGGATCAGGTCAATGCCGATGCCATCGCCTCGAAGGAAACCGCCGCGGCCCTGCGGGAGCAAGTCAGTCGGTTGCTGCAAGAGCTTGAGCTATCCAACCAGGCCAACCAACGTCAACAAATCCTGGTGGAAACGCTGACGAAGCAATTAGAAAGCAGTCAAGAGCGCATTGCTCAACTGGAGCGGGAGTGCGCCCTGGCCCAACAGCGCTACAACGAGCAACTCCAGCAGTTGCTGCATAGTGAAGACGTCTGTCGGGATCTGCGCATGCGCTTGCATCGGCAGCAGCAGCAAACCCTGCAATTTAAGGCAGCTCTGGAGAAAAGCCTGGAGATGACTGCACCTGGAATCATGCAATCTGTGATTGTTGAAGCACAAACGGCTGAAGCAGGTGCAGAGGTTGCGGGTGAAACGCTGCGGTCAAACCTGCTGGCCCACTTATTTGCCGTGCAAAAACAGCCAGTGCAACCCTGGTCGGCCAGTGGCTCCGCCGGATCGGAAGGAAATGGCTCCCAGGCCTCTGCCGTCACCCCTTTTGCCAAATTCCTCCAGGTCAACCCCCTGGAAGAATCCCTGTCGGTCGCCGAATCTGCGCCTGCTGAGTCGATAACGAGCAATGACTGCTCCCTCACAGCAGAGCCACTGGTTGATAGTCAGGAATCGGACCAGCCTGTGTTTGATCTGACGCCGTTCCTAGCTGCAGGAGAGACGGGTATTGCAGAGGCAGTCGCTACTGAGTCCTTAAATCCGGCTCAGTTAACAGCCCATGCAGCCAAGCAAGATGGGGTGGCTGCGTCTGACCAAGCCCCTGCGATCGCGATGGAAGATGGCCTATGGGAAGATCTGGCCCGCTTGATTGATGCGGTGGAAGCAGGGGTGGAAGCCGTTGCAGGAGCCCAGATTGCAGATCAGGGTCGGCCCATTGATGTGCCAGTAGAGATGAAGCCTGCCGCTGTTCAGGAACCAACCCCCGCTGTTGTGGCCGCAACCACTCAACCAACAACGGCCAAGCCAACTACCCATCGAGCCCTGGATCTGACTGCGCTCACCTTCTTGACCAAACCGCCCTTGTCCCAAAAGTTGGGGGCATCGCCTGAGTCGGTCAGAATCGCTGCTGTGCCCCCTGCGGCAATTCCTGGGGAGCCTGCCGCCAGTTCTGCACCTACAGCTAGCTCGGTTGCTGCGACCAAGCCAGCATCAGAATTAACCGATGTCTCCGCTCCCCCCAGTTGGCCCTCCCCAGTTGTTTATCCTGGTCGTCCACCCAAGCGGCGCGGATCGCTGTCTTCTATTGATCTACCAACCTTTCCCCGATAGACCGATCAAAGCAGAAGAAGCTGGGCTCTAGCAAGGGTCAATCCCATCTGTGCGGCTGATTGAAGACGGTAGTATCATAGTACTGACTTGGGATTGTCAGGATCAGCCTCTCACGGCTACCACCGCAAGGCGGGACAAAAAGGAGCGACGTTCTTTTTTGTATCCTCTTATCTGTCCCGCTTTAAGCGGATACCCCATCTCACGGCTCAGGGGTTATGTTTTCAGATGTTTTACCGCTGCGGGCGATCGCACTCCAGACCTTGTTCTTGGTGGTTGCGATCGCCTGTGAGTCCTCGGTGTTTCAGCGGTTATTGAAGCTGGACTACAAGACCAGCGCCCAATATGCCATTTCAGTCAATTTGTTCTCTATGGTGGTTGGCTGGATTGTTTTTTTTGTCGTTCAACCGCTGTTGCCCGGCCCAATGAAAGTGCAGCTGATTAGTTTTGTCTTTTTTGCTCAGTTTTTGCAAGAACTGGGTTCCACCACAATTGCTCCCATTCTGATTGTGACGGCGCTGTTCATTTTCATGGGTACATTTTTCGTCAAGTTAAAAGGGCTGGAAGTTTTAGAACTGATGTTGGAGAAAGTAAAAACATCGGAGTCTAGCACCTTGGATGCAAAAAGTGTCCGCCTACGCCGAAAAATACAACAGAATGTTGGCTTTCAAGTAAGCCGTAAAGACCACGCAGTTCTGGTTGCCAATGCCTGCAGTTTTAGCGCCATTCTCTTGATTCTGGTATTGCAATCCTTGGGCTAACCCAAATTACCGCTTTCATTGCCAATGTTGGAACTATTTCAAGATATAAAGAACTTCCTAACCCCTCCCAAGTGGGACTCCTGGCAAACCCTGATTTGGATTAGTGTATTTTCCTGGGCCTTGTCATTTCTGGCTACCGATCTGGTTCAGTCCATTATTGCGGCCTGTGGTTGGGTTTTTCTGATTCCAGGTCTCCATTGGTGGATGCACGAAGATGGTGTTAAAAAAGCGCTGACCATCGACAAAATCTTACTGGCACCCTGGATTACTGGTGCCTTAATTTGTTACTTTCTGTTTGGCAGTTTTGAATCCCTCTGGCCGCTTGGATTTATAGTTTGGCCACCCCTTTCTGCCATCATTGCGGGCTTACCCAAGTTTATTGCTGGCAGTCGAGATGGCCCCGTATACAAACTCCCGGATCCCAAAGTACGCCAGGATTTATTGATTCTATTTCTGCTCAATCTCCTGTTCAGTTGCTGGTTTCAGTTCAATTTCGTGATTCAAACCTGGCTGTCTGACTATCCGGATCTGCTATCCCAAGACTTGAGCCGCAGTCCCTTTGTGGTGCGGTTGTTGCCCCATAACCTGCCAACCTCGCGGGGGGTGATGGTGCTTGATCAGGCGGAAGCCTTACTGAGAGCGAATTTAGAAGGTCGCTCCTGGTCAGAAGTGGAAAGCTGGTTATTTGAAATCCAGTCTCACATGCCCAAACTTCAGAGACAGGTACTTGACCGGCTGTCCGACGTGGAAGAAAATGCCTTTTGGCAGGTGGGCTGGCAGATTTTACCGGGAGAATATAATCTCCAGTTACAGGCGATTTGGACTGGGCCAACGCCAGGTGTTTCTGGCTATTACCTGACCAAGTCTTGTCAGATCACAAAACTGGTCAGTCAAACCCAGACGGGGACCGTGCTAGATAATGTCCCTACCAGCAGTGGAGCGGTATCATCAGCGCCTGCGGTAATCGCACAGGTGCGGTGTGGTCCTGTTGTGGGGCCGACCCAGGGCCAACCGGAACTTGTCATGCAATAAATCAGTTGTGCTTCAATTACCTGGTTTGGATTATTTGGAGGGAGGCAATGGGGATAAATCCTGGCCGCATCCTGGCAATTACGACCAATGTTTTCCGCGAAGTGATCCGCGATCGCATCCTGTATCTGGTCGGTCTGTTCGCAATTTTTCTGGCCGCCTGTACCCGTTTGCTGCCAGAAATTGCTGCCACCACTGAGCACAAGATCATGCTGGATGTGGGACTGGCGGCCATGAGTCTGCTGGGGCTGGTGATCGCCGTCTTTGTCGGCACGGGACTGGTCAATAAGGAAATTGAGAAACGAACGGTGCTGGTTCTGATGGCCAAACCCATTAGCCGGACGGAATTTATCGTAGGCAAGCATCTGGGACTGTCGGCGGTGCTGGCGGTGTTGGTGGCCGCAATGACCGCGATTTATATGGGGATTCTCTCCCTCAGCCAGATTCCCTATCCGGCCACCAGTATTCTGGTGTCCAGTCTGTTCTTGTTTTTCCAGCTATCCCTGATCACTGCCGTGGCGATCGCCTTTGGTGTGTTTACCAGTTCGCTGCTGGCCACCCTGCTGACCTTTGCAGTTTACCTGATGGGCAACTTCACCCGTGATCTGGTGACCTTAGGAGCCTTGAGTAAAAATCCAGCCTTTGAGCAGCTCACCCGCAACCTATATCTGGTTCTGCCTGACCTGTCACGGCTGGACCTGAAAAATCAAGCCGTCTATGGGGTTTTGCCCAGTGCTTCGGTATTGGGGGCCAATGCGTTGTACGCATTGCTTTACATTGTTCTGCTGCTGGCGATCTCAATCCTGATCTTTTCACGGCGGGAATTCTGACCGTCACTGCTACTGAACTAGATATTCGTAGGTCTGGATCAACTTCTTCACCAACTTGCCATACTCCCGCACAATCATCGCCGAGCCAGCATTGGCCCCCGGTTCAATCACCAAATCGCCAATAGTGTCCAGTGCCCGTTCATTGATCCCTTCAATCAGGACTTCTGGCATCGTCAGGTTATCTTCCGCAATCTTTTTAAGAATTGCGGCTGGATTGGCCTCTTCAGCGATCGCCTTCAGGACCTGAAACTCATATTCTGGCAACTCCACCATGAATTCAGTCCATTCGTTCGGCAAATCCTGGGAATTGGCGTCGGGTCTAGCAGGTTCTGACAGTTGAGGGGTGACTGGTTTTTCTGAGGGGGGCGCTGGACGAGTCAACACCATGCTGGGCGGCTTGTTGACAGAATTGGCTTGCAGTTGCGGCTGACTTTCCGCCATCGGGGAACGGGGCTGATTGGCCACAACAGGCCGAGGGGAATGGGGTTGGTTGGGCAATGGCGAGACTGAAACGGCAGGCTTAACAGCCCCCTGGCTACTGCCAGAAGCCTCTGATGGCGGAGTAGGTCTGGGCTTTAAGGCAACCTGCTGGGTGCGAAAATTGGCCAGTTGCCGCTCTAGATTTTCCTTTTCTTGCTTGCGCTCGGCCACCTGGGCCTCTAACTGACGCTGTTCCTTTTGCAGCGCTTCACCTTTGGCCTGTTCCTGCCGCAGGACAGCCAGTTGCCGATCCAGGTTTTCCTTTTCTTGCTTGCGCTCGGCCACCTGGGCCTCTAACTGACGCTGTTCCTTTTGCAGCGCTTCACCTTTGGCCTGTTCCTGCCGCAGGACAGCCAGTTGCCGATCCAGGTTTTCCTTTTCTTGCTTGCGCTCGGCCACCTGGGCTGCTAGCTGATGCTGTTCTTGCCTTAAGGAGGCTATCTGGTTCTGCAATTGCTTCAGGGCGACTTGTAGAGGATTGGACTCTGTTTCTAACTGACGCTTTTTCGCTTCGGCATTGTTTAGAAACTGTTCCAGTTCTAACCGACACTGCTCTAGTCCTTGTAACTCATTCTTCAGAGTCTGGGTTTGGGTTTCTAAGGTCTGAGTTTGGCTCTCTAGTTCCTGTTTTTGCTGGTCCAGTTCAGCAATTTCCTGCACCAGTTTATCTTTTGCCTGGCGCTCACCAGCCAACTGCTCCTGTAGCTCGCTGATCTCAGACTGCACAGCATTTAAGCGGGTTTCTAGCCGTTGAGTCAGCACAGTGCTAGCGCGATTGCCTGGGCTGGAAACTGGATGTCTGGGCGGTTCTTGAATTTCGGTAGGCAGTCCGTAAGCTGAAATTGGTCGGACGGGTCTGGCCACTGCCGGTTCGGACAGATTCCAACTAATTGCCCGATGGGCAACACTGGCCGCTGGTAGTTGGGGCACAGGCCGGTGCATCTGCATCGAGTTGAGCGCCAACGCTACCCGATCCTTTTCCGCAGCCAGATAGGCATATTCCTCAGAAATTTCTGCCCGCTGCCGTTGCAGGGACCGGATATGCTGTTGCAAGTGAACCAGACGTTCCTCTGACCGTCGGTAGTAAAGACGGTCTACCAGATTCAGGGCAACCAGGGTTGCAGGAACAGTTGTGATACCGGAAAAGACTGCTTTACCGAAATCCCGATTTGCCAGCAAGCTAATGCTGAAACTAATGCCGAAAGCGATCGATCCAACCAGAACGCGATAATTCGCCATGTTGACTCATTCTGCGATAGACGCGGCCCTATCTTCTGCCAGACTCAAACAGTCTAACGGACAACTTCTTTCGCATGTTAAAGATAAAAGGCAAACGGATTCAATTACCTCTCGTCCTTAACCTGGGAAAGCCTGCTGCCAGAGACAGGTGTGCTTTAATAGTATTTCTTCTTCACAAAAATGATTGACGAATCTACCACAACAATCAAGGGGCGGACACCCCCATTTTCTGAAAGTAATCATGACTCAGCAACCAACACTCACGGTTGGGATTGAATTCAGCCTCATTGCTGTTATTCACTCGCTGCCCCCAATGACTACTCTCCGGCAGCGCATTTTTTGCTTGGATTTATTTTCCTCGTCCTGGCTATTGTTGTTAATCAGAGTCAGGCCCAGACAGCCAAGACTGAGACTGCAATCGTCTCCCGCTTAAACTAGGCCTAACCCACTCTGAGGAGCAATATCTCAGACTTCACTCACTATCAGTCACTTCTTCACTCACTGCTTCCAGGGCTGCTTGAGTACGTTCCCGATCCAGTTTCAAGACCAGCACCCCCAAGGGTGGCAAACAAAGATCCAGAGAATAGGGATGGCCGTGGAAGGCCCAATCATCGGTCCATTTGCCACCTAAGTTACCCAGGTTACTACCACCAAACTCGCGGGAGTCACTGTTGAATAACTCCGCGTAGAAGCCTTTTTCCGGCACCCCGACCCGATAGTGGGCATGGGGTTGGGGGGTGAAGTTACAAACCGTCACGACAAAATCCTGTCCATCCTTGGCCCGCCGAATAAAAGAAACCACGCTGTGACGGTTATCTGTACAGTCAATCCACTCAAAGCCCGGTTGGGCAAAGTCTTGATCATAGAGGGCCGGCTGATTGCGATAGAGCCGGTTTAACTCAGCAATGAAGTGCTTCAACTCCTGGTGCGGCTTGTATTGCAACAGGTGCCATTCCAGGTCGCCCCAGACGTTCCACTCGCTCCACTGACCAATTTCCATCCCCATAAACAGCGTCTTCTTGCCGGGATGGGTGTACATGTACGTAAACAGACAGCGCAGATTGGCAAACTTTTGCCACTCGTCCCCTGGCATTTTGCCGATCATGGAACTCTTGCCGTGCACCACCTCGTCGTGGGAGAGCGCTAGCATAAAATTTTCACTGTGGTGATACCAGATGCTGAAGGTGACATTATTTTGGTGGAATTGGCGGAACCAGGGATCCATGTGGAAGTAGTCCAGCATGTCATGCATCCAACCCATGTTCCATTTCAGGTTGAAACCCAGTCCCCCCACATAGGTTGGCCAGGAAACCATGGGCCAGGAGGTCGATTCTTCTGCGATCGATAGAATGCCAGGAAAATAGCTAAAGATAGTATGGTTGACCTGACGCAGGAAATCCGCCGCTTCAATATTTTCCCGACCGCCATATTGGTTCGCGACCCATTCACCTTCCTTGCGGCAATAATCCAAATACAGCATGGAAGCCACCGCATCCACTCGGACCCCATCAATGTGGTACTTGTCAAACCAGAACAGGGCATTAGCGACCAGGAAATTGCGGACCTCATGACGCCCATAGTTAAACACCAGAGTCCCCCACTCCATGTGTTCGCCTTTGCGGGGGTCGGCATGTTCATACAGATGGGTGCCGTCAAAGAACGCCAGTCCATGTCCATCCTTGGGGAAATGACCTGGAACCCAGTCCACGATTACGCCAATTCCATTCTGGTGGCATTGATCCACAAAGTACATGAAATCCTGGGGGGTGCCGTAGCGGGAAGTAACGGCAAAGTATCCTGTGACCTGATACCCCCAGGAACCGTCAAACGGATGTTCGGCGATGGGTAACAGTTCAATATGGGTAAAGCCCAATTCCTTGACGTAGGGAATGAGGCGATGCGCCAGTTCTCGATAGGTCAGAAAGCGGGCTCCGGGCTTCAGTTCCGAAACAACCACGACTGGCTCTGACTGACCGTTTGGCAACTGGGCTGGTTCTTCCGAAGAGGCATGCATCCAGGAACCCAGGTGACACTCATACACCGAAATTGGATGGGTGAGCGGGTCGGAATGACGCCGTTGTTCCATCCAATTGTCATCCTGCCAGACGTAAGAATCCAGATCGGCCACGATCGAGGCGGTCTTGGGCCGTGGCTCTTGCTGGAAACCGTAGGGATCGGACTTTTCGTAAATGTGCCCTTCCTGATTTTTAATCTCGTATTTGTAGGCGCAGCCGTAGCCCAAATCGGGAATAAACAATTCCCAGACGCCGCTGGGGCCTCTTCGCATTTGATGTTTGCGTCCGTCCCAGTAATTAAAGTCTCCCAGGACCGAAACGTTACGCGCATTGGGAGCCCATACAGCAAAGTACACCCCCCGGATTCCATCGACTTCCATCAGGTGGGCGCCCAATTTTTCGTAAATCCTGTGGTGATTGCCTTCGGCAAAGAGATGGATATCAAAGTCAGTCAGTTTCGGTGATCGGAAGGCGTAGGGATCGTAGATTACCCGTTCATGCTCTCCTTCTTTCAGCCGCAACTGATAGTTCTCTAGTTCGGGCACTTCAATCACGCATTCAAAGAAGTGGGGATGGTGTACGGACTGCATGGGGTAGTCTTTTCGTTCTTCCGGGAAAACAACCGACACGGTTTCTGCCGTAGGCTGGTAGGTCCGCACAACCCAGGAAACGACCCGATCGCCGTCGTATACGGGGTGAGAACCTAAGATCTCAAAGGGATCTTGATGCTGGTTCCCAACAATCCGCTGTACTTGGTCGGGAGAAATGGTCATTGTCATGCGGCTACCTTCCTGGAAGAACGTTTCTAAAGCCCGATATGGGCAGAGATGTAAAGATTCGGCAATTTACCGTAATAATCCGTAGCAAATTATTCTAAAGTCTAGAATACAGAGGGCTGATTCGGATACGCCAACGCTAGAATTCCCTTGATTTTTTTGGCAACTTTCTACTCCTGATACAGAAAAACAAGTTAGCCCTTAACAAATTAGCCCTAACTTTATCACCAAAAGCTAGGGCGTTTTAAATGGGCAGATGGGGCTGCACGTTTTTAATTGTAGTGTCTTGGATACATTGAACTTGATCCAGATCAGCGATGCCAGCAAACCAACGGTCCATGCACTAAGGTCGCCAGGCTGTCTGCAAAAATCAGGCGCTACCGGTAAAAGCTACTTCAGGGAACTTGGCCTGCGCCTCTGAGATCGGACGGCGACGCCCCTCTTCCTGCCAGTAGTTAATGACTTCAGTGGCCTTATTCAGCAGTTCAACCCGATCTACTTCGGAGATCCAGTGCTTTGACTCCAGTTCGTTTTTCAACTGTTCCCAGGCATCATTGCGAGGCCAGAAAAAATACGAGGTCAGGGGGCTGGTGCCCTTTCCGACTACTTGATCGACGGCCAGCGCTACATTTTCTTCCAACCAGAGAACTTTTAAAATGAACTTTGCCAACCCAACCTCCTGTCGCGTTCCCGATAATTCCTAAGTTACAATCCTCTATCCTACCGTACTTCCTTCAGTAGTTCCAGACAATTTTCTATTGTTCCTTGTAAATGTGGTCACCCGATCAGGCTTGTGAAAGGTTTCCGCAGGAAATCCTTCTCACAAAGCCCTTTCACCATCCAGTCGTTCACCAGTCATTTAGGATTGCTATATGGGGATAGAACGGTGAAGTTGGGTACAGAAGTTGGGTACAGAAGTTGGGATGCGGGGGTATGAAGGACACGAAATCAACCGGGGGATCAGTCACGTGAGGGAAATGGTTGCGATCGCGGTGTTTGACATTGATGGGGTGGTTCGGGATGTGGGCAATTCCTATCGACGGGCCCTGGCCGATACGGTTGAACACTTTACCCAGGGAGCCTATCGGCCTTCCCAACTAGACATTGACGCTTTGAAAGCAGAAGGGATCTGGAACAATGACTGGGAGGCTTCCCAGGAACTGACCTACCGATACTATGAGTCGCAGGGCAGACCCCGCGCCACCGCCACCACAGAACCGGAAGTGGGTATTTCTCTGGACTATGAAGAAATGGTGCGGTTTTTCCAGTCCCGCTATCGGGGCACGGATCCCATTAACTGGAATGGCTACATCTGTCAGGAGCCGTTACTCTTGGAGGCCGATTATTTGGCCAGTCTCTCTGCGGCTGGCATCGGCTGGGGATTTTTCAGTGGCGCTACGCGGGGGTCGGCTACCTATGTCCTGGAGAAACGGTTGGGGTTACAGTCTCCCGTCCTGATTGCCATGGAAGACGCACCGGGGAAGCCAGACCCGACTGGCTTGCTACAAACCGTTCAGTTGGTGGAGAATGGCCTGGCTGTCCCGCCGCCGGTCCTGTATGTAGGCGATACGGTCGCAGATATTTATACGGTTGATCAGGCTCGCCAACGCCAGCCCAATCGCACCTGGGTGGGAGTCGGCGTGCTGCCACCCCATACCCAGGATGCCAGCGATCGCCGTCTCAGCTACACCGAAACCCTAAAAGCCGCTGGCGCACAGGTTGTCCTCGGCAATGTCCAGGAACTAACGCCAGACCTGATTAGAGCATTGCTGGAGCAGACGTTACGGCTGTAGATGTCTGATGGTTTCCCGTTAGGGAGGGTAGAAGGACCACAGATGAGGAAGTCCGGTGACGAAGCTGTTGCCTGAAAGCTGGGAAAGGGGACTAGTGTTCTGTCAAACCCTAATTTTAAGGTGAACCCATTGGCTCGTAGTCGGCGCTTTAGCGCTGAAGCGCTGACTACAAACCCTAATTTCTAGAGTTGACGCTGCACTAGCCCTTTAAACTGAGGAACTTTTCCATGGCTGTGACTAAAGTTGGGGGCCAGCGACGGACGTTCTTTAACCAGTTGAGATCCTTGTAGCGACTGTCCAGACCCACTACGGAAACCCACTGGCTTTCGGCTTCTCCTTGCTTGCCGTTGTTCCAGAGTGCTGCAGTGAGAGCGGCGCGCGGATCGGCAAAGTTGGGATATCTACGCACCAGGCTGCGTAGGGTCCGAATCGCCTGATCGGTCTGGCCCAACTGATACAGCGCAATGGCGTAATTATCGCGGGCAAAGGCAAAGTTGCGGTCCAGTTCCATGGCCTTCTGGAAGTCTGGCAGGGCTTCTTCCCACAACCCCTGGCCCGCCTTGGCGCTACCCCGGTTGTTGTAGGCAGCCGCCTCTTTGGGATTTAACTCCAACACCCGATTGTAGTCTGCGATCGCCGCCTGCCACTGACTCAAGGCTTCCTTGGCCATACCCCGATTTAGGTAACCATCCGGCGTTTCGGGGGCCAATTCAATCGCTTTGTCATAATCGGCTAGGGCGCTTTGCAACTTGTTCTGGGCCACTTTGGAGTTACCCCGATTACTCCAAGCCGCCGGACTTTGGGGAACTCGTTCAATAATCTGGGTCCAGTAGTCTTCCGCCTGGTCAAATTTTCCCTCCTGGGTCGCCTGGAGAGCCTGTTGGCTCAGCTGATCGATCTGCTGAAACAAGGTTTGGGCAGAGGGTTGAGGTGTGGCTGAAGCAGCCGGTGAAACTGCAGGAGCCGCAGACTCAGCCGCGATCGCAGGGTCAGCGGCTTCCGTCCAGAGCAGCAGGGACAACACCAGTAACAGGATAGTTTTCAGGGTTTGATGAATCATAGATAGTTCATCCTTTCAGTAGGGATAATTGGTTGTCAGGGGGCTGATAGCCCAGATGCTTCCAGGCCGCGGGGGTAGCCATTCGTCCCCGAGAGGTGCGATTCAGGTAGCCGATTTGCAACAGGTAGGGTTCGTAGACTTCTTCGATGGTCTGGGCATCCTCACCCGTAGCCGCTGCCATTGTGTCCAGACCCACCGGCCCGCCATTAAAGTGTTCAATCATGACACTCAACAGACGGCGATCGGTCCAATCCAAACCGCAGGGATCCACATTGAACAGTTCTAAAGACTCGGCAGCCACTGCCTGAGAAATAATGCCAGCCTGCTTCACCTGCACATAATCCCGCACCCGTCGTAACAACCGATTGGCAATTCGGGGTGTGCCACGGGAGCGACGGGCAATTTCTGCAGCCCCCTCCTCCTCGATGGGCGCTTCCAGCAGACGGGCCGTGCGCAACACAATCTGGGTCAGTTCATCCTGTTCATAAAACCGCAACCGTTGAATCAAGCCAAAGCGATCTCGCAGGGGTGAAGTCAATGCACCAACCCGAGTCGTTGCCCCCACCAGCGTAAAGCGATTAATCGGAATAGAGCGGGTGCGGGCACTGGTTCCCTTACCAATCGTCACATCGACCCGGAAATCCTCCATCGCTGGATACAGGATCTCTTCCGTCACCCGTGACAGGCGGTGGATTTCATCAATAAACAGGATATCGCCGGGTTGCAGGTTCACCAATAGACCCACGATGTCCCGCGGGCGCTCCAGGGCAGGAGCGCTGGTAATTTTGCAATTGACCCCCATTTCTCCGGCTAGGATCAGAGACATGGTAGTTTTTCCCAAACCGGGGGGACCGTACAGCAACAGGTGATCCAGACTTTCCTGCCGGGCCTTGGCAGCCTGAATGGCAATATCCAGCACTTCTTTCAAATCTTTCTGACCCACATATTCCTTCAACTGCCGGGGGCGCAGTCGTTCTTCCTGTTTGCCGTGTTCCTCCGGTTTGGCTTCTGGTTTGAGTAACGAGTCTTCGTCTTTTCGATTGACAGACTGTTTAGCTGGCCGGTCGGTTGGGCCACCCTCAATCTCACCGGTGCGGGAAATTTCCGATCGCAGGGATTGTTCCCGTTGAGAGGAATTAGACTCAGGCGGTTGTGGTTTGGAGGAAATGATTGCCATACTGGGGAAAAGCGGTCAGCATCCGGTGGTGCGTCCCACGCACAAGTATTGCTTGTTCGTGTGCCTAACCGGTGGAATTTAGTCCATTTCATCAATCATACCGAGAGAGCCCGAATAGATGGCAGTTGAGTCTACCTTCCCAGTTCCAGAGGCCATTACCTTTGAACAGGCGCTGATCCTGTCCCAATCGTTGATTGATCAAATAGCGACTGTTGCGCTGCCAGAATCGGAGGTCGAAAACGCTGTAGCAGCACTCGTTCAAACTGAAAACGGAGCCCGTGGCTTTTTCGTGACCTACCTGGGCGATGATCGGCCAATTGCAGATGCTCCTCCCACCGCTGTCCTGCGAGCTCTACAAACTGCGCCGGAAATTGTTGCTCCCCTGATGGTCAAAAATCTGGTCATGTCTACCGCGATGGCCATCCACCATAGACGCAACCAGGATGAGGACATGGTCAAAGGGTCGGAACTGGTACGCCAGCGATCGCTGTACCTGATCCAGCAACTACGGACGCCTCAGCTTCAGGACCAGGCTCGTAAACTGGCAGCCAGCCTGGATACGGACAGCGGCGAATATGTTGCTTTCCTGCAACGCTGGGGGTACGACTCTGAGCAACGAGCAATGATGCGTCAAGCACTGGCACAGACGGGACTGCTTTCGTAACCTGACCGGTTTGCACCTGGGTCATCAAGCCACCACAGCGGTCATGTGTTTAAGGTTTGATTAGCAAGCCTCCCATTTTCCTGATGGGAAAGATGGCGGCGTTTGATTTTGGGAGCAATTGCGTCAGACAAACCCCTAGCCCTAACCCACTGGTCACTAGCACCCAAAGACCAACAGCATGGCCAAAGCCGATGCTGAAGCAGACCCCTAAACTACTGCCCAAAAGAGTCATCAATATGGTGCTAGCAAGCGCTAATCGCTTTTTACAACCTCTAGTCAAGAGTTTCTCCACCACTAACCCCATGGCAATACCCGCGATCGCTCCCCCAACCGCTCCAACGACTGCACCTAAAATGACTGACGATCCCATACTGGAGAATGACCCAAATAGCACCTGAGTTAAAAACGCTCCCCCCAAGCCCACAGCAGCTAGCGTACTGGCAGAAGCACCTGTGCGCCATCCAGATGATTGCATCAGCCAAGCTGCACCTTCAAGGCCAATCGCAGCACCAACAACCGCACCCAAGCTGGCCGCATAGGCTGACCCAGCAACCGTTCCCATCACTAGAATCACCCAACTGATCAGCCAACTAATAATGAGGGAAAAAAGCCCTAGACCCGCCAACAAACCATAAGAAAACAAACCGGGTTGAATTGGCAAGCGGGGCGTATGAATGTGAAGGTTCACTGAATAGACTTTGGCCTGCGTATTGGCATGGAGCAATAGTTTTCGCTGGTAAGTTTTGCCTGCCATCAATTTACTGGTGTCGACAGTTATCTGACAGTTCACTCGATTGCTTTTAAACGTTTTGGGATCTACTGTAATCCAGCAATAGGGCTCAGTCACAGGGTCATTGGGATGGGCTGCAACTTCCCAATGACCTTCCAGTAAGGTGTCTGGAACTGAGTTGGTAATTGTGATGGCTTGAGTTAGTTGTTGCCCCAAACGACCGGCATGAAACTCCAATTGAGAGTGGCTAAATTGAGCTTCTGGTGGATGTAAATCAGCAATTGGTAATGCAGCCAATGCCGTAGCGGCATTGGGAAAACGGTCCTTTAATCGAGGCTCAACCATTTTTTCCAACCAGTTGACCCATTGCGGACTCAGCTTTGGCACTAGGTGTTTAAAGCTGACCCGGTAGCTAATATCAACCAGATCCCCAATTTGATCGGATTTCCTGTTCGTCAACAAGCAGATAAGGGTCATACCCAGGCCGTAGAGATCAGAAGCCTCTGTCAATTGACGGTTAAACAGTTGTTCCGGTGGCATGAATCCCAGCGTGCCCTTCACGACGCTACTCACTCCGACTTCCCCTTCTCCGATTCGGGCAAACCCAAAGTCAACTAGATAAACTTCTCTTGCTTCATTCACCAGAATATTTTCTGGTTTGATGTCCCGGTGGATGATCGGAGGGGTCAGGCTTTGCAAATAAACTAAAACCTCCAAGGCTTTAACCGCAATTTGTTGCACTTCCGCCGGGCTAAAGCTGCGAGAGGTTGACAGGGCTGTGGCAGGTTTATATTCCTGCACCATACAAAACCCATCTGCTGTCTGAAAAGAATCTAAATAGCGGGGAATGCCGGGATGATCCAACTGCTTCAACAACTGAATTTCGCGATCGTAGGCATCGTAATTCAGCCAGGTTGAATCTGACCGGGCGAACTGAAACTGTTTAATGACCACTGGCTGTCGAGTTCTCAAATCAGTTGCCAGATAAGTAACTCGACCACCGGCTCGATTTTGTCCCAGCTCTTGTTCGACTTGATAGTGGTAAGCGGAAAAGTCTGGGAAGGTATCCATTTGATGCGGTTCAAATGTCTCATAGAGTCTACTGGAAAAGCTGCGGCTTAGAAAATACAGATTCTCCAGGTTTAAACAAAAATCACATTAGGCTGACACGGCAGCTCCAGATGAATACTTCCATGAAACTTGCCATCCGTGATGGGACAGGTGAAAAGGTTGAAGGGATGTAAACAGACTCATTTTTCGGGTGACCTCAGACCTGAAACCGTTACCGTTTCATCCATGGGTTGGCTGTCTGGAACTGGTTGGCTATCGGCTGGGGTAATGTAGTAACGGTGATAGGAATCATGGAGGTTGCTGGTATATTCTTTTGAGCCATTGGCAATTGCACCCAGAACTGGCACAGAGGAGAGTTTTAGCCCTTCTAATGCCTGGGTTAGGGCCGAACTCTTGGTCTTGTCCAGACCCACCACCAGGGCCAGACCGTCTGTCTTCGCAGCCAGCAGTTTCGCATCAGCCAATCCCAATAAGGGGGGGGTGTCATAGATCACCAAATCAAAGTGGGAGTGGAACTGCTCCATCAAACTCTGCATTTTGTTGGATGAGATCATGCGGGTTGCATCCGGGGGAATCTGACCAGCGGTCAGAACAAGTAGGTTACTCTCTAGGGGCGATCGCTGGATGACCTGTTCAAAGTCCAATTCCGATGAGATCAAATTACTGAGACCATAAGTATTCATCACTCCCAGTCGATCATGCACTTGAGGTCGCCGTAAGTCTGTATCTACCAGTAACACGGTCTTCCCTAAGGCCGCCGCCGCATGGGCCAGATAAATCGCCACCGTGGACTTGCCTTCGCCAGGCGAAGCTGAACTAATCACGAAAGAGCCTAACGGTGTGTCGGGATTGAGCAGCAGGATATTGGTATAGAGTGAACGGAAGGCTTCTAGAAAGACGGAAGCACCGTACAGTTCAGATTTGGAGCCAGTTTCAAATCCTAATTTCTGGCGTAATTGCTGAACGAAGGTTTCCTGGGCAAATAAGGTCAGTTTTTCGACTGAATTTAGCTCTTCCTGGGCTGGAAGTTCTGGGTTAAACGGAATCACACCCAGAATGGGCAATTTCGAGGCGTCTTTGATTTCTTCCGGCGTGTGCAACACATTACTCAGCTTATCCAGGAGCAAGGCAACCCCTACTCCCAGCAAGAGGCCCAAGATAACTCCCAGTAGGCCACTTCGCTTGACATTGGCAGAGGAGGGGATCGGATCACCGACTGGCGTCAGAATTTGCCACGGTGTTTTTCGTTGTCCAGCATCAATGCGTAAGGCTTCCCGTTTCGTCAGGAACTGGTTCAGGTTATCCGTAGCAATTTTCAACTCCTGTTGAATATCTGTGTACTGACGGGAAATGACGGAAAGCTGCTTGATCCTCTGGTTCAACACAGCTTCAGCCTGAGCCAGAATTTGGTTACGGGCTTCCAATTCGCGAATTTGGCTGGCCACCTCTGCCTGTACCCGTTGACCTTCCCGACGCAACAGCGGCAATAAATTACCCTCCTGATCCTTTAGAACCTGGACATTGGGAGAACTTGGATGAAACAGGCTGGATTCCTTGGCAACCTGACTTTCAACTTCCAGGATCTGATTTAATAAACTCTGGTAACGGGAGTTGTTGCGCAGGGCTGACGATGCGGCCGATTCCTCATCGGTTTGGGCCCGCTGGCTACTCAGGTCACTGTAAAGTGCACGCGCTTCATTCAACTTGACTTGGGCTTCCAGTCGCTGCTGGCCAATCGTAGAAGTTTGGTCCGCCAGTTGTTTGCTGGTCGATTCGGGGTCAATCAGGTTGTATTGTTGTCGGAAAGTTTGCAATCGGTCTTGAACCACCTCAACCCGCTTCTGCAACTGAGGTAATTGGGCCTCAACAAACTCAATGCCCTGATACACATCAGCCAACCGTTCTTCCAGACTGTATTTAAGGTAGGCTTTTTCAACCAGTTCCAGAACTTTCTTGACCTTTTCTGGATTGGTATCCTGGAAGCTAACTGCCAGGATTTCGCTGTTGGGTATCGGTGTGACAATTAGACTGCTAAAAAGCTTGTCATAGGTCATGTCAGGGTAAGTCGTTTTTAATTCTTTAAGAATGGGAGCGAGTAACTTTGGACTTTTTAGTAGTTTTAGTTTAGTTTGATCCAGCCCTTTTTCTGGAGTCTCTTGCTCCTTGTTGCTCAAAGTTTGTGGGACTGAAGAGATTACTTGATTTTCAACTGTGACAGGTTTAGTCAGGATTTCAAAACCTGATTGGTATGTGGGTGTACTGGTCAGGGCTTTCAGGAGTGCAGCCGAAGTAACAACTGTGGTGACACCGACAATAACTGGTAGTCGCCGCCGCAGGGTACCAACCACCTGACCCAGGTTGATGCCCCCCTCATCGTCCTGGTTCATCCCCATGCCCATCGGAGCAGCGCCAGGAAACCATAAAAACCGTCGATTATCAGTATTGGAGAGGCTTGGGGGCAATTGTGAACTATCCATTGTGGGTTATCATGTGACTGTTTTTTTAATTGTGCGTCCCAAAAGATAAGAACTCAAGTTTGGATCAAATTCTCAACAACATGAACAGGAAAGCATCTAGTTTCTGGACTTTCTGAATCAAAATCCACCGCTGAAGATTCTGAAAATACTAAAGATCGATAGGAAACTATTTAAGGGATTAATCACAGCGCCCAACCCATCTGACAGCATTGTTAACCCTGAACGATTGACCACCACTATATCGTCATTCCGAAGAGCCGGATTGGTTTTGTCATTAATTCCCTGATCAAAGTCAATGGCAATCGATCGCCGAGTAACAGATCCATTTGAATTCAGACGCACCAGTTCAACAGCAGCGGCTTTAGCCCGTGTGTTGAATCCGCCAGCAGCCAGAATAGCCTGGTTGAGAGGGGTATTGGGAGGAACCCTCACGACACCGGGTTGTTTTACTTCCCCAACCACATTCACTCGGATGGTATCGGGGGAAAAGCTGGCAGCTGCCAACTGAACCGAATCGGCAGTTGAAATAGATGTTGCAGTTGGAATGATCACCGTATCCCGGTCTTGCAGGATTAAGTCTTGATTCAAGTCTCCTGATCGCAGTAACTTCCAGAGATCAATGTCAATGGTTTGTTCTGAGCCGTTTTTGGCAACCCGACGGACTTGAATACGTCGGACGTCGGCTTCTGGCTTAATACCACCTGCTACTTGAATAGCTCGAGTAATAGTGGGAGGTCTATCTGTTCCTCCAGTTTGCCCTGTTTCACCAGCTGCACCAGTTCTAGCTGATGCAGTGACCGTATATGGTCCTGGTCGGTAAACTTCCCCCACAACTGCAATATTCAGGGGTTGGCTGCGATCGGCCGCAAAGCTGGCGGAGGCAAGCTGAACGGATTCTGCCAGATTGGTAGAGGCAACAACTGGAACGTAAATCGCATCCCCACTACGCAGAGTGATATCCCGACGCAAGTCCCCATTTTGCAAGAAATCCCAGAGATCAATGGTTAAAACTTGCTCAGAACCACCCATTTGTGGCCGACGAACCTGGACTTGTCGCAGGTTTGCCATTTGAGTCACCCCCCCTGCCAGTTGCAACGCTCGCGTTAAAGTTGGCAGTTGGGAACCCGCATCGGTTGGAACAGTGTAAGCACCGGGACGATAGACTTCACCAGAAATACCAACCTTGATTGGGCGCGGGGTTAACAGTGTAATGGTCACAAGGGGATATTTCAAAAGGCGGGAATACTGTTTGGAGACAGCCTCCGAAGCTTGCTTGAGCGTCATTCCCTGAACTGGCACACTTCCAACTTCTGGCAAATTGAGCGAGCCGTCCACCAAAACCTGATTTTCACCGCTATACTGAGGCAACTTAAAGACATCAATTCGGATGCGATCGCCCGCCCCCAGGGTATAGGCCTCGTTAAATGTAGCCAGTGGAGTCTGGCTACGGGGCAATTGAATGACATCCTGAGACGTTTGAGCCTGAGATGTTTGAGCGATTGTCGCTAGGGGATAGGCGGCTACCAACAGGGTTGAGACACAAAAACCTGCCAGCGATAGGGAATTGATGGGATAGCCTCTGACGACTCTGAGCATAAATTTGACGTCTTGCTGACAATTAGCGCCTACTATCTCAGTGTTTACATGAATCCCCAGTCTAGAGCAACTGAATCATTAACAAGTTCATAAAGATTTAACGGAGAGAATTGGACAATTGCCCATGATTGCTTTGCTAACCTAAGAATTTCTGTCAGAAATTTCGATGCTTTCACTAGACAATCCCTTCTGGCAATATTCCCTACAGGTCTATGCCAACTCTAAAGTCCGTGAAATCTGCCTGCAGTTGCAGGATGAATTTAGCCTGAATGTTAATTTGTTGTTGCTAGGGGGATGGACAGCTAATCAAAACATTCAACTATCAGCGGAAGATTACTGCCAGTTGGGTCAGATGATTGCCCCGCTGGAACAGCAAGGAATTCGCCCACTGCGTCAGATCCGTAGAAACCTCAGTCTTCGCACGCTCTTGAATAATGGCTGGCAAGAGGAACTGAGACAGCGGGTACTGAACGTTGAGTTGTTCGCTGAGCAGATTGAACAGGCGTTGCTGTATGCCAAATTGCAAGAGACTCCCCGCTTTTATGCAGCTTCGACTACCAAGACAGAGCAATTGCGAAGAAATCTTCAGGCCTATATGCAAGCGGCAAACATCCAAGAAAGTGAAGCCTTGCGACTGGCCGTTCAAGCTCTAGTCAAGGTCTTGGCTACAGAGTCCTGATGGGTAGGTGCCAGTTTCCTCAGGTAATAGAGCAGGCCTAAATCAATCGTGAGCCTGAGCAGTGTTTTTGAGAGATTTTCCGTAAGTCAGTCTCTCAAAATCCAGATCGATTTGCTAAAGCGCGTCTTAAGCCGGTGTGGTGGCCACAATCTCAGGGTAGAGGAACGAATAGCCCACCGATCGCACCTTCTGGTTAGAAACCCGAGCATTGTAAGGTCGCAAGCTGGCCTGGCTGGGATCCCAGGAGACGGGCGGCAACCCGTAGGCTGTACAAATTTGAGCCAGCAAATCTTTGGTTGTCAAAGGCCGATCGCAAACCAGGTTAAAGATGCCATCCAACTGGTGCTGTCGGGCAAAGTCGATCGCACCCACAATATCAGCCAGATGGATCCAATTAGCAGCATCTGTGCCATTGCCGGGACGCGTGGTTCCGGCGACCCCCCGAAAAATCTTGATTAATTCCCGACCGGGACCGTAGATTCCTCCTAATCGAAACACACAAATCCGACGGCGATCGCTAGCAGCCCCGAGTAAAACCTGTTCCGTCTCAGCCAGAATTTCCCCATTTCGATTGGCCGGAGCAACCGGCGTGGTTTCATCTACCCATTGCCCACCGCGATCGCCATATACGGCATAGCTGCTCGTGTAGATTACCTGCTGCACCGAGGGCGCATCCTGTAAGGCCGTCACCAAAGCTTTTGCAGTTCCCAGATAGGTTGACTCGTAGGCATCGGCCCGCCGAGCCCCCACACTCAAAAGCACCACCTGCTGATCCTGCAGCAGCGATCGCAACCCCGATTCATCGCTGCCTTGCAGAACACAGACTTGATGAGAAACAGACTCCAGATCTGGAACCCGTTCGACTCGGGTCGTTGTGGTTGTGACCTGAAAAATTGGATGCCATCGACGGGCAACTGCCAGCCCCACATAACCACAGCCAATAATGGCAACTTTCTGCATACTCGCTTCGTCTAAGCCTTAGCAGGATGGCGAGGAGTCAGAATGCGAGCAGCCAGAATCCCCCCCAGGAAGCCAAACAAATGACCTTCCCAGGAAATACCCCGGTGCAGCGGAAACACCCCCCAGATCAGGCTGCCGTAAAGAGCCAGGACAAAGAGCGATAGGGCAATGGAAAAGGGCCGTCGTTCAAAAAAGCCGCGCAGCAGGAGATAACCCAGATAGCCAAAGATGACACCACTGGCGCCGATGTGCACACCGGGTGACCCAAACAGCCAGGTTCCCACACCGCTGGATAGGCCAGCAATCAGGGTGACCCAAATAAAATCGCTGGTTTCCCGCAGCATAATCAGCCAGCCCAAAACCAGGAAAGGAATGGTATTGCCAATCAGGTGGCCCAACCCACCATGCAGAAACGGGGCAAACACAATCCCGCGTAGGCCAATCGAAGTACGAGGAATAATCCCAAATAGATCTAACCGTCCTCGCAAGAGAAAGAGGTCAATCAGCTCAATCCCCCAGGCCAGGGCCACCAGACCCAGCAAAACAGTCCACTGCATTTTCAGTTCGCGAACAATGCCCGTCTCCTCATCTCTGTAGTTCATGTCCTGCTTTATCCTGTTGGCAAGTCGTTAGCCAACATCCTAACAAAACAGGCAGCAGCCACAGAAATCTTTACACTGAGCGGGACTGCTGATCGATGCTCTCTACGCATGGGCTCAACCTTGCTTTCCCCCTGTACTGACTAACTTGGGTTCCGTTACCCTACCCACAGGCCGCCAGTACCCAGGGAGCAGCAACCAGCCATTGATAGGCCACCCAGTTCAGCAAGAGACCGTTGATAAACACAATCACCATCAGCAGGATCTGGTGCCACTCCACTGGCTGCACCATCAAGTCCGCTGCTCCATGCAGGAAGTTCATCACACTGTAGGCCAGGGTCAAGCCAAAGTGAATCAGGCGATAGGTTGGTGACGTATTCACAACGGTTAATGCGATCGCCACCATGGGAATCACATAAAACCCTAACATCAACCAGGGGTGAGAGGCCGGCATTTTACCTTTGTAAGCAGGCATGGCCACATCTTCGCCATAGAGCATGGGCATCATTGCCAGTTGGCTGTGAAATACCATACCAAACAGAAATACCGCCCACAGCGCAACGATTTGGAGTTGTAGACTAACCGTCATTCCAACCACCTCCTTGCAGTCTCGCACTAATGAATAGGAATCAGTTCAACATCTGTTCCATTATTCAGGTATTGAGTCAAAAGCTAAGCCACCCTCCTGCCTTTGGAGTGTCCTCCTTATCTGTCATAACGAGTTAAGATTTTTTCTTTCTAAGGTCTGTTTTGAACTCTTCTCAACCTCCTCATCCCTTCCAGGAAGGAATGGAACCTTTAACTGACTTGCATTTA
>CAZBTL010000021.1:18911-28876 GCA_964494755.1 uncultured bacterium | reverse complement strand
ACTAGCTTTGTGAAGTGGATGGACGAAAGGTCGGCTTCTCCATGGGCGACAAAAAAACAGGAGAGATATGGGTTATTGCCGTTCTTAAGGAATTTGAGGGAAGGGGGATTGGCAGACAACTGTTACACCTGGTGAAAGATTGGCTGGGATCAGAAGGATGGAAGGAGATTTGGTTGACCACCGATATTAACGAAAGTCTTCGAGCGGTAGGTTTCTACCGGCATGAAGGTTGGGTGGATTGGAAGATCGAGCACGGAGACCGATATATGAAGAAGGTCATCGAACCAGGCGCCGTTCCACCTTACCCATTTGCCGTGCCAGATCACTCCCGTTCGCCAAACAGGACAAAAGAGCAGGGGACTTCTTGAATCACCTGGCTGGTGATATTGCTCACCTCCAAACCAGCTGCCGTACGATGGCGGATGGTGTGGAGAACGATCAAATCATAGGATCTGGCTTCTCTGATAATGGCGATCGCCACATTGTCTGCTACTACCACCTGGGGGGTAATGGCAACGTCTCCCTGATCCTGGGCAATAAAGTCCGACAGGGTGCCCTTGAATTGCTCAAGCTGCTGTGGGGAAAATCGCCGGGGAAACACATGCAAGATCGTCACCTGAGCTTGATTCACCGCTGCTAGCACCTGGGCAAAGCGGATGGTGCGGGCCGATTGCTCCGTCAAGCCGTCAATCGGCACCAGAATCTGGCGTACCGCCGATGGACTAATCAACAGACGAGTCACAGCCACGGGGCAGTGGGAAGACCAGAAAACGCTGTCGATCACCGAGCCAAAGAGTCGGGCCCGCAACCCCGTTGTGGAACTCCACCCCATTACCACCAGATTGGCCTGTTCTTCTCGACTAGCCCGACTAATTCCCAGGGCAATTTCGTCATCCAGGCGAATTTTGGCCTTCACCGGAACCCCAAATTCCTGACTGATGGCGGTTGCCTGTTCCAACAACTGTTGGCTCTGGTGCAGACTGGTCTCCAATTCCGGATCATCCATGTGTACATGGGCTTTTGCGATCGCCAGGGGCACAATCTGCCCAGCTTCATGTCGGGCCAGTAAAGCTGCCATTTCAATTAAGTTGCGCTGGGTTTGGGGATTGTAGATCGGCACCACGACCGTAAAGGGCTGCGGCGATCGCTCCGTCAACTCACAGGTCAGACCTTCCCACCAGATAGAGGGCGTTGCTTCCGGCAGGTCAGCTTTGGGCAGAGGTAACTGGCTGGCAAAGCGATTAGTCAACAGGGGGCCGAGAATAGAAGTCACCAGCATCAGGACAATCACACTGTTGAGCACCGATTCTGGAATCAACCGTTCACCAGCCGGATTCAGGGTCTGATAGGCGACCAGGGTCGCAGCCAGGGTCGCAGCCACCTGTGGCAAAGAGAGAGACCACATGGTCAGCATTTCAATGGGGCTGTAGCGATAGAGTAGTTGGGCAAACCAAGCGGCCAGAAATTTGCTGCCAATTAATCCCCCTATGATCGCGGCTGTCAGCCCCACAGAACTAAGGGTTTTGAGGAAGGCGGGAATGTCAATCAGCAAGCCCATGTCGACAAAAAAGCAGGGAATAAAAAGGACACTGCCGACAAACTCAACCTTTTCTCGAGTCGGACTCCGGCCCAAGACATCATTGACCGCCAATCCAGCCAGGAACGCCCCCACAATTTGTTCAACTCCAATCACCTGGGCCCCGACGGAGGCAATGAACAAGGCTAGAAGAATGAACAAAAATTGTTTCCCTTCCTCATCCCCAGAGCGGCGGAAAAAGGCGCGGCCAGCCCAGTCCAGGCCAAACAGAATGGTGGCCGAGTAAATGGCCAGTCCCGTCAGCAAAGACACTAAACTGAGCGCTGTAAAGCCGCCACTGTGGATACCGACGCAAATAGCCAGAACCAGCAGGGCTCCCGTATCAGTGAAGATGGTGGCACCGATGGTGACTGTCACCGCTTCATTCGTCACAACCCCCAACCGACTGACAATGGGATAAGCCAGCAGGGTATGGGAAGCCAGCAACGAGCCAATCAGTACTGATGCATTCCAGCCAAAGTGAAACCATTGGCCAATCACAATCCCAGTCAGGAAGGGAACCAGAAAGGTGAGAATACCGAAACCAATGGAACGGTTTCGGGTCTTGCGGAACTGGGCCAGGTCAATTTCCAGCCCTGCCACAAACATCAGGTAAATCTTGCCAATGCCCGACAGCAGCTTGATGGTGTCTGAATCGGAATCGAGCAAGTTCAAGCCGTTCTGTCCCAACAACACTCCCGCCAATAACAACCCAACTAATCCTGGTATGCGCAGACGTTCGAATAAAGGCGGCACCACCAGAATGGCCGCCAGCAAAACGGTAAAGGAAACAATGGGACTGTTCAGTAGCAAGGGTGCATTCCTGGGGGGGTGGGACCGATAGCTGGGAGCAGATGCCCTCTATTGCCAGCAAGCTGGCTTGAGCCTAGCATACTTAAACGAGATTGATAAGCTTGTGTTATACCTTCAATGGTGTAACCGTCGGATGCCTGAGATCCACTCATCCTATTGGTTGATAGGGTTGCCACCTGATACTGCTGCCGATTCTGACAGCACCCCCCGTCCTCGCCAATCCATAACTGTCTGAACTTGATGAGGTTTTCATGCCCCAATGGAAGCAGGTTGACCCTTCTCATACGGAGCAGTTACAAACCGAGCTGTTCGCAGAAGCTCGATTTGACATCTCCTTTGTGATTCTGACTGTCAGTTCCTGCGCGATCGCCACCTTTGGCTTACTGTCCAACAGCGCCGCTGTGATTATTGGCGCCATGATCATTGCGCCACTGATGTTGCCCATCCGATCGCTGGCCTTTGGAGCCTTGGTCGGTAACTCTGACCTGTTTCGCCGCAGCCTGATTTCCGTAACCGTCGGTACCGCAGTAGCGGTCGCTTTATCGTGCTTATTGGGCTGGCTCACCGGAATTACCCAGTTTGGCAGCGAAATTCTGGCCCGCACCCAACCCACCCTGCTGGATTTGGGCATTGCCATCGCCGCTGGTGGCATTGGCGGCTATGGCAAAATTGAACCCAAGATTTCTAGCACCATTGCCGGAACGGCGATCGCGGTGGCGCTGATGCCGCCCATCTGTGTCATTGGCCTGGGACTATCCCAAACCAACTGGGCCTTGAGTCAGGGAGCCACTCTGCTGTATTTGACCAACCTGTTGGGCATTACCCTGGCCTGCATGCTGGTGTTTCTGCTGGCGGGCTATGCCCCCTTACGGCAAGCCAGAAAACCGCTGATCGGCGCAATCACCCTCACCTCAATTTTGTTGCTTCCCCTGGGCATTAGTTTTGCCCAACTGGTGGGGCAGGCGCGCCTGGAAAGCAGCCTCAGGAAAGCTCTGCTGAACCGCACTGTGACCTTTCAACGCCTGGAATTGGCAGATCTCAAAATTAACTGGGTCAGCAACCCACCCCAGGCCCGCTTAACCGTTTATGCGAAACAACCCGTAACCCCCCGGCAGGTGGAACTGCTGGAGTCCTTTGTGGCTGAAGAAATTGGCCGCCCGCTGCAACTGATTTTCCTGGTCAGCTATGTGCAAGAGGTCAGAAGCGATCGCCCCAAAAGATAGGAGGTCCAGATTCAAAAGGTGGTTGGTTTTGAGGTTGGATTGCAAATCATAGCGGTTCCTGATTGGGCGCGGTACACCAGAAGCCTTACTGGCCAAGCGTTACAGGCATCGCTACGTACCTCACACTAGCGAAAGCCGCCATAACCGATCGCGAGAAGGGACTCACTAACGTCCCCGTTCACCCGCCCCTAACCACTTGCCGGAGGCAACGAAAAGAGGCTATACAATCGGCGTGCATTGGGGTTATGCCCCGAATAACTGCTTCCAACCGTGCCGACTCCTTGAACGGCTCCCCTAAACCAGATCCAGAGAGATTCCTGCAGCCACTTTAGCGAACCAGTCCCCTGCTTTAATGGTGCGCTTGAAAGACCGTCAGATATTCCATCAACTGCCGGGCCGAGTCCTGATTAAACCCAAAGTAAGCATCCGTGGCGATAACTGATGTACCTGGTGGGTAATGTTCGGGAATGTCGTCAACCGCCACCCAATTTGCATCAGTTACTTGATTTTGTCGGAGATATTCTAAAACTTCCTGATGCCGCAGGAAATTGAACTGATGAACCATCTTCGGCTCTAAGAAAGGCGTTACCCCCACTACACGCGGAGCAATATCGGATGAAAATAACGGACGAATGATCTCGAAGGGAAACAATTCCCGCCAGGAGGAAGTGATAACAACCCGTGCCTCGACAAACAGGCGAAGAACCGTTTCAAATTCAGCCAGACAGGTCGGATCGAATTTCAGATAATCCTCCTTCGAAACCGGCTTGTCAAACTTCGACTCAGGAACAAGGACTCCGTCAATGTCTAGAAAAATCCACATTTGCTAAATCCATCATTCAATAAAAAACACTCAAACTGTAATCAGGTCATATCAATCCACCAAGACTGTTGATGGACTAAAGGCTGCAATGGCCCCTGGAGTTGTGCCGCGATCGCCTGCCATTCTTCCGGCGTCAGCCTGATCCGTTCCTGCTGCGCCAATCCCCCGCTTTCAGCGGCAAAAGTTCGACTAATCTGGATTTCGATAAAAGGACGGTAATCCAGATAATCGAGAAAGGTCCAGGCTAAACTAACCCCTGGCTGAATCTGAATCTGGCTGTGCCCTTCCTGCACGGGAGAGGAATGTCCCGTTTTCACCGTCACATCCGACTGCAATTCGAAACCGCAGGCGAAACAACGCGGCGGTTGCTGCCACCAGCTTTCATTCCAGACAACCGGACTGCCATAGGAATGGCGAATGAGGGTGGCCGATTCATCCGTCACCGGACTGCCACATTGGGGGCATCGGGGTGCAACAGGGTTCACCATGGATCACAACTCCTTAAAGTTGGCAGGGCAGGTCCACTGATCCTTGCTCCAAACAGGTGGGGCGGGTTGGGTTGGGGTTGGGGTTTTAGACTCACACAGAATTTTGGCAACAGTTCCCTGGCGATTGCTGACCGCACCAACGACACTGGTGAATTGAAGTTTGTGCAGGCCCAGACGCAGCAAATCGACTGGCAACTCAGTCTGCAACGGTGTGGCATAGGCAACGGCCATTTCCCGATTGCCCTGGACGGAAAACTGAAACGATTGCTGATATCGGGGTGGCAGACTCAGAAATCCTTGTTGCTCTAACGGAGTCAGGGAGGGGGCAAAGCGGCCATAACGCTGAAAATACATTGCCTGTGCCTGCTGGATCTGCTGAATTCCCCACCGGCCCCGATCCTTCGGACTGCCACAGGCACAGCCAGGCATTGGAATAAAAAGGGCTGGAATGCCAACCAAAACACAGGCGGCGATCGCAACCGCCAGTGGAGTTGGAATCGATCTCTGGCGATGAGTTGGAACCGTCATTTGCAAACAACGCCAATAGGGTTGACACCGTTCTGTTCTTTGCATTCAGGAGCCAGCGACCTGGTCCCTCAACCGGATGGAGCAGCGATTCAGCCCAATCAACCGATTGTGCAGCCGGCTGGCAACCGGGGAACTGCTTTATTGCACCCATGATGGCATTGCAGATTGAAGCGTCGCAACCATCTGGAAGCCTCGGACTGAAAACTTAAAGTACAAATGGGTTTTGTATTTTGAAGCACATATTATTTCCTGTTTTGGATATTTCGCCCTTGTATGACAGCGTCATCTAAAAATTAAGACCTTTATTAAATCTGAATTTTTTGTTTAGTTATTCTGAACAGTTTGTGGAACAACAGAAAGTCGCTTTTTATGACTGGCTTTCTGTTGGAAAGGTCAACATTCACTCAGAAATTCAGCCTGTAGATGATGGTCAAAGTGCATCCCATCAACTCGATTGCCCGATCTGATGGGATGCTTCCGAGAGGCCGATGAATGGGCCATTGTTTAATTCAAGCTGAAGAATCCTGGCAAGCCAGTTCTGATGGATAGGATAGAGGTGTGAGTTTGTTATCCTGGACTGTAAATGACTGGAAAGTAGCACAACGAATGAGGCAATTGTGTCGTTAATGTCTGGCGGTCAACAACAAGCGGGATGGAGAAATGCTGTGGATTTGAGGTGGAAAACCCTTGCCAGATATGAGTGTCGTTTGTGAAATTTAAAACCGAGAATTCGTTGATTTTTGTTTCGATGTCTTGACTAGCTCCGCCATGGATTTGGCGATAACTGAGCTGTAAAAAGAGGGCTTACACCATGCGAAAACCAACCTATGCGACGATTGATGGGAACGAAGCGGTAGCCCGTGTGGCCTATCGCTTAAATGAAGTCATTGCGATTTATCCCATTACGCCGTCGTCCACCATGGCTGAATGGGCCGATGCCTGGTCCTCCGCCGGACAACCGAACTTATGGGGTACCGTGCCCTCAGTCGTGGAAATGCAGAGTGAAGGAGGGGCTGCAGGCACCATCCACGGCGCTCTCCAGGCGGGATCGTTAACCACCACCTTCACGGCATCCCAGGGCTTGATGCTGATGATCCCCAACCTGTACAAAATTGCTGGGGAACTAACCTCTGCGGTGATCCATGTGGCGGCCCGTTCCTTGGCGGCGCAGGCCCTCTCCATTTTTGGCGATCATAGTGATGTGATGGCCAGCCGCGCCACGGGTTGTGGCTTGCTCTGTTCTGCCTCAGTGCAAGAGGCTCAGGACATGGCGGCGATCGCCACTCGGGCCAGTCTGGAAGCCCGCATTCCCTTCTTGCATTTCTTTGATGGCTTCCGCACTTCCCACGAAGTGCAGCGGGTGGAATTGTTAGCGGATGAGGATCTGCGGAATTTCATTCCCTATGACCGGGTGGTGGCTCACCGACAGCGGGCTCTGACTCCCGACCGTCCGGTGATTCGCGGCACAGCCCAGAACCCGGATGTCTATTTCCAGGCGAGAGAGACGGTGAATCCCTTCTATGACGCCTGTCCGGCGATTGTGCAACAGGCCATGGATGAATTTGCCCAACTTACGGGTCGTCAGTATCAGTTGTACGAATATCATGGCCATCCCCAAGCAGAGCGGGTGATTATCCTGATGGGCTCCGGTTGTGAGGCGGTGCATGAAACGGTGGATTACCTGAATGCCCAGGGCGATCGGGTGGGGGTGTTGAAGGTGCGGTTGTACCGACCCTTCCAGATGGAGACCTTTGTGGCTGCGCTGTCCCCTAGCGTCAAGGCGATCGCTGTGCTGGACCGCTGCAAGGAACCAGGCAGTGCCGGAGAGCCGCTGTACCAGGATGTGATTACGGCGTTGGTGGAGACTGGGCGGCGCGATATCGCGGTGGTAGGGGGTCGCTATGGCCTGTCCTCAAAGGAGTTCACCCCAGCTATGATCAAGGCGGTTTTCGATAACTTGACCGCAGCTACGCCGAAGAACCACTTCACCATTGGCATCCATGACGACCTTAGTCACACCTCCCTCGACTTTGATGCCAGCTTCTCCACAGAACCGGACAATGTGGTGCGGGCGATCTTCTTTGGGTTGGGGTCCGATGGCACGGTGGGGGCCAACAAGAACTCGATCAAAATCATCGGCGAAGAAACCGAAAACTACGCCCAGGGCTACTTTGTCTATGACTCCAAGAAGTCGGGATCGGTGACAGTATCGCACCTGCGGTTTGGCTCCCAGCCAATCCGTTCCACCTATCTGATCTCCAGCGCCAATTTCGTCGCCTGCCATCAGTGGGAGTTCGTCGAGAAGTTTGAGTTGTTGGAAACAGCCAAACCAGGGGCAGTCTTTCTGCTCAACAGTCCCTACAGCCCGGAAGAAACCTGGCGCCATCTGCCCAAGGGGTTGAAGGATGAGATGATCCAGAAGCAAATCCGGTTCTATGTGATCAATGCCAACCAGGTGGCCAAAGAGGCTGGCATGGGCAGCCGGATCAACACGGTGATGCAGGTTTGTTTCTTTGCCGTAGCGGGTGTGCTGCCCCGCGAGGAAGCGATCGAGCAAATTAAGAAGTCCATCCGCAAGACCTACGGTAAGAAGGGCGAAGAGGTCGTGCAGATGAACATTAAGGCGGTCGATCAAACCCTGGAGCATCTGTATGAGGTGCACTATGCCGATCTGCCCTACGAAGTGCTGCCTGGTCTGGATCAGCCCTACAAGCCAGTTCCTGACACGGCCCCTGCCTTTGTCCGGAATGTGATTGGCCAGATGATTGCCCGCAAGGGAGACGAGATTCCGGTCAGCGCTTTGCCCTGCGACGGCACCTATCCCAGCGGTACCTCGAAGTGGGAGAAACGCAACATTGCCCAGGAAATTCCGGTGTGGGATCCCAATGTCTGCGTCCAGTGCGGCAAATGCGTCATGGTCTGTCCCCATGCGGTGATCCGCTCCAAGGTCTACGAAGCAGACGAGTTGGCCCAGGCTCCGGCCAGCTTCAAGAGCGCCAATGCCAGAGATCACGATTGGACCGATCTGAAGTTCACGATTCAGGTGGCGGCGGAAGACTGTACGGGGTGTGGCATCTGTGTGGATGTCTGTCCGGCCAAGAACAAGCTGGAACCGCGCAAAAAAGCCATCAACATGGAAGCCCAACTGCCCTTACGGGAGCAGGAACGGCAAAATTGGGATTTCTTCCTCCAGTTACCCAATCCCGATCGGGCTCATCTGAACCTGCATAAGATTGGCCAGCAGCAAATGCAGGAACCGCTATTTGAGTTCTCTGGGGCTTGCGGTGGTTGCGGGGAAACGCCCTACATTAAGCTGGCCACCCAGTTGTTTGGCGATCGCATGCTGGTTGCCAACGCCACCGGCTGTTCCTCCATCTACGGCGGCAACCTGCCCACCACCCCCTGGACCCACAACGCCGAGGGACGCGGTCCGGCCTGGTCTAATTCCCTGTTTGAAGATAACGCCGAGTTTGGTCTGGGCTTCCGGGTGGCGATCGACAAGCATGCGGAACAAGCAGTGGAACTGCTGCGCGATCTAGCGATCGTCCTGAATGGCAAATCCCGCATTCCAGCCGACCTGGCTATGGGCATCCTGGGGGCCGAGCAACTGGATGAAGCTGACATTGTGGAACAACGGCAGCGGGTGGAGCAGTTGAAACTGGTGCTGAGCCATTGGGCCGAGTCTCTGACGGCAGAAGACGGCATGCTGCGCTCCAAGATCCAGAACCTGCTGTCCCTGGCGGACTATTTGGTGAAGAAGAGTGTCTGGCTAATCGGCGGCGATGGCTGGGCCTACGACATTGGCTATGGCGGGCTGGACCATGTGATGGCCAGTGGCCGCAATGTCAACATCCTGGTGCTGGACACGGAAGTCTACTCCAATACGGGGGGCCAGATGTCCAAGTCCACCCCACGAGGAGCAGTAGCCAAGTTCGCGGCGGGCGGCAAACCGGCTCCCAAGAAGGACCTGGGCCTGATGGCCATGACCTACGGCAATGTCTATGTGGCCAGTGTGGCCATGGGCGCCCGGGACGAGCACACGCTGAAAGCCTTCCTGGAAGCGGAATCCTATAACGGTCCCTCGCTGATCATTGCCTACTCCCATTGCATTGCCCACGGCATTGACATGGTAACCGGCATGCAGCACCAGAAAGCTGCCGTCGAGTCGGGCCGCTGGTTGCTCTATCGCTATGACCCACGGCGGACTGAAAAGGGTGAAAATCCCTTGATCCTGGATTCTCGTCAACCCCGGATGCCAGTGGATCAGGCCATGTATAGCGAAAACCGGTTCAAGATGTTGCTGCGCAGCAAACCGGAGGACGCCAAGAAACTGGCCCAGGAAGCCCAGGCCGATGTCAATGCCCGCTGGCAGATGTATCAGTATCTAGCAGCCCGCCCCTTTGGTGCATCTGCAGATACAACCCACGGTCAGGGACGGCTGGGGCATGGTCACGGCAATGGGCATGGTCACGGCAATGGGCATGGTCACGGCAATGGGCATGGTCACGGCAATG
>CAZBTL010000021.1:2777-18811 GCA_964494755.1 uncultured bacterium | reverse complement strand
GGCATGGTCACGGTCAACCGGGCTCTGCCTCACCATCCGGTGAACCGGCCCCCACACAGTCCTAGGTTGCCGGCATTGGTGGGAGGGGTGAGTCGATGGCTTGCCCCTCTGCCAGTGTCATTCCCCCAGACCCGCTCATTGTTTCATTCCAGGGAAGGAGCCGTTGATATGGATTTAACCACTACTTATATGGGACTGGCGCTGCGATCGCCCCTGGTTGTGGGTGCAGCCGCTCCTCTGACAGAGGATATTGACAACATCAAACGGATGGAGGATTCAGGGGCAGCGGCGGTGGTGCTGCACTCCCTGTTTGAGGAGCAAATCCGCAAAGACATGCTGGAGTTGCACCACCATCTGGAATTTGGCACCCACAGCTATGCTGAAGCCCTCACCTATTTCCCCGAACCGGATATTTTCCATATTGGTCCGGATGTGTATTTGAACCACATTCGGCGGGCCAAGGAAGCGGTGGATATTCCCATCATCGCCAGTTTGAATGGTTCCACTCCCGGTGGTTGGATTGACTACGCCCGTCAGATGGAGGAAGCCGGCGCTGATGCGATCGAGCTCAATATCTATTCCATTCCGACCGAGTTGGAAATAACGGGAGCTGAAATTGAAGATCGCTATCTGGATATCCTGAACATTGTCAAATCGGCCGTTTCCGTGCCGGTGGCGGTCAAACTCAGTCCCTACTTCACCAACATGGCCAACATGGCGAAACGCCTGGCGGACAGCGGAGCCAATGCCCTGGTCCTGTTTAATCGGTTTTACCAGCCAGATATCAACATTGAGGAACTGGAGGTCTATCCCCATTTGCTGTTGAGTACGCCCCAGGCCCAACGGTTGCCCATGCACTGGATCGCCCTGCTCTATCAACGGGTTCACGCCGACCTAGCCGCCACTAGTGGCATTCATAAGGCGGAGGATGTGGTGCGGATGACCATGGTGGGGGCCAAAATCACCATGGTGGTCAGCACGCTGTTGCGCCATGGCATTGAGTCATTGCACACCCTGGAACAGGATCTACGGCAATGGATGGAAGAAAACGAATACAACTCCATTCGCGAGATGCAGGGCATTATGAGCATGCTCAACTCTCCCAATCCCACTCAGTATGAGCGGGTCCAATACATGAAGGCGATCCAGACTTTCCATCCCCACTGGGTCTATGCCTACGAAAACCACCATGGTCATGAGCATCCCCATCCGGCCCATGGACACTTCTAGCAGGTTGTTTGAGAAATCGCTTACCGACGCTGAAGCCGTGCCTCGATCTCCCCTGTCCCCTTTGCAAGGGGGAACAGTTCCGGCAGTCCCCTTTTTTCTACGCCACAGGCGCATCCCCAACGGGGCTTAGGGGGATTTAGGGGGATCTCTGACAGGCTCCTAGGGCATTGCTGGTCACGGGTATCCATTGAATGTTTCCGATTTTCTATTCCGATCAGTTCCTGTTGCACGACCCTGGTGATTTCCATCCGGAGAGTGCAGAGCGTCTCATTGCCATCAAAGCTGGGCTGGAGTCGGAAGCCTGGGCGGACCAATTGGACTGGCGATCGCCCACGCCAGTCCAACAACGGGATCTGCTGCCGTTGCTGCAACGGGTTCATGACTCCGCCTATATCGATCAGGTCCGGCAACTGTGCCTGCAAGGAGGCGGTCAGTTGGACGAAGATACCGTGTTATCAAAAGACAGCTATGCTGTATCTTTGCTGGCCGTCAGTGCCTGGTTGGATGGCCTGGAAATGGTTCTGAGCAGCGGCGAGCCAGCCTTTGTCTTGGCTCGCCCCCCCGGTCATCATGCCCAACGGGCTCAGGGACAGGGGTTTTGTATTTTCAATAACGAGGCGATCGCGGCCACGGCGGCGTTGGATGAGCCGGATGTCCATCGGGTAGCCATTCTTGACTGGGATGTACACCACGGCAACGGCACTCAGACTCTGGTGCAGGACAATCCCCAAGTGGCGTACTGCTCCTTGCATCAATCGCCCCTGTTTCCGGGCACCGGCACCCCCACCGAACATGGGCGATACAACAATGTGCTGAACCTGATTGTGTTTCCTGGCAGCACCCTGGCCGACTACGAACCTCTGTTGGAATACAAAGTGCTGCCATTTCTGACCAGCTTTCGCCCCGACCTGTTGATCGTCAGTGCCGGTTACGATGCCATAGCCGCTGACCCCTTGGCGGACATCTGCCTGCAACCGGAGGATTATGGTCTGTTCAGTCAATATTGTCTGCAAGTGACCCGCCGCATCCTATTTGGCCTGGAGGGCGGCTACGACCTGGAAGCCTTACCCAGAGCGGTGGCCGCCACCATTCAACCCTGTTTAGTTTAAGCCGTTTATCAAATCTCGTCTTCTGGCCTCCTATCTTACGGTCTCAGTTATGCAAACACCCCAAACCTTTACAACTGACCCGGCCTACGACATTCTGCGCTCCGAACGGCAACCCCTGCGGGCAATTTTTGCACCCAAATCCGTCGCGATCATCGGGGCCAGCGAGACAGCGGGCAGCGTCGGTCGCACCCTGCTGTGGAACTTGATCAGCAATCCCTTTGGCGGCACCGTCTATCCCATCAATCCCAAACACCGCAGCGTCATGGGAATTAGCGCCTTCCCCAGCCTGGCTGCTGTGCCGGACAAGGTCGATTTGGCAGTGATTGCCACCCCTGCGCCCACGGTTCCCGGCATCGTGCGGCAATGCGTAGAAGCAGGAGTCCAGGGCGCCATCATTATTTCGGCTGGATTTAAGGAAATTGGCGAAGCTGGCAAACAACTGGAGGAGGAAATTCAGGCGGAAGCCCGTAAAGGTTCCCTACGGATTATTGGCCCCAACTGTTTGGGGGTGATGAATCCCCATACGGGGATGAATGCCACCTTTGCCAGTACTATGGCCCGTCCGGGCAATGTGGGCTTTCTCAGCCAGAGTGGCGCTCTCTGCACCTCCATTCTGGACTGGAGTTTTCGGGAAAATGTCGGTTTCAGTGCCTTTGTCTCCATTGGCTCGATGTTGGACATTGGCTGGGGCGACCTGATCTACTATCTGGGCGATGACCCCCACACCCACAGCATCGTCATTTATATGGAATCGATTGGCGATGCCCGTTCCTTCCTGTCGGCGGCGCGTGAAGTGGCCCTGACCAAACCAATTATCGTCATCAAAGCTGGGCGGACAGAAGCAGCAGCTAAAGCTTCTGCCTCCCACACGGGCGCCCTGACTGGCAGTGATGCGGTGCTGGATGCTGCCTTTCGCCGCTCTGGGGTGTTGCGGGTTAACCGCATCTCGGAGTTATTCAACATGGCGGAAGTACTGGCCAAACAGCCCCGTCCGAAGGGGCCCCGCCTGACTATTATTACCAATGCAGGCGGACCGGGGGTACTGGCGACAGATATGTTGATTACCCGGGGCGGCGAACTGGCCGAATTATCCGAGGAAACGGTCTCGGCTTTAAATGGGGTGCTGCCCAAGTTCTGGAGCCATTCCAACCCGATTGACATTCTAGGAGATGCGGATCCCGATCGCTACACGAAAGCGATGGAAATTGCCGCTAAGGATCCCAACAGCGATGGCTTATTGGTGATCCTGACGCCCCAGGCGATGACCGATCCCACCCGGACGGCGGAGCAGGTGCGGTCTTATGTGGTCAGCCAGAGTAAAGCCTTCCGGCAAAAACCGATTCTGGCCAGTTGGATGGGTGGCGCTGATGTCATGGCTGGGGAGGAAATCCTGAATCGGGCCAGCATTCCCACCTACGTCTATCCCGACTCGGCGGCCAGTGTGTTCAATTACATGTGGCAGTACACTTACAACCTGCGGGGAATTTATGAAACGCCGGTGCAGGCTGAATTGGCGGATGGGCCACCGGATCGGGAGCGAGCCAATCAACTGATTGAGGCGATTCGCCAAACCGGCCGCACCATCCTGACTGAAACGGAATCGAAACAGTTGTTGGCGGCCTATGGCATCCCAGTGGTAGACACGCGGGTGGCCACCAGTGAAGCAGAGGCGGTGGAACTGGCTAATCAGGTTGGCTATCCAGTGGTGCTGAAGCTGTTTTCCGAAACCATTACCCACAAAACTGATGTAGGGGGGGTGCGGCTGAATCTGCCCGATGCCGAAACCGTGAGCAAAGCCTATCGGGCGATCGCCCAGTCGGTCAGCGAAAAAGTGGGTTCCGAACACTTTGAAGGGGTGACCGTCCAGCCGATGCTGAAACTGGAGGGCTATGAGTTAATTATTGGCAGCACGACTGATCCCCAATTTGGGCCGGTGCTGCTGTTTGGCACTGGCGGTCAATTGGTGGAGGTGTTCCGCGACCAGGCAATTGCCCTACCGCCCCTGAATACAACCCTGGCCCGCCGTATGATGGAGCAAACCCGCATTTACAAAGCCCTCAAAGGGGTTCGGGGTCGGCAACCGTGCGATCTGGACGCCCTGGAAAAGGTGTTGGTCTGCTTCAGCCAACTGGTGGTGGAGCAACCCTGGATTAAGGAGATCGATATCAATCCCCTGCTGATCCGTTCAGGTAAGAGCAAGGAGGAGGAAATGCAACAACAGGAAGGGGCTCGTCGTCTAGCACCTTCAATGGTGGCCTTGGATGCCCGGATCGTGCTCCATGATCCCCAGCTAACGGTAGATCAATTGCCCAAACTATCCATCTGTCCCTATCCGGTGCAATACGTGGAAAGCTGGACCCTACCGGATGGCACCCCGGTTACCATCCGGCCCATCCGCCCTGAGGATGAACCGCTAGCAGTTCGCTTTCACCAAACCTTGTCGGAACAAAGTGTTTACCTGCGCTATTTCCACCTGGTGAAGCTGAGCCAGCGCACCGCCCACGATCGCCTGGTGCGACTCTGTTTCATCGACTACGACCGGGAAATGGCGCTGGTGGCGGACTATCAAGATCCGGCGACGGGCGAACACCAACTGCTGGCGATCGGTCGCCTCAGTAAACTACATGGCTTAAATGAGGCAGAATTTGCCCTATTGGTCAGTGACCCCTATCAGAAACGAGGATTGGGTACTACCCTACTGCAACGGTTGGTGCAAATTGGTCGAGATGAGGGCTTGAGTCGCATCACTGCCGAGGTTCTGCCGGAAAACTTTGCCATGCAACGGGTCTGCGAAAAAGTTGGCTTCAAACTCCAGCGCAACAGCGATTTAGTCCGGGCCGAGATTCAGTTATAAGGAAATCAACTGAAGGGTATCAACATCAGCCGGGACACTCTGGTCTATCAGGAATTCAGGAGTCCGTAGCCAGAAGCTGGCCAAGAGACTGGATGCTGAATTTTGGCTCTTGCCCCACCCAGCAGATGTCCCGCTTTAAATCGGCAGCCACACCCGAACTCAGCTTCCCCTTAGACTCCTAGCACCTGGTTAGCGGTTAGTTGCAAGGCCGGAAGGCTAGGAGAAACGATCGTCTGGTCAGGCCGATATTCGATTGCCTCATAGAGTCCATCAACCAAAACCAGCGCGGTCACCAGTTCCCTGATGGGGTCCACAAGACTGATGGTCATGACTTTAGCTCCTTCTACGCTTACTAGCTCCCCATCCACCCACTCAAAGCGTCCCTCCAGATAGTGATCCGGATCGTTACTCCAGTCCAGATAGTCTTCAAAACTGGCAAACTTGACTTTGGCTTGGGGCATGCTCCCACCTCATCCACCATTCTGCGATCGCAACACGGCCGCCTGATTACCCTTAGTCTAACTTCAAGGCATTGGCCGGAACGTCATCCCAACTTTCCACCGTGCGCAGTCGAGCAATCCAGCCTTCGGCTTTCTGTTGTTCCGTTAATCGCTGCTGGAAGACCTCATGGCATTCCTTGGCCGCGGTTTCATCACAGGATGCAATGCAGGAATAGAGAATTCCTGAGGGATCAATTTGCTCATTCACCCAAATTGCCACGATCTCGTCCTCCTATCGCTGCTGTTGGTATCCTAATGCGATTGTTATCCGCTGTCAGCTATCCGCTATCCGCTGTCAGCTATCAGGTATCAGGTATCAGGTGTCAGGTGTCAGTCATCCGTTAATGGGGTGGAGTTGAGGTCTAGTCCCAGTTCCAGGGTTGGACCCGTCACCCGGCAGATGCGCCAGTCTGGCAGGATATCGGCCCCCATTCGCCGATAGAAGGCGATCGCCGGTTCGTTCCAGTCCAGCACGCTCCACTCCAGCCGACCACAACCCTCAGATCTGGCCCGTTGCATCAGATAGGTCAGCAGTTGGGAGCCAATTCCCCGCCGCCGGTACTCAGGCAACACAAACAGATCTTCCAGGTACAGACCCGGTCGGGTTAAAAAAGTCGAGTAGTTGTAGAAAAACAGCGCAAACCCCACAGACTGATCCTGCCAATCGGCCAGGACAGCTTCGGCAAAGGGACGCGGGCCAAACAAATGCTGTTCCAGGACTTCAGCACTGCCCGTTACGGCGTGGGTCAGATTTTCGTACTCAGCCAATGCCTGAATCAGTTGAAACAGCGTCGGCACATCGGCAACTGTTGCTGGGCGGATGATGGGTTCATCCAGTGGTTCATTTTTTTGGCTGAAATCCAAACTCATACTACTGAATCAATCAACCGCACCATCATAGGACGAGGATCTCCTACCGCAAAGCTACTACTCCTACCGCAAAGCGGGACAAAAAGGAATTCAGTTCCTTTTTCTATCCTCTAACTCGTCCCGCCTTAAGCGCACACCCGGACGAGGGCATCCAGATCGGGAAAAGCGATGACAGTGATCAATCCTGGCTCACCAGATCGCACCCATCCCGCTAACGAAACTGCTGCAACAGCCAGCGATTCACAGCACCGTCATCCTCGGTGTGGCTTAGCCGCAACGCTGCTTCAACGACTGAGATGGATAAACCAGGCAGCACTGCCGACAACTGAATTTGCCGACTGCCTCCATCAGCAATTGCAAAGGCAATTACTGTCGCGGCTTCAACGTTGACAACCCAGTATTCCTGCACTGCCAGACGCTCATATAGCAGACGTTTCTGGCCTAAATCATCGCTCAGAGTCGTTGATGAAACTTCGATCACCAATGTAGGAGGACCGTATAGATTGACATCTATGGGTCTGTTACTGCGAGGAATATTCGGTAATTCCGCGCCAATATAGAAGGCCAGATCGGGTTGGCATTCTCGTTCGCCTGCTTTGCGGAAACTACCATTGGTAATCGATACAAATGGCAGATTTCTCAACGTTCCATATAAACTCACCACCGATGCCAACAGGGAATTATTCCGCCCGTGGGCAAACCCGATTGGCATGGTCTCAATCCTCATCCAGCCAGCATCGTAGTAACATCGTGCATTCTCTGCTTCGGGACGGTCTACTACCGCCAAAAAACCTTCCCAGGTAGCAGGTACCCAGGTGTCGGTGACCAAGTCTTGAGGTGTAGGGAGCGTGTTGACCATGACAATCCACCTCCTGGCCTCCAGTGTAATGGAAAAGTCAGTGATCAGTTGCTCAAAAAAATCCTCAAATCAGCCGAACCATAGAGATTTGCAGCGATCAAACACTAGTAGATTGCCACTCAATGATCTTTGAGGCATTCGATCGCAAAGAAGACCATTTTAGGAGTTTCAGTTGAAAGGGCAGGGCCCCCGTGATCGGAGCTAGAGGTTATAATTTCAGGCTGATGTAAAATGGTTCAAACGTATTACGCTCCTCCTTACATGTCAGAAGAAGTTCAGTTTCGTCATTACTTTGTCGATGAGGCAGGTGATCTTTCCTTCTTTGATAAAAAGGGTCGCATCATTGTAGGACAACCAGGAGCATCCAAATTTTTCATGGTGGGTGTTGCTCAAATTGCCAATCCAGAGCAAGTCTCTTGGGAACTAGAGGCGCTTCGCTCTAGCCTGATGACCCATCCACGATACAAAGGCATTCCTTCAATGCAACTAAAAGCCAAAAAGACAGCAGTTGCCTTTCATGCAAAAGATGATTATGCAGAGATTCGAGAAAAAGTTTTTGAGCTAATTCAATCCTTTGACATCAAAGTTTTTGTAGCAATTCGTAGCAAGGCTGAAATTGCTGAAGTAGCAAAAGCAGATTACAAGAGCCTGGGTAAGAAGTTTCAACAAAATGCAATCTATGACGATCTGATCAAACGCCTGTTCAAAAACTTGCTTCACAAAGCAGATGTCATTCAGATTGCCATTGCCAGACGCGGCAAGGAATCGCGTGAGGAAGCTTTGGAGCAAGCGATTAATCAGGCTCAGAAGAATTTCGAGGCTCAGTGGAAAATTAATTCAAATAGCTCAGTTCGCATAGAACCCGCCTATCCATCCCAAGTTTCAGGCTTACAGGTGATTGACTATTACCTGTGGGCGGTGCAACGCCTCTATGAGCGAGAAGAAAACTATTTTTTTCAGCCGCTTGCCAAAAAATATAGGTTAATTATGGATCTGGATGACAGACGCAATAAGCCTTATGGAGAGTGGTATTGCGATCAAAATCCGTTAACGCTTGAAAAGCTAAGAGGGGCTAGGTCTAAGTAGGGCTACTACTTGGACACACGGCGTGAAGCCGACATTCACCCCTCTATACACAATATACACTACGTAAAACCAACTTTAAAACTTTTATTTAAGCAGTTTCATGCTTCTCTGTGGGGGGGAAAACTGACTATCAAAGCTTTTGGAAGGGAGTGATCATCAAAAAATTGTCTTGAATATCCACCCACAATACTTTTCGTTTCTTTATCTTGAACACTTCCCAACCATCTCCAAGCAACCTCTCAATCAGGGAGTTGCGGCATAGCGATGCGATACAGATAGAAAGAGTTGGGTTGTCTGCCTAAGGGAAGCCTGCGATCGCCCAAAAACATCGTGTTTCCCAGATTGGGATCACTTCAAGTCCAGTAAGCCTTCTTCTTTCAATTTGGGATTAAACCGGATGTCAGCCTGCACACCGCGTTGCTTCAGGCTTTCCAGGATCTCGGCTTCTACCCGGCGGGCGACTTGCTTCAGGGTTTTGATCTGGGCCATTGCATCAGCGGCGGCATCAAATTTTTTCTGTTCGTCAGCCGTCATCCGGAGTTTGACATTAATCGGTTGATTCCAACTGGCTTCCTCGGCCCCATTGCCAACCGGGGTCGCGCCATTTTCAGCAATCCAAGCATCCCGAATGGCTTCTAAAGCAGTTCGGCTGGGTCGTTCCACCGTCTGCACCTTGAGCCAGTGGCACAAGTGGGGTTGCCGCACCAGATGTTGCTTCAGCCCCAGATAGACATCGCGGGAAAAGCCCACGTACTGCAAGACCCGCTCCTGGTCAAAGATGGCATACACCCCCACCTGACCCTGGAGTTGTTCCGGTAAGTGACCCGTTTCATCCACGATCGCCAGCCATTCCAGATTGTTCAAGGAAGCAGTCATGATGCTTGTTTCTCCCTTCTGTCCTAGGCGCTGAGTTTGCGGTAAATGGCACAGAGACGACTGGGCTGAAAAACCTTTGCCTTGAACATGAAGTTGGGTGGCACGTTAATGATGGCATGGTCGGGAGAGGCGTAAAACTTTTCAAACTCAGCCGGCATACCTTTCGGGGTTGCGGTGCTGTAGGGAACCGGCTGAAACAGCAGTTTGGTGAATTCCACCCGGACACACTGGAGTTGCTCAGCCACCTGTTGCAGGAAGGATTCACTATTCAATAACTCAAACAGACAGGCTTCGGCATCTGGATTCAGGATAAAACTGCCATCAAAGTTTTCAACAATTCGGATTCCCATATTTGATCTATCTCGTAGGCGTTCACTAGGGCAGCCTGGAAGGAAAACCCCAATCTCCAAGCCCTATCCTTCAACAACGGTCAGGCAATTGCCATCACTCCAATGCTCTGGGAAAGCGGTAGCAGTGACGGCAACAGGTGCAACTCTGTGCCGACAATCGTCTGACAAAATAGCATCCTAACTTGTAATCGTACCGATTTCGCGATAGTCTACGGCTGGGCCGGAGTTTCGGTTTCCGGTAAGGGCTGACCCAGACGCGGTTCCGTGCCAGCCAGCAGCCGTCGAATGTTGGTCCGGTGACGCACAATCACATACAGGCCGCCCACAATCGCAAACAGCAGGTAGGGCAGGGGTTGTCTGGCCCAAACCATCAATCCGCCAACGGCGATCGCTCCGGCGATGGAACTGAGGGAAACAATGCGGGAGATGGCCAGAAACACCGCAAACACTGACAGGGTGCCCAGACCCACCAGCCAGTTTAGGGCCAGCAGAATGCCCAAGCTGGTGGCGACGGATTTGCCGCCGGTAAAGTTCAGGAAAACCGATTTGCTGTGTCCCAGCAGGGCCGCCAATCCCGCCAGGGTGACCACCCAAGGCATCCAGAGAGTGGGTTGGACTGACGCAGGCGCCAGGGCTGTAAAGGCTGGCAGGGAATAGACCCACTGCACCAGGGCGATCGCGGCTGCACCCTTCAAAATATCGACCAGCAACACAAACAGGGCCGGTCCCTTGCCGACAGTCCGCAGCACATTGGTGGCTCCGGTCGAGCCGGAACCCTGCTGCCGGATGTCTACCCCCTTCAACAGCCGCGTCACCCAATATCCGGTTGGAATGGAACCCAGCAAATAAGCAACCAGTAGGAGAAGGAGATTTGCAGCCAGCCAGAAAGCCATAGGGAATGCCATGAAGTCAGGTAAGGACCAGAGTGCAGGCAAGCATCTGTATTAATCAGCCAGACCGCCCCATCACTCAACCCTAATAATACGAGCTAGGGGGCACCTGCTGGGGATTCGGCGCAAAGGCAAGCCAGAGGGGAAATTGCAACAGCGACAAACTAATCATCAGATCTTCGGTCTCGTCAATCACAATTAGTGGCAGCAGCCCCTCCTTCACCAGGCGATCGGCCTTCTGGCTGAGCGGAAACGGATCTTCAAACAGGGTCACTCCCCGATCCGGGCCAAAGTCACTACGGGTAATGCCCAGACAATCCTGCAAGCCTCGACGCCACTCGCCCAAGCGCTCCGGAGAATCGGCCAAAACTAGCATTCGCACCCGTTCATCATAAATGCTCCGCAGCACCGAAATGACTGCCGAGGCCACCAGAATATTCTGCAACCGACTGCCCATAGTCCGAATGGCGCCCCGACCGCCCTGGGTAAAGAACCAGTTGGAAACCCGTTCGGCATGGATGGGTTCAAATGTTCGGCGTAGCTGCCAGGGGGGGCCGTAGTAATCCGGGCTATGGCGATACTGATCCAACAGCTTGCGGATCCGCTTGGTTTGCTCCTGAAAACTTTGCTCCGCAAACTTAGGAATGGATGGTTGCTCTGGAACCACAGCGGCAGCAGCAGGTTGGGGTTTACTGCTGGGCTGGGGAAGCTTGGGAAATTCCAACTGGTCAGCAGCCATAGCCAGATCCTGCAAACTGCCGACCAGATAATCCTTAAAACTCTGCACCCGAATGGCCAGATCCTGAGAGACTCCAGCAAAGGTGGTGCGCATTTCGGCCCGCACCCGTTCCTGACGCCGCTCTAACTGTTCCACGCTGATTTGTAGGGCTTGCTTCCGCTGTTCCAGTTCTTTCAAACCTTCTTGAATTAACTGTCCCAGAGAAGATTGGGATTGCAGAATTTGTTCCCGTAACTGGGCCAGATAGGCCTCTGCCTGAGCAATTTCCCGCCGCAAAGTCTGTTCCCGCTGCTGCAAATCCGCCACTGAGACAGCGGTCTCCAGACTGGCCAGATGATCCTCTGTCGGGTGGCCTGCACCTTCTTCCGGGCCAGCGGTCTGTTCAATCACAGTGGTTTGCTCTTCTTCCAGCAAAGTCTGCACTGATGCTTCCTGGATGCTCCAAGGGTCATCGACCTCCGGCTGATGCTCCAGTTTTACAGTCTCAGGTGAGAGATCGGGTTGGGGCGAAGCGTCTAATGACGGGTCAAGCGGTACCGTGTCTGGCATGTCAAGCCTATTCGGATGCTCTGCTGATTCTGCAATGGGGAGTTCGTCTGCGTTCATGAGCCAATCACAATGGGAAAAAAATCAACAGCCGGAGATAAGGAAGTCCAGTCCTGAGGGGGGCAAGGCAAAACCTTAAATCCGTGGACAACGGGCTTCCAGACAAGCCTGTAGTGCTTTGGGGTCGAATAGAATCGGCAGAAAATGAATACTTTTCACTTCTTTGAAATAAAACAGGATGGGAAACGGCGTCCAGAAAATCCGCCAATTTTGCCAGTCTTTGTAGGGAAATCGACGAATCAGGGTTTCACCCCGGTAGATGTCCAGATCGGTTTCGGTGAACCGGAGCCGCAGAGTGACCGTCTGAAACAGCAAAAAGAGGCCAAATACCGCGATCGCCAAACTGACCCAGATCTGCACCAGCACCAGCGGCATGGAAAGCAAAACCAGGGTCAGCGGAATGGCATAACTGGGAGACAACTCAACGGTTGATGCGGATAACGGGGAAGCAGTAGAGGTCACAGGTACGGTATCCCAAAAGTTCATATTCATTTACTCATATTCTATCGGGGTATCCGCCTAAAGCGGGACAGATAAGAGGATAGCTAAAGGAACGGCGTTCCTTTGGATTCCGCCTTGCGGTGGTGGCCTTCTTACCGCCACCCTAGCCCTGTCCCGTTTTCCCCTCGACTTTCACTGGCCTGGAAGGGTGCCACTGCCCAGTCCCTGGAACATCAGCCAGGATAGGAAAAAGTTGGAAATAAAGATAGCCAGCAACGAACCAACCACCGCCTGGGTCGTGGACTGACCGACCCCTTTGGCGCCCCCCGTTGTGGTCAACCCCCAACTGGAACCGATGATGCCAATTAAGGCGCCGAAGACCAAGCCTTTGATCGGCGCACTACAAACATCCCAGGGCTCGAGAAAATTCCGCACCGAGTCAAAGAAGACCGTTGCCGACAGGCTGTAGAGATTGGTGGCAATGACTAAACCGCCCAACAACCCGACGATCAAGGAGAAGAGGGTCAAAATGGGCAGCATGATGCAGCAGGCAACCACCCTGGGGATCACCAGATAATCGATCGGGTCGGTCTTCAGCATGTAAAGCGCATCGATTTGCTCGGTCACGCGCATGGTGCCGATTTCAGCGGCAAAGGCGGAACCAATTCGGCCCGCCAGGATAACCGCTGTCAGTACCGGCGACAGCTCCCGCGACAGGGCCAGGGCCAACACCCCTCCCACAGCGCCGCCTGCCCCTAGTTTGATGAATTCTCTGGAAACCTGGATGGTGAACACCATGCCCACAAAAACGGCTGTCAGCAGGGCAATGCTTATCGACTCATTGCCAGCGATCGCCATTTGCTCCAGGGTATTGCGGCGGTGAATCTTACCGGCCAGCAGATGAACCATCACCTGACCAGACAGCAGGATGGCCGCAACAATGCGGTGCAACCCCGTCCAAGTTTTGAAGAAATCAACCATCGCTCTGCCTGGCCCCAGTGTCAAACAATGATAGCCAGAATAGCGAATTCGGGAACTTCAGTCAGCCAATTGTAGCCCTCCACCCATGAAGTTACACAACTTGAGAAAGAGTTCATAGCTCGTAACAGTTTTTCTCAGGCTAGATTGGAAAATGAATTCCGCTTTCTGATTCAGATTGACCGAAACCCCTGGGAACCAACCGATCCCCCATCCTGAGAAATCTTAAGTGTGATTTAAGAATTCTCACAGAAGCAGCGAAATCTTCCGATCACCCCTATTGTTGAAGTTGGGAAAAATGTTGTTGACGTTGCTGTATTGATCCAAGCTGATCAACTCTGCCTCATGATTGTTTCTTTAGAGTTCCTTCGTTCCCTCTGTTTAACTAGCGCCATCAGTTTTGCCTTGCCGCTGGTTTTAATTGGGGGCACCCTCACAGGCTTTGTTCTGGTGGCGCAAATTCCCCTGATTGATGTCTTAGCCCAAACTGGGCTGAACTATTTTTTGCAATTCTTGCAAGTATTCGGCACTGGTAGCGCCCTGCAGGGAGCCTTGGTCATTGGTTGCGTGTGTGGTTTGGTCGGCGCCTTGTTTGACACCTATGCTTTCTACCGCCATCACAAGCTGCGGCAAAGCTAGTCCTGAACCAACCCATGCCTGGAAAACGGCATTGCTGATTCCAAGGATAAAGAGGAGGCTCCGCCCCTCAAAACAGTCTTGACAGACCACTAGTCGCCAGCTTGCACGCCTTTAAGTCGCATCAGAGCTTAGATTCCGCGCTTGGATCTAAACCCTGGAGTGGCTGGTATTTCAAAATTCTCCCCTGGTGAATTGGTTAACGCTGGCGGCCCTTGGGTTCAGGTCGCGTATCACCGGACCAGAATATTCAGACGCCCTGATGAAAAAAACCGTATCCTGGAAAACGTGCGTCTTTATATCTGACCGCCCATGCGATTCCACCGTTGGCCGATTCGCGATCGCCACCTGCCGCTCCTAACCGGGATTTTTCTTTTTCTACTACTATTTCTGGGCCTCGGATCTGCGCCAGTCTGGGCCAGTCCCAGCGTGGTTGCGCCTGCGCCAGTCTCGCCCAAACAATCGATCAAGCCCTACCTGGACAGCGCCATCAGCCGGGTGACGGAATTTCAGCTAGACAATGGCATGAAATTTATTGTCATGGAGCGGCACCAGGCCCCAGTGGTTTCCTTCGTCACCTACGCAGATGTGGGGGGCGTCGATGAACCCGATGGGCAAACAGGTGTAGCTCACTTTCTGGAACACCTGGCCTTTAAGGGTACAACCCGGATCGGAACAATTGACTATCAGCAGGAAAAACCCTTGCTGGAGCAACTAGATCAGCTCTCAGAACAAATCAAAACTGCCCAGCGCAATGGCCAGCAGACCGAGTTAGAAAAACTGAAAGCTGAGTTTGCCCGGGTCGAAGCGGAGGCAGTGAAATTAGTCAAGCGGAATGAATTTGGCCGCATTGTGGAGCAAGCTGGCGGCGTCGGCCTGAATGCCAATACCTCCACTGATGCCACCCGCTATCTTTACAACTTCCCGGCTAACAAGCTGGAGTTGTGGATGTCCCTGGAATCGGAACGATTTCTGGAGCCAGTCTTTCGCGAATTCTACAAGGAACAGCAGGTGATCCTAGAGGAACGCCGCCTGCGAACCGACAACTCGCCGATTGGGCAAATGATTGAAGCCTTTGTGGACACAGCGTTCAAGGTGCATCCCTACCGCCGTCCGGTGATTGGCTATAACCAGGACATTCAGGGGCTGACCCGCGAGAATGTGCAAGACTTTTTTGAGTCCCATTATCCACCGGGAAACTTGACCATTGCGATCGTGGGCGATGTCAAACCCCAGGAGGTCAGGCGACTGGCCCAAATCTACTTTGGCCGGTTTAAGGCTCGGCCGCCTGTCGCAGAGAGCATTCCGACAGAACCTCCGCAAACTGAAACCCGCCAGGTGACGCTGCGGCTGAAGTCCCAACCCTGGTATCTGGAAGGCTATCATCGGCCAGCGTTAAATCATCCCGACCATGAGGTGTACGAGATGATAACCAGCATCCTGAGTGATGGCCGCACCGCTCGCCTGTATCGATCGCTGATTGAAGAGAAGCAGGTAGCGTTGGTAGCCCAGGGCTTTAGCGGCTTTCCGGGCAATAAGTATCCCAATTTGCTGTTGTTCTATGCCCAGACAGCGCCAGGCCATACGGTGGAGGAGGCCGCCAAAGCCTTGCGAGCTGAAATTGAACGCCTGAAGACTGAACCCGTGTCCCAGGAAGAACTGGATCGGGTTAAGACCCAAGCCCGATCCGGACTGCTGCGATCGCTGGCTTCCAATATGGGCATGGCCCAGTCTTTACTGGAATATGAGGTCAAAACCGGCGATTGGCGCAATTTGTTTGCCGCCATTGATCGGATTGCTGCCGTCACCCCAGCCGACATTCAGCGGGTGGCTCAGTCCACCTTTACGCCAGAAAATCGTACCGTCGGGCGGATTCTGCCGAAGGAATAGTTAAGGAGTGGGAAGTAGGGAGTGGGGGGAGAGGTGAAGAGTAAAGCACTGACTTCTGGCTCCTGACCGCTGACCGCTGACAAGATAATTTGCTAATAAAACGGAGTAAGCCAGTGAGGC
>CAZBTL010000021.1:0-2677 GCA_964494755.1 uncultured bacterium | reverse complement strand
ACCGCTGACCGCTGACAAGATAATTTGCTAATAAAACGGAGTAAGCCAGTGAGGCCACGACGCAGGAGAAGGACCATGCAACAAGAAACAGATCGACGACAACTGGTTAAGGTTGTGACGGTGGTGTTTTGTCTGGTGGTAGTGCCCCTGATTCTGCTGCTGCTGGCATTTATCCGGCCAGCGACGGCGCAAACCGCTAAGCATTACACCGATCTGACCTACTCCCCCTTGCCAGCGTTGCAAATTCCACCCTACAGCCGCTTTCAGTTGGCTAATGGGATGGTGGTTTATCTGATGGAAGACCATGAGTTGCCGCTGGTGGGGGGAACGGCCTACATCCGCACCGGCGATCGCTGGGAACCGGCTGACAAGGTTGGTCTGGCCGGGTTGACCGGAGCCGTTCTCCGGTCTGGTGGAACCCAGAGTCGCACCGCCGACCAGCTTAACCAATTGCTAGAACGACGGGCCGCTGCCGTCGAAACTGGCATTAACGAAACCGTGGGAACAGCCAGCTTCAACACCCTGACCGAAGACCTAGATCAGGTGTTTGGTGTATTTAGTGAAATCTTGCAGCAGCCGGCCTTTGCGGCTGACAAGTTGGCGGTGGAGAAAAACAAGGTGCGTGGCGCGATCGCTCGCCGCAATGATGATCCGGGCAGTATCACCACGAGAGAGTTCCAGAAGTTGATCTATGGCAGCGAAAATCCCTACGCCCGCACGGTGGAATATGCCACGCTGGACAATATTGAGCAACCGGACCTGGTTCGCTTTTATCAGCAATATTTCCATCCCAACAACATCATCCTGGGGATTGTGGGCGACTTCGACAGCAAAAAGATGCGCCAATTGGTTGAAGCAAAGCTGGGCAGTTGGCAACCCAATCCCAATTTGAAGCTCCCCGATTTGCCGGCGGTGTCCCAGGTGCAAAAGGGAGGGGTCTTTCTCGTCAACCAACCCCAACTGACCCAGAGCAATGTCCAAATTGGCCACCTAGGCGGACAGTTTGACAGTCCCGACTATGCGGCCCTGTCGGTCATGAACGGTGTGTTAAATGGCTTTGGCGGGCGTCTGTTCAATGAGGTGCGATCGCGCCAGGGATTGGCCTACTCCGTCTATGCGGTCTGGAATGCCCGGTTCGACTATCCCGGTGTGTTTGCGGCCGGCGGCCAGACCCGTTCAGAGGCAACCGTGCCCTTTGTCAAAAGTATCCTCAGTGAGTTGGAGAAAATTCGCACCCAGCCAGTCTCGGCGGCAGAACTGGCCTACGCTAAGGACTCGACCTTGAATTCCTTTATCTTCAACTTTCAAAGTCCTTCCCAGACCCTGTCTCGCCTGTTGCGTTACGAATATTACGGCTATCCGGCCGACTTTATCTTTCGCTATCAGAAGGCGATCGCAGCCACGACGATTGCTGATGTCCAGCGCGTAGCCCAGACCCACCTCCAGCCAGAGAAACTGGTAACCCTGGTGGTAGGAAACCAGGCCCAGATTAAACCGGCTTTGACCAACCTGACGACCAGCGGCAAAGTAACTGCGATCGATATCACCATTCCACCTCCCAGTAAGGGCTAACCGGAGACAACCGTGCTATCGACTCAACTGCTTGCCTATTATCGCCAGATCAGCCAGCAATTGCTGACCATTGTGGATGTGGAAACCTCCGGCTACACACCAGCGGAGGCCCGGGTGATTGAGGTGTCTGTCCTTCAAGCCAGCCTGACCGATGGCATCCAGCACCAGCAAACAACCCTGATCAATCCTCCAGTCAAGGTTCCAACCAAGATCACCCGCTTTACTGGAATCTCTCAAGCGATGGTTGATCAGGCTCCCCTAGCGGCAGCGGTCTGGCCGCAATATCTACCATTGCTGAATAAAGGCATTCTGACAGCCCATAATCTGGCCTTCGATTATGGCTTTTTGCAAGCCGAATTCCAGCGGCTAGGCATGCTCTTTGCCCGACCTGGCGACGAACAACTCTGTAGTGTGATCCTGGCCCGTCAGATGTTACCCGATCTGCGATCGCGCAGCTTACCCGATCTGGTGCGACACTTTGGCTTTGACGTCGGGCGATCGCACCGGGCGGAAGCAGATACCCTGGCTTGCTGGTTACTGACTCAACGGCTACTGACCGAGATCTTGCAAGAGGAGGACGAAAAACTGTTGCCCCGTTTTGCCCGTCAATGGTTGCCCCTGACAGAAGCGGCGGCCGTTCTGGGTTGTTCGTCGCAACAGGCCCGTCAACGACTGGCCAGTGCGGGGGTGCCAGCCAGAGTCGTCGGACGGCAGCAGACACCCATGTATCAACGAGGAGCCGTTGAGCAGGTCTTTTGGCAGACGACAGGCGGCAACCAACTATCTTGCTTATAACCACCCAACGATTTTGGCATGATGTCGTCGGCGGTAAACCGGTTAGCACTCACACGACTCAATCGCGAAAGTGCTTCATTGCTGGGCTTGCCAATTGAGTCGCTGGGACTAACCCCAGTGAAAAATGCTGTATCTCTTTCAATCAGTGAACAGACAGCTCATTATTGATCCAGGCAATCCAGTCTCACGATCAGCACTTCCTTTCCTTCTTTATTGACATTCTCCCCGGCCCTAAAGGGCAGGGATTCTTTCTCTGTCCGGCTCTGAGGAGCGAAGACAGGGCTACACTGAAGATGCGCTGAGTACCGCA
>CAZBTL010000020.1:0-29050 GCA_964494755.1 uncultured bacterium | reverse complement strand
TTCTTTGTTGCCGCTCAATTTAGCTCAAACTGCAAGCTTGATGCGGCTGCGACAGGTTCTGGCTAATCAAGCATCGGATCCTCAAGCTGACTAGGAGATCTGTGTCACAATCAGAGTCCGATCAAGGTAGCCAGTCAGCGGTGGATTCCCCCTTACCCAGGAATGACAGCGCTACTTCATTGGTTCTAGCCAATTTAGAACGGGTTGAGGATGCTTGGCATGAGTCTAATGCTACTGGTGTGGTTGTCCAACTCAACAGTGAAGCCACGCCGTACAAGCATGAGGGGTTGGTTTTGAATCTGTGGGCTTTACAACATCTGGTTGGTTGGCAGGGAGTCATCAGAAATGGGTGCCTCGGCAAGGGGGCGATCGCCACGATTGAATGGAGCTTGGGGCTGGTGTCGATCTTGTTTGATGGCTAGGGATAAAGAGCCTGTGCCAAGCCAGAGCATTTGCTGGGATAGACGAGTTAGGTCGGTTTGAGCCAGCGTGTGCAGTACGGCTGGTGTGCAACATGGGCAGAACAGCGGTTCAAGTAGAAACATAACCTATTACTTTTTCCTGAGCCGACCTTACAGTTCCATTCGCAGGCGTACTGAATCCGCATGGGAAGGTAGACCTTCCGTGGTAGCCAGAGTCTGGATGGCACTAGCTACCTTTTGCAACGCCTGGGGAGAGTACTGAATCAGGCTGGAATGTTTCATAAAAGTTTCTACACCCAGGGCGGAGGCATAACGAGCGGCGCCAGAGGTTGGCAAGGTGTGATTGGGACCAGCCAGATAGTCTCCAACTGCTTCTGGGGTGGAGTTACCCAGGAAAATAGCTCCAGCATGGCGGATTTGTTCCAAGAGGCTCCAGGGGTCGGCAATTTCCAGTTCCAGGTGCTCTGGGGCAAATTCATTGGAGAGTTCAGCCGCTTCTTCTAGAGATTCGACGACTACGACCAAGCCATAGTGGGCGATCGCCTTTTCGGTCAGAATCCGGCGGGGATGCTCGACCAATTGACGTTCGACTTCTTCTACGACCTTCCGCGCCAGGACTGAATCGTCGGTTAACAGAATCGCTGCCGCCATCTGGTCATGTTCTGCCTGGGCCAGCATATCGGCTGCTACATGGACTGGGGCAGCCGTCTTATCGGCAATGATCAAAACTTCCGAGGGCCCCGCCAGGGAATCGATGCCCACCGTGCCATAGACCAGCTTTTTGGCCAGAGTCACGTAAATATTGCCGGGGCCGGTGATCACGTCTACTTTTGGGATGGTTTCTGTGCCGTAGGCCAGGGCGGCGATCGCCTGTGCCCCCCCGACCCGATAAATTTCCTCTACTCCCGCTTCCTGGGCTGCCACCAGCACTGCCGGATTGACACCCTTATCCGCCCCAGGCGGCGTGACCATGACAATTCGCGGCACCCCAGCCACCCGTGCTGGAATGGCATTCATCAAAACCGTGCTGGGGTAAGCCGCCTGACCGCCTGGAATATAGATGCCGGCCCGGTCAACTGGGGTGTAGCGTTTGCCCAGAACCACTTCATCCTCACCGAACTGCACCCAGCTTTTGGGGACGCGCTGGCGGTGGAAGGCTTCAATATTGCGGCAGGCTAGCCGGATAGCATCGATCAGGTCCTGGGAAACCTGGCGATAGGCAGCCTCCAATTCGGACCCATTGACTCGTAATTCTTCTAGCTTAAGTGTGGCGTGATCAAATTCAGCCGTGTAATGCAGGACAGCCCGGTCTCCCTGACGCTTAACCGTTAGAAGCACTTCCCGCACTGTTGCTTCTTTGTGAACTACCTGATCATCATGGGTGCGATCGCAGATCCGTCGCAGTTCCGTTCGGGCCTCAGATCGCTGAGTAATAATTCGCAACATGGAGTTAGGAATGCCAATTCAAGGAATTACCCGGTTTGCTCAGTGATACGGATGGAGGACAAACCCAAGGCCGTATCTGCTGATTGTTACTCTAGCTTAACTTGGATTTTTCGGGGATTGGGTGATTGAGCAACAGAGATGCTATAGTAATTTATCTAGCAATCTGTGTGTTTGCTGATTTCGGTTCAATAGTCGTTCGGTAGGGTATTCGGGATTAACTGTGGCTAACATCAAGTCTGCCATTAAGCGGGTTCAGGTTGCTGAGCGCAACCGGCTTAGAAATAAGAGTTACAAGTCTGCGGTCAAGACTCTGATTAAGAAGTGTCTGACTGCCGCCAATGCGTGTGCCGCCAATCCGACGCCGGAAGCGAAGGATGAGGTTCAACAGCACTTGGCTTCGGCCTACAGCAAAATTGACAAAGCAGTAAAACGAGGGGTACTGCACCCAAATACTGGGGCTCGCAAAAAGTCTCGTTTGGCTAAAGCTTTGAAAAAGTACGAGCTTACTTCAGCAGCCTCATAGTTGTTGTCTGTATCTGGGATTGGGTTTCAGTACAGGAAAGGTTCTGGACCTACCGCTGACAATTGTATTGGGTAGATTCAAGGTTAGAACCTTTTGTTGCGTTGTTGTTTTCTGATGCCTGTTCTCTCCTCCGATGCAGTTGATTGATACCCACGTTCATCTTAATTTTGCAGACTTTCAGCCTGATTTGGAAGCGGTAGCGGCACGTTGGCGAGAGGCTGGGGTGGTTCGCCTGGTTCATTCCTGTGTCGAGCCAGCCGAGTTTTCTGCGATTCGATCCCTGGCTGATCAGTTTCCAGAGTTGTTTTTTGCGGTTGGACTGCATCCGCTGGATGTGGCAACTGGATGGACAGCGGGTTTGGCTGAAGAAATTTTGACCCTGGCAAAATCAGATTCGCGCGTGGTGGCGATTGGCGAAACGGGATTGGATTTCTACAAAGCCAGCAATCGGGAGGTGCAGTTTCAGGCTTTCGAGGCTCAACTGGCGATCGCCCAGCATTTGGATCTACCTGTGATTATTCACTGCCGAGATGCAGCCGAACCGATGGCTCAATTTTTGCGTCAGTATTGGGCTCAGCATGGGCCGGTGCGAGGGGTAATGCATTGCTGGGGGGGCACGCCGGAGGAAACCCGTTGGTTTTTGGATCTGGGTTTTTACATTAGCTTTAGTGGCACAGTGACCTTCAAGAAGGCAGCTCAGATTCAGGAGTCAGCCCGGATGGTTCCCAATGATCGGCTCTTGGTCGAAACCGATTGTCCCTTTCTGACTCCCGTTCCCAAGCGAGGTGAGCGTCGAAATGAACCTTCCTATGTTCAGTTTGTGGCGCAGCAGGTGGCTCGTTTGAAAGATGTGCCGGTTGTAGAGTTGGCCAGTCAAACCACTCAAAATGCTTGTAAGTTGTTCAACTTACCCCTGCCTTGAGCAGTTTGGGATCAATCAGGTCGGCGTTGCTAACAAGCAGGATGAATTGAAACGAAGTTTCAATTCATCCTGCACCCTTTTCATCCTTGGAATCGGCAATGCCTCAATCAGGTCTAATGGTACGGTTGACTGTTGCCTTAGCTTTTGCTAAAGACCCCACAAAATCGTTCTTTGTACGGCATAATAGGTAGGAGTATTCTCCCATGACTTGTCTTCCTGTGTACGATAATCACTCTGTTTTATTTCCCCCCTTCTGCTCTAGCGGTAAGATTGGGCGACGGGCTGTCCGACAGGGTTTTACTTAAACAAACTGTTATTGCCTCTATTGATTGGACTTTATCCCTGACGATTACGCTGGATCTGCCAATGCCCTTCCGAATATGCAATTTGTTTCTTGGGTTCTAGCTGGAATCCAGGTTTTTTCTATTGACTTTCTCGTTAACACTCTGTAAAATCTGGGATTCGCGCTGGGCGTGAACCTTTTGAAGGAGACGCATGACTGAGCAGACTTACAACAATACCCCCGCTTTTAGATTGCCAGACCTGGTTGAGATTCAGCGGGATAGCTTCCGCTGGTTTCTGGAGGAAGGTCTGATTGAGGAGTTAGACAGTTTCTCTCCTATTACAGACTACACCGGTAAGCTGGAACTGCATTTTATTGGCAAGGACTATAAGCTGAAACGCCCCAAGTATGACGTGGATGAAGCGAAGCGGCGCGACAGTACCTATGCGGTGCAGATGTATGTGCCAACTCGCTTGATCAATAAGGAAACCGGCGAAATCAAAGAGCAGGAAGTGTTTATTGGTGACCTGCCACTGATGACCGATCGGGGAACCTTCATTATTAATGGGGCGGAACGGGTTATTGTTAACCAGATTGTGCGGAGTCCCGGTGTTTATTACAAGTCGGAAACGGACAAAAATGGTCGCCGCACCTACAATGCCAGCCTGATTCCGAACCGGGGCGCCTGGTTGAAGTTTGAGACTGACAAGAATGATCTGGTTTGGGTTCGGATTGACAAAACCCGTAAGCTGTCTGCGCAGGTTCTGTTGAAAGCCCTTGGTCTCACCACCAATGAAATCCTGGATGCGATGCGTCATCCAGAGTATTTCCAGAAGACGATTGAGAAAGAAGGGGAGTTTGGCGAAGAAGATGCCTTGATGGAACTGTATCGGAAGTTGCGTCCAGGTGAACCGCCCACCGTGTCTGGTGGGACGCAGTTGCTGGAATCTCGCTTCTTTGATCCGAAGCGCTATGACCTGGGCAAAGTCGGTCGGTATAAGCTGAACCGAAAACTGCGGCTCAATGTGCCCGACCATGTGCGGGTGTTGACACCTCAGGATATTCTGGCGGCGATCGACTATCTGATTAACCTGGAATTTGATATTGGGAATGTGGATGACATCGACCACCTGGGCAACCGTCGGGTGCGATCGGTGGGTGAACTGTTGCAAAACCAGGTGCGGGTGGGGCTGAACCGTCTGGAACGGATTATTCGGGAACGGATGACCGTTTCTGATTCGGATGCCCTGACCCCTGCTTCTTTGGTCAACCCCAAGCCGTTGGTGGCCGCCATTAAGGAATTCTTCGGCTCTTCCCAATTGTCCCAGTTTATGGACCAAACCAATCCGCTAGCGGAATTAACCCACAAGCGGCGCTTGAGTGCGCTCGGTCCCGGCGGTCTGACTCGGGAGCGGGCTGGTTTTGCCGTGCGAGATATCCATCCCTCCCATTACGGTCGGATCTGTCCGATTGAGACGCCGGAAGGTCCCAATGCGGGTCTGATTGGCTCATTGGCTACCCATGCCCGGGTGAATGCCTATGGCTTTATTGAAACGCCCTTCTGTAAGGTTGAGCATGGCCGAGTTCGCCGAGATCTGCCGCCAGTTTATATGACCGCCGATGAGGAAGATGATCTGCGGGTGGCGGCTGGGGATGTGTCGATGGATGAGGAGGGTAATCTGCTGGGTGAGCAGGTGCCTGTTCGCTATCGTCAGGAATTTACCACCACCACTCCGGACGAGGTTGACTATGTGGCGGTTTCACCCGTTCAAATCATTTCAGTCGCAACTTCGTTGATTCCCTTCCTGGAGCATGATGATGCGAACCGAGCTTTGATGGGCTCCAACATGCAACGGCAGGCGGTACCCTTGCTGCAACCGGAACGTCCATTGGTGGGTACTGGCTTGGAAGCCCAGGCTGCCCGTGACTCCGGTATGGTGATTGTCAGCCGTACCGATGGGGAAGTAACCTATGTTTCGGCTGATTGCATCCGGGTGCGGGATGCCCAGGGGCGGGAAACCGAATATCAGCTTCAGAAGTATCAGCGTTCGAACCAGGACACCTGTCTAAATCAGCGGCCCATCGTTTTTGAGGGCGATCGCGTGGTTGCAGGTGAGGTGATGGCGGATGGTTCCGCCACGGAAAGTGGGGAACTGGCCCTGGGTCAAAACATCCTGGTGGCTTACATGCCCTGGGAAGGTTACAACTACGAGGATGCTATCCTAATCAGCGAGCGTCTGGTCTATGAAGATGTCTACACCTCGATTCACGTTGAAAAATATGAGATTGAGGCGCGCCAGACCAAGCTGGGACCCGAAGAAATTACCCGTGAAATTCCCAACGTGGGTGAGGATTCCCTGCGTCAACTAGATGAGACGGGGATTATTCGGATTGGCGCCTGGGTGGAATCAGGGGACATTCTGGTGGGTAAAGTCACCCCCAAGGGTGAGTCGGATCAGCCGCCGGAAGAAAAGTTGCTACGGGCGATCTTCGGTGAAAAGGCGCGGGATGTGCGGGATAACTCGCTGCGAGTGCCGAATGGAGAGCGGGGACGGGTTGTGGATGTGCGCGTCTTTACCCGGGAGCAAGGCGACGAACTGCCGCCGGGCGCCAACATGGTGGTGCGGGTCTACGTGGCCCAGAAGCGCAAAATTCAGGTTGGAGACAAGATGGCTGGTCGCCATGGCAATAAGGGCATCATCTCCCGGATTCTGCCGATTGAGGATATGCCCTATCTGCCCGATGGCACCCCGGTTGATATTGTGCTGAATCCGCTGGGGGTGCCGTCCCGGATGAATGTGGGCCAAGTGTACGAATGTCTCCTGGGATGGGCCGCTCAAAATCTGAATGCCCGTTTCAAGATGGTTCCCTTTGACGAAATGCACGGCCAGGAGAAGTCCCGCGAGACGGTTCACGGCAAACTCCAGCAAGCCCGTGACAAGGCTGGCCGTAATTGGATCTTTAATCCTGAGGATCCAGGTAAGATCCAAGTCTTTGATGGCCGCACAGGGGAACCGTTTGATCGCCCGGTGACCGTAGGGATGGCTTACATGCTGAAACTGGTACACCTAGTGGATGACAAGATTCATGCTCGTTCTACCGGACCTTATTCGCTGGTGACCCAGCAGCCGCTGGGTGGCAAAGCCCAACAGGGTGGACAGCGATTCGGCGAAATGGAAGTGTGGGCTCTGGAAGCCTTTGGGGCTGCCTATACCCTACAGGAACTGCTGACGGTGAAGTCGGACGACATGCAGGGTCGAAACGAAGCCCTGAACGCGATCGTCAAGGGCAAAACCATTCCTCGGCCAGGAACGCCGGAGTCCTTCAAGGTGTTGATGCGAGAATTGCAATCGCTTTGTTTGGATGTGGCGGTGCATAAGCTGGAAACCCGTGATGATGGCACAAGCCGGGATGTGGAGGTTGATCTGATGGCTGATGTCAGCAGTCGCCGCGCCCCCTCTCGACCGACCTACGAATCCATCAGTCGGGATGAACTGGATGATTTAGATGAATAGTTGACTGTAACCAATTGCTAGCTGTTAGCACCCAGCTAATGGCTGGCGATTGATGGTGGCAAACAGGTGATTTTGGCGACCAGAAACACGAGGGAATACAGACAATGCCGAAGCTAGAGCAACGGTTTGATTACGTAAAGATTGGTCTGGCCTCACCAGAGCGGATCCGGCAGTGGGGAGAGCGGACGTTACCCAATGGGCAATTGGTGGGTGAGGTGACCAAACCAGAGACCATTAACTACCGGACCCTAAAACCAGAAATGGATGGTCTGTTCTGTGAGCGGATCTTTGGGCCAGCCAAGGATTGGGAGTGTCACTGTGGCAAGTACAAACGGGTGCGCCACCGGGGCATTGTCTGTGAACGGTGCGGGGTGGAAGTCACTGAATCTCGGGTGCGCCGTCATCGCATGGGCTATATCAAACTGGCGGCTCCGGTGGCCCATGTTTGGTATCTCAAAGGGATTCCCAGCTATATGTCCATCCTGTTGGATATGCCGCTGCGGGATGTGGAGCAGATTGTCTACTTCAATGCCTATGTGGTTCTCGATCCGGGCAATGCTGAAAACCTGAGTTATAAGCAGTTGCTGACGGAAGATCAGTGGATCGAAATTGAGGATGAACTGTATAGCGAAGACTCCAAGTTGTCTGGCATAGAAGTCGGTATTGGGGCAGAAGCCTTGCAGCGCTTGCTACAGGATATCAACCTGGAGGAAGAGGCCGAAAAGCTGCGGGAAGAGATTGCCACGGCTAAGGGGCAAAAGCGGGCCAAGTTAATCAAGCGCCTGCGGGTAATTGATAACTTTGTCGCCACTGGATCTAAGCCGGATTGGATGGTTTTGAGCGTGATTCCGGTGATTCCACCGGATCTCCGGCCGATGGTGCAGTTAGATGGTGGCCGCTTTGCCACCTCTGACCTAAACGACCTCTATCGTCGGGTGATTAACCGCAATAACCGCTTGGCCCGTCTGCAGGAAATCCTGGCGCCGGAGATTATTGTGCGGAATGAGAAGCGCATGCTGCAGGAAGCGGTGGATGCATTGATTGATAATGGTCGGCGGGGCCGCACCGTAGTAGGGGCGAACAACCGTCCTCTGAAGTCCCTCTCTGACATTATTGAAGGAAAACAGGGCCGTTTCCGACAGAACCTGCTGGGTAAGCGGGTGGACTACTCGGGCCGTTCGGTGATTGTGGTTGGCCCTAAGTTGAAGATTTATCAATGTGGGCTGCCCCGGGAAATGGCGATCGAGTTGTTCCAGCCCTTTGTAATTCATCGCCTGATCAAGCAAGGCCTGGTTAACAACATCAAGGCCGCCAAAAAACTGATTCAACGGAATGACCCGACGGTTTGGGATGTGCTGGAGGAAGTGATTGAAGGTCACCCAGTCATGTTAAACCGGGCTCCGACTTTACACCGGCTTGGAATTCAAGCCTTTGAGCCAATTCTAGTGGAAGGGCGGGCCATTCAATTGCATCCACTGGTTTGTCCCGCCTTCAACGCTGACTTTGATGGCGACCAGATGGCGGTTCACGTTCCTCTGTCTCTGGAGTCTCAGGCAGAGGCTCGTCTGCTGATGTTGGCTTCTAACAATATTCTGTCTCCGGCGACAGGCCGCCCCATCATCACTCCCAGTCAGGACATGGTGTTGGGTTGCTACTATCTGACAGCAGAAAACCCAGCAGCTACCAAGGGAGTTGGACGATATTTCGCCAGTCTGGAAGATGTGATTACTGCCTACGACCAGCAGGAAGTTGACCTGCATGCCTTTGTTTGGGTTCGTTTTGACGGGCTGGTAGAGGCGGATGAGTCGGACAATGAACTATTGGAGGAAGAGACGTCAGCGGATGGGATTGTGACTAGAGTCTACAAGTTCCGTCGGCTCCGATTGGACCCAGATGGTGGGATTATTTCGCAGTACATCAGAACCACACCAGGACGCATTATCTACAACAAAACGATTTTGGATGCCCTGGCGGTTTAGGCAAGCTTCGGGTTAGGTGTGCGCTGGGAACTGCTGCTTTGCTAAATCAGGGTTTGCATTCCCAGTCCAGAGTTGGCTTAAGGCAGAGGTAGGGGTAAATGACGGCAGAACAAAGCAATCCAATGATTTTTCGCAATCGGGTGATCAACAAGAAGCAGCTGACTGAGCTGATTTCCTGGGCATTTACCAATTATGGTACGGCCCGGACTGCGACGATGGCTGATTTGATCAAGGATCTAGGTTTCAAGTTTGCTACTCGAGCCGGGGTCTCGATTAGTGTGGATGACTTGCAGGTGCCGGCCAGTAAGCGTCAGTTGTTAGAAGCAGCAGAGCAAACCATTCGGGAAACGGAGGAACGCTATACCCGCGGGGAAATCACGGAGGTTGAGCGGTTCCAAAAGGTAATTGATACCTGGAATGGCACCAGTGAGGAACTGAAGGATGAGGTGGTGCGAAATTTCCGCTCTAATAGTCCCCTCAACTCGGTTTATATGATGGCGTTTTCTGGAGCCCGGGGGAATATCTCTCAGGTGCGCCAGTTGGTTGGGATGCGGGGCTTGATGGCCAATCCCCAAGGGGAAATTATTGACTTGCCGATTAAAACCAATTTCCGGGAAGGACTGACGGTCACGGAGTATATCATCTCTTCCTATGGCGCTCGTAAGGGGTTGGTGGATACGGCCTTGCGGACGGCTGACTCCGGCTATCTGACCCGTCGTTTGGTGGATGTTTCCCAGGATGTGATTATTCGGGAAGTGGATTGTGGCACAACTCGGGGGATTCCACTGCGGGCCATGAAGGACGGCGATCGCACCCTGATTCCGCTGCGGACCCGCCTGTTGGGACGGGTGCTAGCCGCAAATGTAGTGCATCCGGAAACCGGTGAGGTGATTGCCGAGCGTAACCAGGACATTTCCGATGACCTTGCCAACCTAATTGATAGCTCAGGGGTAGAAGAGGTGTTTGTGCGATCGCCCCTGACCTGCGAAGCCACCCGTTCCGTGTGCCAGCACTGCTACGGCTGGAGCCTGGCCCACGCCAAACTAGTGGACATTGGCGAAGCGGTTGGCATCGTAGCAGCCCAGTCGATCGGGGAACCCGGTACCCAGCTCACCATGCGGACCTTCCACACCGGTGGGGTATTTACTGGAGAAATGGCCCGCCAAGAGAAGGCCGAGTTTGATGGCACCATTCGCTTTCCAGCTAAACTACGTACCCGTGCATTCCGAACGCGCCATGGCGAGGATGCCCTAGTGGTAGACTCGACTACTGCTGAAGTTGTGTTGGAAGGCAGCGAAGACCAGCGGCAATCCTTCTCTATTGTGCAGGGAACCACGCTCCTCGTCCGTAACAATCAGAAAGTCAAGAAAGGCCAGATTTTGGCAGAGGTTCCCTTGACCGGCCGAGCTCGCCGCACCACGGAGAAAGCGGCTAAGGACGTGGCTTCCGACCTGGCTGGGGAAGTCAGGTTCGCCGACCTAGTGGCGGAAGATAAGAAAGACCGTCAGGGCAACACCACCCGCATTGCTCAACGGGGTGGCTTACTATGGATCCTGTCGGGGGAAGTGTATAACCTGCCGCCGGGTGCAGAACCGACTGTGAAAAATGGCGATCGGGTTGAAGCAGATAGCATTCTGGCTGAGACCCGCACCCTCAGTGAGTATGGCGGTGTGGTTCGCCTACCCCAGGAAGGAGATGGCAAAGGTGGCCGGATGGTAGAAATCATCACCGCCTCAGTTTTGCTGGATCAGGCCCGGGTGCGGACGGAAAGCCGTCAGGGCGGAGATTTATACCTGATTGAGACCAACAACGGCCAGATTTTCTCCCTAATTGCCACCCCTGGCACCAAAGTGACGAATAATCAGGTCGTGGCGGAACTGATTGACGATAGCTACCATACTCAAACGGGTGGCATCATCAAATTTTCTGGGGTCGAAGTGGCTAAGCGGGGCAAAGCCAAGCAGGGCTACGAAGTAGTTAAGGGCGGCACCCTGCTTTGGATTCCAGAAGAGTCCCATGAGGTCAATAAAGACATCTCCCTCCTATTGGTGGAAGACGGCCAGTTTGTGGAAGCTGGCACGGAAGTCGTAAAAGACATCTTCTGCCAGAGTAACGGCGTGGTTGAAGTCACCCAGAAAAATGACATTCTACGAGAGATTGTCATCAAACCAGGTGACCTGCATATGATTGACAACCTGGATGAGGTGATTACGCGGGAAGCAGTATTGGCTAATCCAGGTCAGGAAGTAATGCCAGGTCTAACTGTCAATGAACTGCGCTATGTGGAGTATGTCGAAACTCCAGAAGGCCCAGCCTTACTACTGCGGCCGGTAGTTGAGTTCCCAGTACCGGATGAACCACCAGTTCCCAGTCAAGAATCGACCAGTGAAGAATCGGGCCGTTCCATTCGCCTGCGGGCTGTTCAACGGATGCCCTATAAGGATGGAGAGCGGGTGAAGTCAGTGGAAGGACTGGAGCTACTGAAAACTCAACTAGTGCTGGAGATTGACAAAGACGCTCCTCAGTTGGCGGCTGATATTGAACTGGTGCCCGATGAATCTGATCCCAGTACCGATCGCCTGCAACTGGTGATTCTGGAGTCCTTGCCAATCCGGCGAGATGTGGCAGCAGATCCAACCCAAGGCAGCACCCTGACCCGGATTCTGGTGCAAGACGGCGATCAGATTGCACCCGGTGCGGTCGTTGCGCGTACCGAGATCCAGTGTAAAGAAGCCGGTGAAGTACAAGGAATTCGCCAAGGCGCAGAAGCGATTCGTCGTATTCTGGTGGTTCGGGACGCTGACAAAATGGCGATTTCGACCCAGGGTAAAAAGCCTTCAGTGAAGCAGGGCGATTTGCTGGTCGCTGGTACGGAAATTGCCCCTGGCCAACCCCTGGAAGAATCGGGTCAGGTCTTTCAGGTTGGGGATGACCAAGTAGTGATTCGGTTGGCCCGACCCTATCGAGTTTCCCCCGGTGCGGTTCTGCACATTGACGATGGAGACCTGGTACAACGGGGCGATAATCTGGTCTTGCTGATCTTCGAACGGACGAAAACTGGTGATATCATTCAAGGTTTGCCGCGGATCGAAGAACTGTTGGAGGGCCGTAAACCCAAGGAAGCCTGTGTTCTGGTTGAACGGGACGGTATGGCTCAGGTGGTTTATGGAGAAGACGAATCGGTCGATGTCAAGGTTGTCGAAAGTGATGGTGTTGTCAGCGAATATCCTCTGATGCCTGGCCAAAACGTCATCATTTCCGATGGGCAAATGGTCAAGGCCGGTGAGCGCTTAACCGATGGTCCGGCCAATCCGCACGAATTGCTGGAAATTCTCTTTAAGGCAAACCGCGAATCAATGGGGGTTCACGACTCCGCCTTGATTAGTCTGCGCGAAGTCCAAATGTTCCTGGTCAATGAAGTGCAGTCCGTGTATCAATCCCAGGGGATTGATATTTCTGACAAGCACATTGAAGTGGTGGTTCGTCAGATGACTTCGAAAGCTCGGATTGACGATGGCGGCGACACAACCATGCTACCTGGTGAGTTGGTGGAACTCTATCAGGTCGAGCAGGTGAACGAAGCTATGTCGATTACCGGCGGCGCACCAGCAGAATACACCCCGGTTCTGCTGGGTATCACGAAAGCCTCTCTGAATACAGACAGCTTTATTTCAGCCGCCAGCTTCCAGGAGACCACCCGGGTCCTGACCGAAGCCGCGATTGAAGGCAAGTCAGACTGGCTCAGAGGATTGAAGGAAAACGTGATTATCGGTCGGTTAATCCCAGCAGGTACCGGTTTCAACGCCTATGAAGAGATGGGCAGCCCCGATATTGATGTCAGTTATGACGGTATTGGTGTGTTCGATGATGATCCGGATCTGCGGGATGTCGTCCTGGATGATCGGACCGCTCGTACCTACGAGTTCGATAATTTTGAAAATCGACCTGCCTTTGCTACCGGTTATAACTTTGACAACTTTAGTAGGTCGGATGAGGAACCTTACACCTCCCCCATTCTGGATGATGACGACGATCTGATTGGCGGGTCACTGGATGACGGTATGGATGACGACGTAGATGACGATGACATGGATGATGACGAATAAGTAGGGGCTAAGAGCGAGGTCCTGGAGTACAAAACTTCAGGACCTTAATACTCTGTGATATACTGCTCGGCAAGTTGTTCAAGATGCTCAGTATTCTTAATTTTGGCATTTAGTACGCTTAGCATTGTTAGATACGCAGCTCGGTGATTAGGTGATCTGAGGAGACAGGTATGGATCGGTATCTCAAAATCGATAACGTTGAAATTCACGATGGCAGTGATTGCTATGTGATTGCTGAAATTGGCAACAATCACCAGGGCAGTGTAGATAAATGCAAAGAACTGTTCCGAGCTGCTAAGGAATGTGGCGCCAATGCGGTCAAACTACAAAAACGAGATAACCTGGCGCTTTATACCAAAGATGCTTATCACAAACCCTACGAAAGTGAAAACAGCTTTGGCGCAACCTACGGGGAACATCGGGAAGCTCTGGAATTCGGCAAAGATGAGTATGTTGAACTGAAGAAATATGCGCAGGAGCTAGGCATTACCTTCTTTAGTACGGCATTTGACATTCCCAGTGCGGATTTTCTGGAAGAGCTGGATATGCCAGCTTATAAGATCGCCTCTGGTGACCTGAAAAGTACGCCCCTGCTCAAGTACGTGGCCCAGTTCCAAAAGCCTATGATTGTCAGTACCGGAGCATCCACCATTGAAGATGTGCAGCGGGCCTATGACACCATCATGCCAATTAATCCCCGTCTCTGTATTCTCCAATGTACGGCTGCCTATCCGGTGGAATGTGAGGAATTAGACCTGAATGTGATTAAAACTTACCGGGAGAAATTTCCAGATGCGGTGATTGGTCTATCGAGTCACTACAGCGGAATTGCCATGGCTACCGCCGCCTATGTACTAGGGTCACGGGTGGTGGAAAAGCATTTCACCCTGAACCGTGCTATGAAGGGCACTGATCATGCCTTCTCCCTGGAACCAGTCGGGATGCGGAAGCTCGTCCGGGACTTGCAACGCGTTCGTAAAGCACTGGGTGACGGCCAGAAGAAAGTCTATCTGAGCGAGCAGCCCGCCCGCATGAAGATGGGCAAAAAGCTGGTGGCTGCTACCGATCTGCCGGCTGGTCACGTTTTGACGGCAGAAGATATTGCAATGAAGTCCCCAGGGGATGGTATTCCTCCCTATGAGTTGGATCGGGTCATTGGTAAAACGCTAGTTCAACCCTTATGTTTGGATGAGGCAATTACTTTTGAGGTGTTGCGTGAATGGACTGAGGTAGAGTTAGCGGTTTGATGAGGTATTTCGATCTTTCCGGGCAAGTTGCGGTTGTTACTGGTGCTTTAGGTCGTTTAGGCCCTATTTGGAGTGAAGCTCTGTTAGAGGCAGGTGCTGTTGTCCTTGGGATTGATTTGCCAGATGCACCTGTTTCTCCTGCCTTTTCCGAACTACAGGAGCGTCATGCAGAGAAGCGGCTCAAATTGTACCGGGCTGATATCTGCGATCGCGACTCTTTGTTAGAACTCCGTACACAATGCGTGAAAGATCTGGGTCTGCCGTCAATCCTGGTGAATAACGCCGGGATTGACCAACCACCTGGTCCGGCTGCAACCTATGCACTGACTGACATTCCCCTGGAGGTATGTCAGAAGGTGTTGCAGGTCAATGTGCTGGGCGCGTTTCAGGTGACCCAGATTTTTGGTGGTGTGATGGCCAACGCGGCCAAAGGGTCGATCATTAACATTGGGTCGCTGTATGCCAGTGTCTCTCCCGATGCCCGGTTTTATGATCATCTCGATTGCGATCCGCCCTTCCTCAAACCACCGATGTATGGCGCTTCTAAAGCGGCGTTGATTAATCTAACCAAGTACTTTGCGGCTCATTGGGGTCCCCTGGGGGTGCGGGTGAATGCCCTGTCTCCTGGTGGGGTGTTGGGTGGTCAGGATGAGGACTTTAAGCGCAAATTTTGCGATCGCGTTCCCCTAGGCCGCATGGCAGAATTATCCGATTTAAAAGGGCCCTTGGTCTTCCTGGCATCCGATGCCTCGGCTTATGTCAATGGCATTGAACTGAAAGTCGATGGTGGATTTACAGCCTGGTAACTAAAGCAACAAGAGCTTGCATCTCACAATTGGCTATATCAATGAAGCGATGGATTGCTATAGGGATCGGTGTCATTAGCGGAATCGCGATCGGCATCGGACTGAAAACCGATTGGCAAAGTAGTAGCCCATTGCCTGCGAATGTGACTCCCCCGCCAGTTCCTCCACCCATTCCAACCTTAGCACCCGCCGCTATTTCCTCCTTGAGGGCTTCTACTCGTTGCTTGGCCGCCTTACGCACGCCGCCATCACCTAACCAGGAACAGGCTAACAATCAAACCCATGGGAGCGACAGCATTCCCTTTGCCTGTCAGGGCAGCCTCAAGCTGTTTATTCTGGCCGGTCAATCAAATATGTCTGGTCGGGGAGAATTGCCAAAATCTTCCTCAGAATACTCCTTACCAATGAACCACCCCCAGGTGTTTGTGTTTGGCAATGATTACCGTTGGAGTCTTGCTTCAGAACCAGTTGACACACCGCAAGGGCAGGTTGATTTGGTTTCTAAGGACGATGAAGCTGCTTATAGTCCAGCAGTATCGTTTGCAACTTCCTTGTTAGCAAAAGACTCTAAGCAGGTCATTGGGTTAATTCCTTGTGCTAGGGGTGCAACCACCATTACCGACTGGCAACGCAATTTGAGTGAAACCAGCTTGTATGGCTCTTGCCTGAAACGGGTGCGGGCTGCATCGCTGATGGGGTCGATGGCTGGCCTGCTATTTTTCCAGGGAGAATCGGACGCCCTATCACCCCAGACCAATCCTGAATTGATTCTTGTGCCAGACCGTTGGCATCAGTACTTTTCAACATTTGTCCAGGATTTCAGAACGGATCTGGGTCAGCCACAATTGCCAGTTGTGTTTGCTCAACTGGGCAAGCAACCGGATCCGGCCAGATTTTCTAATTGGAATCAGGTGAAGCAGCAACAGAAGCTGGTCAAACTGCCTTACACTACGATGATTACCACCGATGACCTGCCTGCCGATGCCAAAGGCCCGGTTCACTTTATCAGTGACAGTTACCGCAGGATTGGAGAACGATTTGCCGACTCCTATTGGCAGTTGACCCAGCCCAAGTAAAGAACTTCCAACTGACCATGAATGACCTGAATCAGATCCGTGATGTCTCCTTCGGGAAAAATGTCAAACTATATCATTTTGTTAACCTTTACGGGTGTTCAATTGGGGATGACTGTTCGATTGGGACCTTCGTAGAAGTCCAGAAAAATGCAGTGGTAGGTAAGCGCTGCAAAATTTCTTCCCACAGTTTCATTTGTGAGGGGGTAACGATTGGAGATGACGTATTTATTGGCCATGGCGTGACATTCATCAACGATCGCCACCCCCGTGCTACAGCCAATGGTCAATTGCAAACCGAAGCAGATTGGCAGGTAATTCCAACGCTCGTCAAAGATGGGGCCTCTATTGGCTCCGGTGCTACTATCCTATGTGGGGTTACCATTGGCAAAGGGGCATTAATTGGAGCCGGAGCTGTGGTTACCCGAGATGTTCCCGACTATGCAATTGTGGCTGGCAATCCGGCTCGCATTAGGGGGCAAGTTAGCGATGCACCAGCTCAGCTTTCTGTAACTGAGGCAGACATTGGTGAGAAGGAACCGGTTCCGTTCACAGACCTCTCATTCCTCACCCATCAGGTTCAGGCCAATTTCCAGTCCCGACTTGACTCCATCCTGGCTACCAGCCAGTTCATTCAGGGGCGAACCGTACGGGAATTCGAAGCAGCCTTTGCACAGCACCTAGAGGTACCCCAGGTAATTGGCTGTAATTCAGGCACTAGTGCCTTACACCTAGCCTTACGAGTGGTGGGGGTTCAACCGGGTGATGAAGTGATTGTGCCGGGAATGACTTTTGTCGCCACTGCCTGGGCCGTTGCCTATGTGGGAGCCAAGCCCATCTTCTGTGATATCGATCTAGAGACCTACACACTGGATCCCGCTGATGTGGAACGAAAGATTACTCCAGCCACTAGGGCCATTATTCCGGTGCATCTCTACGGGCAACCGGCAGACTTGCAACCACTGTTGGAGATTGCCAATCATTACAACATTCCTTTGATTGAAGATGCCGCCCAGGCCCACTATGCTGACTACAAGGGAAAAATGATTGGTGGGTTTGGTCGCATGGCCTGTTTTTCATTCTACCCTGGGAAAAATTTGGGGGCAGCAGGAGAGGCGGGAGCGCTAGTTTGTCAATTCGATGCCGATGCTGAGAAAGCCCGGATGCTACGGGATCATGGACAACGGCAACGCTATGTGCATGAAGAGATTGGCTACAATTACCGGATGGATGAGATCCAGGCAGCCTTTCTGGTGGAAAAGTTGCCCCACCTGGCCCGCTGGACCCAACAGCGCCAACTGGCGGCCCGACGGTATGAAGAGTTGCTAGCTGACTTGCCAGTTGTTCGGCCGATCACTGCCCCCGATCGCAGCCATGCCTTTCATCTATATGTGATTCAATCTGAAAAGCGAAATCAACTGTTGGATTATCTGCAGCAGCATAAAATCACCTGTGGTTTGCACTATCCGATTCCGCTGCATCAACAACCCTGCTTTTCCATCTATGGCCAGGACAAACCTGGAACCTTACCCAACACCGAACAATTGGCACGTAATTGTCTGTCTTTGCCGATGTATCCTGGGATTTCGCCGGCTCAACAACGCTGGGTAGCCCATGTTCTGAGAGCGTTTTGTGAGGAGTGAGATGAAACTATCTGTCGGTTTGATTGGCTACGGTTACTGGGGCCCCAACCTGGCCCGTAATATTCAGCAAAATTCAGATTTGGCGCTAGTAGCCATTTGCGATCAGAACATGAAGCGATTGGCGGATGCCACCACGGCCTATCCTCAGGTGAAAGCGATTGCGGAACCAGAAGTGCTGCTGGCCGATCCCACCATTCAGGCGGTGGTGATTGCTGTGCCCTTACGCTGGCATTATTCGTTAGCTATGCGGGCGATCGCCGCGGGCAAGCATGTGTTGATCGAAAAACCAATGGCCGAAACATCGACTCAGGCCCAGGAGTTAGTTGCAGCAGCCCGGTCAACTGGCGTGGTGTTGATGGTGGACCATACCTTTGTCTTGAGCGGAGCCGTGCAGCGCATTCGCCAATTAATTGACTCAAATGAGTTGGGCAAACCCACCTATTATGATGCGACCCGGATCAACCTGGGGCGGTTTCAACCCGATACCAATGTGGTGTGGGATCTAGGTCCCCATGACCTTTCCATTTTAGATTACTTGTTCGATCATCACGATCCGATTCATGTGGTTGCCACTGGCCATTGTCACCTAAACCAGGGAATTGCTGACATGGCTTTCGTGACGCTGCATTATCCGGACAACCGGATTGCCCATTTGCGGCTGTCCTGGATGTCGCCGGTAAAAATTCGTCAAACACTGATTGCGGGCGATCGCAAAATGGCGGTCTGGAATGACCTGGAAGCGGATGAAAAGTTGAAAATCTACGATACAGGCATTCACGTCAATTCAGATAACGCCGAAAACTGGCAGTTAGTGTTGCCAGAATATCGGGTGGGAGATGTGTGGTCTCCCCGGGTTGATCGGACGGAACCGCTAGCACTTCTGATACAACACTTTGCCAAGACCTGCCGGGAGCGGACCCCGTCTCCCCTGACTGGCGAGGCAGGAGTTCGCAATATCCGGCTGCTGGAAAGTATTTCTGCTGTCTTACAGGCGAACTTGAACGCTGTGCAAGTGAGGGAACAACCATGGGTCGCATCCTAGTGACCGGAGCTGCAGGATTCATCGGCTCCCATTTGTGTGATGCTCTGTTAAATCGGGGGGATGACGTCATTGGGTTGGATAACTTTGCCTCTGGAGTGCGGGAAAATCTCAACTCAGCCTTGGCTCAGCCCCGATTCAAATTTGTTGAGGGCAGTATTTTAGACAGCGAACTCCTGGCTAATCTATGCCAGGGTGTAGATGTGGTCTTTCATCTGGCCGTAGAATGTGTCCGTTTATCCATTGGCCATCCGTTGCAAAATCATGCCGTCAATGCAACCGGAACACTATTGGCTCTGGAAGCGGCTCGGCGTTGTCAGGTCCCCCGGTTTGTTTATTGTTCCTCTTCAGAAGTGTATGGCAACTGCCGCGATTTCCTGCTGGTGGAGGACACTACCATTCCAGAGCCGGTTACGGTGTACGGGGGAGCCAAATTAGCTGGAGAGCATTATACAAAAGCCTATCACCGCACCTATGGTATGGACACCATGATTGTGCGACCCTTCAATACTTATGGCCCCCGAGAACACTATGAAGGGGTCTTAGCTGAAGTGATTCCTAAATTCATCATTCGGGCCCTCAATGGCAAACCTCCCCTGATTTACGGGGATGGCGCCAACGCCCGTGATTTCACCTTTGTCGCCGATACTGTCCGGGGACTCATCACTGCGGCTCAGTGCGATAGGTTGATTGGACAGGTGGTTAATATCGCCTATGGTCGAGCTATCACCATTAGTGAGATTGCCCATGCCGTTCTACAAGCAACTGGTCAGGTAGAGCTCACTCCCCTATACGTTGATCCACGACCAGGCGATGTTATTCATCTTCATGCCGATACCCGGCTGGCCCGTCAGGTGTTGGGTTATGAAGCAACGGTTGATTTTGAGACTGGCTTACAGCGAACCATTGATTGGTTTCGTAGCCAATTTCCTGATCCATCGGTATTACTGGCTTATGATCTGGAAAAAGCCTGGGCTGAGGTTGAAGTATGAGCCCAATCATTCGTGAACAGGCCCCTCCCACAATAGCCTTCAGCAAACCCTATATGTTTGCGGAGGAGGGCGAAGCCGCTGCTCAGGCGATCGCCAGCGGTTGGATTGTCGGTGGTCCCAAATTGGCGGCACTGGAGCAGCTTTTTGCCGAGGAGACTGGCACTCGCTATGGGATTGGCGTGTCTTCCTGGACAACCGGTGCTTTCCTGGTTTTACATGCCTGGGGTATCGGTCCGGGGGATGAAGTGATTGTCCCTTCTTACTCTTTCATTGCGACAGCCAATGTGGTGCGTCATGTGGGAGCCACGCCTGTTTTTTGTGATATTGACCTGTCTACCCATAACCTGGATGTCAACCATGCCGCCAGTCTGATCACTCCTCGTACAAAGGCTATCATTCCGGTAGACCAATTGGGCATGCCCTGCGATGTGGATGCAGTCAACCAACTGGCCAAACAGCATGGTATCCACGTTTTGCAGGATGCAGCCTGTGCGATTGGCAGTCGGTATAAAAACCGGCCGGTGGGGCAAGATGCAGAAGTCGCAGCCTTTAGTCTGCATGCCCGCAAACTGGTTACCTGTGGTGAGGGGGGGATGATCGTAACTAATGATGCCCAACTGGCAGCCCAACTGCGGTTGTTGCGTCACCAAGGGATGAACTTGAGTGACTTTGAACGACACAAGGCCGATCGCCCCCTATTGGAATCCTATCCGGTGGTGGGATATAACACCCGCATTACCGATATTCAGGCAGCCGTTGCCCTGGTGCAAATGCGACGCTTGCCCGAAATGCTCCGCTTGCGCCGTAAAATAGCAGAGAGTTATCAGCAGCGTTTAGGCAATTGTTCTCATCTTGTGTTACCTCAGGAACCCCCAAACTGCCAGGGCAATTGGCAATCTTACATGCTGACCCTAACACCAGATGCTGGCTTAACGACCCTGGAGGTCATGACTGCCCTGCACCGCAAAGGGATTCCAACTCGCCGCGGTGTCATGGCTGCTCACCTGGAACCCTGTTACCGAGACACTGGAATCGCACGGATTCCACCGTTGCCTAATACGGAGTTTGCGATCGCTCACAACTTTCAACTACCGATTCACCCAGCAATAACCGAAGAACAGGTCGATTACATAGCCTGTTCTTTACTGGAAGTTGTGAGTGGGAATCACTCATTTGGGTAAAGATCATGAGTCACCGGGGTTTATTTTTAATTATTCTCACTGCTGTCCTTACTGTTGCAGCTAATTTAATGCTTCGAACTGGGGTGATCCGGGCTGGAGGAATTGGTAGCAATTTGGTGGAACTGCCACTGGCCCTATTTCGTTTAGCCAATGAACCTTTATTTGTGATTGGTTTCCTGGCTTACGGTTCAGCCAGCATTGTTTGGTTCCGGGTAATCTCCACAGAACCACTCAGTACAGCTTATCCTGTTCTCGTCAGCCTGACCTTCCTTGTTGTTACCATCAGTGCAGCTCTTCTGTTCAAAGAGCCATTATCTTTGCAAAAAGTAATTGGTTTGGGGGTCATCCTATTCGGCATTACATTGATTGGCAAAAGCTAGACCTGGAAGGCAAGCCTTGAGACGTTACTTGAAACCATTGCCAATAGAACGGTTAAACCACCTTTTGGGCTTTCCGTTAACGCAGGCACAGGGATTGCTGATTGTCCTTTTACTGGCACTTGTACTGCGATTGATTTATTTGCAAGGCTGGCTGTATTGGTTTCCAGCTCCTCAAACCCCCATTTACGGAGATGCTAAGGATTACTACGATAACCCTCTGGCAATACCCCTGATGGTGTTACGAGGGCCAATATATTCAATTTTTCTCGGAGGGATCTTTACCGCCTTTGGCAAAGATCCCTGGGCAGTACGCTATATCCAGGTCGGCTTAAGTGTACTAAGCTGTATTTTCATCTATCTTATGGCACGGGAATTGTCTAACCGACAGGTTGCTCTTATAGCGGGTCTTTTCGCCGCCACTTATCCAACCCTAATTCTATTTACAGGCCGAATTCTTACCGAAACCCTCAGCATCTTTTGGTTCTGGCTCGGTTTGCTGCTTTTAATTAAAGGATTGCGGACCGTCAGCGGACGACTGCTCGTGCTGTCTGGAGTTGTATTATCCCTTGCTTGCTTGACTCGACCAACATTAATTCCTTCATTGCCGTTTCTGGTTGCAGCAATAGCCGTTGCCTTAAACAGAATGCCCTGGAAGCATCGGATAAGATTAATAATCCAGTTTGGCCTGTCACTTTTTTTGCCAGTTGTGGGATGGAACATAATTGCTTTCCTCATCGGATACCTACCTCCATCCGGCATGAGAGGGTTTAGTCTGCTCATGACATTCATTCAATCGGCAACTGATCCGTCGTTGCGGGGATGGTATCCAGATATTCCCATGAACATTCCGGCTGGCAATCCGGATTGGTGGAAAACGGTGATCTGGCAAAACCCATTTTATCTACCTGCCGCAGCCTTTAATTTGATTTTTTATCATCAGTGGTTTCTAGATAATGTCTGGCGCGAGCTCCCAATAGGGATGCACTGGTTACAGCGACTGCTGTTGATATCGGCACTGGGGGGAATCGGAGTTAGTCTGTGGCAATGGCGAAAGTTCGCTCCTATCCTTTTCTTGCTGTTTCCCTTATCGATTGTCTCCATCAAATGGATCGAAATCAGGCCAAATCTGCCATTGATACCTACTTTATTTATTCTGGCAGGTGTATTTATTTCTACCGTATTAAACTGGATTCAATCTGGAATCAATATAACCCAAAAACGGTGGTTGCTAATTAGTGGGTTGTTGTTGACGGTACTCATTCTTTTCAGTTCCCGGTTATTCCATCTGGCAACCCTACTGCCCAACTTACATCCCCTCATGCTTGGCAGGATTAGCGATGGAGTAATTGTCTTCCTCAGCTTGCTTTGGGGAGGCATTTTTGCCTGGATGGCATATTCCTCAAGATGGTTGCTTCGTAATGCTTTGATTACGGGATTTGTTCCTGCCCTTTTATTTGCAATCTTGTTTAGCTCCTATACGTGGGTAGCTTCTGAACCTAGATGGCGAAGCTGGACCATTGATATGAGCCAACTGCAACGTCCAATAGAGCAAGAAATTTATCTTTCTGACTTAATTGATGCTGATCAGTTTGATACAGCCCTTTGGTTGGTAGACATACAAACTTCTATGGGTCCACCCGCACTTAAGATTCGGATGAATGGAGTTGAATCCCCGGAATCAACCTGGAAATCTTTGTTTTGCACCTTAGAACAACACAACACCTGGTCCGAATCTGAAAAGATATTCTGTCCAATCTATCGAGATGGCCTGGCGAGTTTTATCGGATCTTTGGATCGATGGCCGCAGTGGTGGGGCATTCCTGTAAAGAAAAATTCCATCACCAGTCGCTCTAAACTCTCCTTGATACTTACCCCAGAAATAGTCGATGATCGGGAAGCTAAACCCGAGATCAATCTGGGAGGAACATTTTCCCAAATGCAGCATAATCAATTTTATGGTCCCAGTGTTCAGGCACAAACAGTTGGAACAAGAACCTCTCTCTATCGTTGGCATGTGGCGAATGATTGGCGGATGTGGGATACTTCAGCTTTGGCAAGCAGGAAAACGATCAGCCGTTTAGGGTCACCAAATGTAGCAGCCGAAACAATATCTGGCAAATCCGCCGACCTAAAAGCTCTAATAAGCATGATTGAACAGGGAACCGCAAATTTTAATATTCGCCTTCTCATTCAATACAAGGATGGCCGCCAGATTTTCCTTTAAAGGAGATTGTTGATTTTTTCATTTATAACCCCTAACCAATGAGGAGCGATTCATGTCTACCGAATCTGTTACCAAGACCAAATATGGTTTCCAGTCTCCAGAAGCAGCCGAGTTTCCTTCCATGATCATTCTGGAAAACACTAACGTTTGCAATCTGCGGTGCATTCACTGTCCTCAAGGGCAGGGGTATCCGGAGCATCCTGATTATCATGCTGAGTACATGGATTGGGAAATCTACAAAAAGGCAATCGATGAAATTGCTGAAAATAAAATTGATCTATTAAGATTTGCTCCGGCTGGGGAAGCCCTAATGCATCGCCAGTTTCTCGATCAGATTGCCTATGCGAAGGGGAAGGGAATTTCTCCAGTTAATCTCACAACGAATGGCGTGCTTCTCGATAATGCAGCCATTGAAAATGGTAAACCTGTTCCTGGAAAAACTATTCTAGATAGGCTTCTGGAATTAGGAATTGATATCATTGATATCAGCCTGGATGCAGCTACTAAGAACACCTATGAATCGATTCGGGTGAGATCAAATTACCATCGAGTCTGGTCCAATATTCATCGGTTACTGTATCTCCGAGAAAAAAAGAAAGCCCCGACCAAGGTAATGCTCAGTATTGTTGATCAGCCTGAGTCCCATGATGAAGTTCAGGACTTTGTCAAGTACTGGACCCCCCTAGTTGATCGGGTAATGGTAAGAGGTTACATCGAAAATTTGGGATTAACTCCGACTAAGTCTGGGACTACTGCGACAGAATCAATCGAGCGTTGGCCCTGCCCTCAGTTCTGGAAGCGCATCACGATCAATGCTGAAGGTGGTATTCGCTTCTGTGTTTGCGACTGGCTAGATAAAAGTGTGGTCGGACATGTAAAGACGCATTCCATTAAAGAGCTATGGCAAAGTGTTGAATACAATCGTCTACGCAAAGCTCATCTGGAAGGGCGCTATGCTGATGCCCATCCAATTTGTGGTCCCTGCACAGACTGGAAGCCAATGCGTTGGGACTGGGGATTTGAAGTAGCGGTTAAAGCTGTAATGGAGGAGGAGCAATCCTCGAACAACTCGCTTAGCCAAACAACAGTCTCATAAAAACAGCTAAGGGAAGAAACGGTCGTGGAGGTAATAGCCTTTGAACTAACTGATCGGGCGTTGAGGTCAGAATATGATGAATTTTTTGCCGAATGTCCGCACGCATTTATCCAGCAATCCACCCATTGGGCCGAAGTCATTCAAGAACTGGGGCCAGACCAACCCATTTTCTTACTCTGCCGAGATGCTGGTTGGGCGATCGCAGGATTGCCACTGTATTTGTTTGAACATCAGTTAGGAAATCTACTGACATCAGTCCCTCAAGCAGGTCCTTTGGGTGGAGTGTTTGTTCGACCAGGCTTATCTCCAGATCTCCAAAGAAATGCCTATCGGCAGTTAATAGAAACGGCTACAGCCCTGGCTGAAGCCAATCATTGTTTGGCACTGACAATTCTTTCTAATCCTTTTTGGCCGGATGATGAATTTTACAAGTTATTTCTGGATCCTACATTAGTCTTTGAAAACTTCACCCAGTATGTTCCCTTGAATGAATTGGTTCGACGTTCTGGAGGACAAAGAAACAATCTTGCCAGAGCCAAACAGGCGGGTTTCGAGATCAAGTTTTGCCAGTCTTCAACAGACTTGCAACAGTGGTATCAATTGCATTGCCGACGACAGGCTGAAATTGGGGCTGTTCCCTTAAGTTTTACATTATTAGAAAATATTTTTCGGATTTTAGCCCCCCTTGACCAGGCAGCTTTTATCCTGGCAACACTGAATCAGGAAATTGTGGCCGGATGCTGCTACGTTTACCATCAGTCCGTTATTGACGTATTTGCCATTAGTATGGATTCAGCTCATGCCGCTAAGGCTCCTAATGCTTTACTAGCAGATTTTTCTATGTCTTGGGCCCGCAGCAAGGGAAGGCTAATTTATAATTGGCAGTCTTCTCCCAGCCGTACAAGTGGTGTCTATAACCATAAGCGGCAATGGGGGAGTATAGAGTCACCTTATTTTTTTCTGACGAAGTTATTTTGCGAAGTTCAGAGAGTTGAAGAAATAGGACCGACCCTGATCAAAACTGAATATCCAGGTCACTACATGGTTCCTTTTGTTGCTTTTGAGCAGGGGTTTCATCACCGATACTTTAAAAAGCCTTGAATCAGGTTCACCTGAATTATATTTGAATGAGCAGAACTTAAGAGAAAAACACTAGTTAATCATTAAGAATAGAAGAAGTCCAGTGGAAGAAAAAAAATTAAGTTTATCACTTGTTTTGCCAGGTTACAACGAAGAGGCTAGCATCAAAGAAACAGTTGAAACGGGCCGGAATGTTCTGGGTTCTTTGTTAGAACGCTATGAAATTATCATTGTTAATGATGGTAGTACAGACAAAACTGCCATCATCGCTGACAGGTTACAAGAACAATATCCCGAGGTTACAGTTGTTCATAATCCTATTAATTTAGGAGTTGGCATCAGTTTGCAGATTGGATTTCAGGCTGCCAACTGTGACCTGGTTCTCCATAATGCAATGGACTATCCATTTGATCTGAAGGACTTGGAGCTACTCTTACCCTTATTCCCAACTTGGGATGTGGTGATTGTTTCCCGCACTGATCGTTCTGCTCATTCTCTTTATCGTAAAATCACCTCATTAGTTCATTTTTGGTTAGTTCGACTCCTGTTTAGAGTTCCCTTTAGCGACATGAACTTTGTTCAGGTGTATAAGAGAAATGTTTTACAGCACCTTTCAGTTAAAGCAAAGAGTCCCGCATTTGTGACACCTGAGCTATTGATTAGGGCTAAGAATCAAGGATTTAGGATAACCGAATTTAAGGCGCCTTTTCATCCACGTAAAAAGGGGCAGGCTAACTACGGTAAACCAAGAGATATATTGTGGACATTAGCCGACATGCTCAGTTATTGGATTGAAAATAGTTGGGGTAAGAAACAGTCGTAATCAATCCCATTCAACTGGTGACTCATTGGACAGTGGGTTGTTTCGGTCGCAGCCACCAAAGTGCAAAAGTTGAAGCGATCAAGGTAATCCAGGATACCAAGGTAGTAAATACCCGACCAGCAGGACGGTAAGTTAGATTGACCTGGCTGACCCCTGGCGGAATTTTAATTCCAATTAACTGTTCAAATATGGGGAAAACTTCTAAATTTTTCCCTTGTGTTGTTGCCTTCCAACCATCTCGATAGAGTTCTGAAACCATAACGGTGCGGGGCTGGTTAGAAGGCGACAGTTTCAAAGTGATGTCCCCATAGTTGTGAGTAGCAATAATTGGACTGTCGTTAACTCGACTGGCAACTACAGAAGAAAAGTCTGCACAAAGCAATCCTTGATGCGAACAACCTGCTAATCGAGGTAACTGGATGGATCGAGCCTGCATTTTTACGGTTACTGCATCAGGCCAGGCATCTTGATTAATCAACACTCTGGCTGTCAAGCCACTTGCGGTTGTTAAGGTTGGGCCAGTTACTAGAGTCTTATCGGCTGTCTCCTGAGGCAAAGTCACCACATAGCGGATCCCTAGTACATCTAATAATTCAGGGTTGTTGATCACCTCACTCTGAGCAGCAATCAATCCGAATGGCAGGAGGTCAGGGGGAGTTGGATAGAGCTTATCCATTGAAATACCCCGAAAAGAGCCATTAATCAAACGAATTTGATGGTACGCCAAGGTACTGTAGTTGTAAAAGCCATCAGGTCTTAATCTCCCAGTTATTTTTTCGAATTCTGGAGAAAAATAAAATCGTCCTTCCTGATGCCGATTAATCTGTTCGAGGGTCGAGAGAACTTGAGACTTAACCGGTAAGTAGAATGAGGCAATTCCCGTAGCACTGAGAAGCATAATGGCCCCAATTGCTAGGAGACTTACTTGAAGACTACCAAGTAGCCAGACTAAAAACTTGCCAGCCCTGCCATATAATCGTATCCAGTGACTCAAAAGAAGACCCGCTAACAATATTCCACAAACAATCATCGGATCTCGAAACCCGATTGGCCATGAAATCAAACCAAATAGCCTGGCAATTGGTAATGGACTATTCATCCAGATAAAACAGCCAAGAAAGCAGATGATCAGTCCTATGCGATAGGGATGTTTAATGTTGGGCCAGGCTAAACTGAGCAATGACAGAATGGCAAAGATTCCACCAAAGGAAATGATGCGAGTTCCTTGCTCTCGATTAAAAGCAATGATCTCATTTGATTTGCCCCAATAGAGGGGCCTGAAAAAGATGGACCAGAGTTGCTTTAGATCAATAATGGAGGATTCACGAAGCGGTCGCTCCAATCCAGGAGGGAATTGGATATATTCCACATACATCTGATAAACAGAGCTAATAGAGATGGCACCGCAAATTAGGATTAAGACGGCTACCCATTTCCAATTACGGATTGTACTTTTATAGTAGGCCAGAAAAATAAATATGCTTGCCACCAGATAGATCGGCATATAGCTGAGATGGGTGTTTAGAATCATCACTCCCAACAACCAACCACTGAGTATGGCAAAAAAAACTGTCAATCGGGTATCAGTGCTAGTTAAGAACTTCAAAATAGCCCATAGACAGAATGGCCAAATTGTCCAGCCTGTTAATGCAGTTAACCAACAATCGGTTAGCAAATAATTGAGTGTTGGTGTGCACAGTAAATACGTTAATGAGCAAATAACACTGACCGATGTCCGTAGGCGCAGATCTTGACACAAGGTCCATAAGCCAAGGACACCTAGTAAGGCATGAAACTGATAGAAAATCAAAACTGCGATCGCAGGTGGAAAAACCCCAAAGACTGGTAACAGTGGGTGAAAGATTAGAGCAATTGCAGAGAACGGTTGAGGAGTACCTAGACCAATCAGAGAGGTCCAAAATGGATAATATCCATGCATTATTGCTTTGGCATGTAAAACCGTTGAAAGAATAGTGTTTCGGTACTCCTCTTCATCGGAATTATATAAGCCGAAAACAGTAGCCAACAGGATAGACACAACGCTGATGCTAATAATACAAATGCGATCAGCGGAAACATGTTGGAATTTTCTCAAGTATATATTCAAGTTTAGTTCCTTAAATTATTTCAAACTATTTCGCCCGATTGATTCAACTAAATTTAGAGGATGCACTATTAGCACCCACGATTGATTTTAGTGATGAATACTTGCTAAATTCAATTCTCCGATGTGTGACTTCTTTGTACTCAAAAACTTCCAAGTGAATTTT
>CAZBTL010000019.1:9966-29391 GCA_964494755.1 uncultured bacterium | reverse complement strand
CACTAGCTCACTTTTCAATTACTCAGCATCAGCATTGCAGCAAGCGGCTCAGACTATGATCTGAATTTTTGCTTGCTGCTCTTCTTTTCGGTTCACTTTTCGGTTCAATTGGATAAAATCGGCTCCAAAACGGCACCAAACTAAGCCTGCTACGGGAAGCAGCCGAGCAAAGCAATGTACGGCTTCTCCGCTGCTATTTCTTCGGAGCTATCAGCATCATCATATTGCGGCCTTCTTTTTTAGGAGCCTGTTGCACTTCCCCATACTCCTGCAAGTCCACCGCCATGCGCTTGAGCAGGTCTTCGGCAATGTCGCTGTGCTGAATTTCCCGTCCACGGAACATAATGGTTGCTTTGACTTTGTCGCCGTCTTGCAAGAACCGCCGCGCCTGACTGATCCGCACGTTGTAATCATGCTCCTCAATCTTGTAGCGCATCTTCACTTCTTTTACGTCCACGGTATGCTGCTTTTTCTTGGCTTCCCGTGCTTTTTTCTCTTGCTCAAACTTGTACTTGCCGTAGTCCATGATGCGGCAGACTGGGGGATCGGCCTTATCACTGACCAGCACTAAGTCGAGTTCCTTCTCGTCAGCGATCTCCATGGCTTCCCTGGGGGCCATAATGCCCAACTGAGCGCCATCAGCGTCGATGACTCGAATTTTCGGAAAGCGGATGCGCTCGTTAATCGTGGGTAAATCGCGGTTGATTTTCTTTTCAATCACAGGCATTTGGTAAGGTTAGCAAGCAACGGTTGACAGTACACACTTGAGTTTCTGGGGAATTACCAACCGATGCAGTGACATCGATCAGAGGGGACGGTGAACTTGGTTGTCCATCCTGCGATCGGTGCAAACCACCCCAGAGTTGTTTACAAACCGATACAGGCAATTCAAACTTTAACAGTCATTCTACTCAGTCCGCATCTATTTCTGCTTGGAAGTTTAACGAAATTCTAATTCTATCTGCAAATTAAAGTATGGATCGTTGGAGTCGGCTAGGTTGATCGTCGGTTGCACCGCTGTCAGGCTGAACTTTGGTCTGATTGGGGCGCCCGAAAAGTGGCTGGGCATCGGGAGATCGGTATGCAACAGGGGGGCGTGGTCAGTCCGATACGCTTCAAGGAGCTGATGATTCAGCCTCACGGCCTTCGATTGCTTGCGCAAAGGTGCTAGGGTCACAGCGTGCGATTTCGGGACGGTGCGGCCAGGGGTTGGCGGCTTCGAGTTGGGCTGCCAGGGCCAGAATGGTGGTTTCGGCGGCAGGTCTGCCAATCAACTGCACCCCAACTGGCAGACCGTTGGCGGCAAACCCAGTGGGAATCGCGATCGCCGGTTGGCCACTGGCATTGAAGGGCGGGCAGGGGGCGATCCAATCGATGATGTTGTCCAGGGTCTGGTTGGGGGAGAGGTTGGCCCAGGCCCCAATGGGGATCGGCGGGTGCATGTAAGTGGGCAACACCAGGACATCCACCTGCTCAAAAAAAGTCACAATGCGGCGGGCTATCTGTTGCATGGCTGATACAGCCCGCAAATAGTCGCCACAGGAGCAATTCTGGGCCCGGCGGAACAACCAACGGTTCATTTTGCCTAAAAAGAAATGGGGAATGCGTTTCCGCTCTCCTAAGAGAAATTTCCAGTTGGAGACGGCGGTTTCTGCCACGACCGCCTGCCAGATGACTGTAAAGGGCTGAATCAGGTCGCTGAAGTCAGGACAGCCAGGTGCAAGGGAGTGTCCCATCTGTTCTAGCCGGCGGACGGTCTGTTCCACGGCTTGCTGACAGTCTGGATTGGCTGTGCCGATGGAGTTCAACTCGGTTGCAAAGGCAATGCGCAAAGGGGGCGGGGGTGTCTGGCTAGCTGACAAGAAACTGGTTTCTGGTTGGGGCAGCCAGTAGGGATCGCCAGCCATGTAACCGGACAGGACATCCAGTAGGGCGGCGGTGTCGGCTACGGTGCGACCGATGGGACCGTTGGTGGCGATGCCACTCAGGCGATCGCCGAAGGGCGCCATGGAGATGCGACCTCGGGATGGTTTCAGTCCCACCAGGCCACAACAAAAGGCGGGACCCCGGATCGAGCCGCCACCATCGGATCCCTGGGCAATGGCGCATAGGCCAGCCGCTAGTGCCGCCGCCGCTCCACCACTGGAGCCGCCCGGTGTATAGTCCAGGTTCCAGGGGTTGCGGGCCGGTGGAAAGCCAGCCGGTTCACTATAGGGCAGGGTGCCTAGTTCGGAGGTGGCTGTCTTACCCAAAATAATGAACCCGGCCTGTTTGATTCGCTGCACTACGCCGTCATCCGTTTGGGCGGTCATTTGTTTGAGCACTTTCACCCCATAGCTGCAGGGCAAATCCGCAACTGGGTTAAGGTCTTTGATCGAGATCGGCACGCCAAAGAAGGGAGGCAGGTCTTCCGTTGACCCTGCCAGGGCTTCCGTCTTGGCTTTGGCATCGGCGATCGCCCGGTCGGCGGCGATGGTCACGTAGCTCCCCAACCGAGGATTCAGGCGTTCAATCCGTCGCAGATAAAGTTCCACCCATTCCAAGGGGGACAGTTCCTTGGTCCGAATCAGCCGTGCTTGCTCCAGAGCGGGCAAAAATGCCAGATCGGTTTCATTCATGGGTCAGATGTTGTAATGCTCTCCTGAGAATACCGAAAAAACAGAAAGCGGCAGAGATCCAATTACTCTACCGCTTTCCCTTCATCTGTTGCTTCAGATTCAGATTGGCTGATTAGTCAGCTGTCTGGGGCAGCAATTCCCGCTTTTGCCCCTGTAGGATCTTCACCTGACCGTCGGCATCCACGTCTACCACCGCAGTGTCTCCTTCGCTAACCCGACCGGAGAGGATTTCCTCCGCCAGCGAGTCTTCTAGCAGACGCATGATGGCGCGACGCAGCGGACGAGCCCCATAACTGGGGTTATAGCCCTCTTCTACCAGACGGTCCTTGAAGCGTTCGGTCACTTCCAGGGTAATACCCTGATCTTTCAGGCGACCAAACACCTCCCGCAGCATGATGTCGGCGATCTCCTTCACTTCGTCCTTCTTCAGTTGACGGAAGACGATAATTTCGTCTACCCGGTTCAAGAACTCAGGTCGGAAGTACTGCTTCAGTTCCTCGTTGACCAGCGAGCGAATCCGGTTGTACTGGGACTCTTCCGCATCGGCTGTGGAGAACTCAAAGCCCAGACCGCCGCCACCCTTTTCAATCACCTTAGAACCAATGTTGGAGGTCATGATTAGCAGGGTGTTCTTGAAGTCCACCGTGCGACCCTTGGCATCGGTCAAGCGACCATCTTCCAGGATTTGCAGCAGCATGTTGAAGACATCCGGGTGAGCTTTTTCGATTTCATCGAATAGCACCACCGTGTAAGGCCGCCGCCGTACAGCTTCGGTCAACTGACCACCCTCGTTGTAGCCCACGTAGCCGGGAGGAGAACCAATCAGTTTGGAAACGGTGTGCCGCTCCATGTACTCCGACATATCCAGTCGGATCATGGCGTCTTCCGAGCCAAAGAAGTAGGATGCCAGGGCTTTGGTCAACTCAGTCTTACCAACCCCGGTGGGACCGGAGAAGATAAAGCTGGCGATCGGTCGGTTGGGGTTCTTCAAGCCAACCCGGGCTCTCCGAATGGCACGGGAAACCGCTTTTACTGCTTCGTCCTGGCCGATCAACCGCTGATGCAGGGTGTCTTCCATGTGCAGCAGCTTTTCCGACTCGGACTCGGTCAGCTTGTTGACGGGAACACCGGTCCAGGAAGCCACAATTTGGGCGATATCCTCTTCCGTGACCACTGGCTGTTCTTCGCTGGTTGAGTCGGTTTTCTTGCTCTGAGCGATCGCCCGGATTTCGGCTTTGATTTCCATTTCGCGATCGCGCAGCTCACCGGCCCGGTCAAAATTCTGGGATCGGACTGCGTCGTCTTTTTCCTTCAGCACCTGACGCAGTTCCTTATCCAGTTCCTTCGCCGCCGGGGGCAACTGGGAATTGATTAACCGAACCCGAGAACCGGCTTCATCAATCAGGTCAATGGCCTTGTCGGGCAGATAACGGTCAGAGATGTACCGATCGGACAGCTTGGCGGCTGCGTCTAGGGCCTCATCCGAGATCTTGAGTTTGTGATGCTGCTCATAACGCTCTCGCAGACCGCGCAAGATCTCGATGGTTTCATCAACCGTGGGTTCACCCACCATCACAGGCTGGAAGCGACGTTCCAATGCCGCATCGCGCTCAATGTGCTTGCGATACTCATCCAGCGTGGTGGCGCCGATACATTGCAACTCACCTCTAGCCAAGGCTGGCTTGAGGATATTGGCCGCATCGATCGCCCCCTCCGCGGCGCCTGCGCCAATCAGAGTATGAACTTCGTCAATTACCAGGATGACATTACCGGCAGAGCGGATCTCATCCATGATCTTTTTCAGACGCTCTTCAAACTCGCCCCGATACTTGGTTCCTGCCACCAGCAGCCCAATATCCAGGGTGACGACCCGCTTATCTTCCAGAATGTCCGGCACGTCATCGTTGGCAATTCGCTGCGCCAACCCTTCCGCGATCGCCGTTTTACCCACACCGGGTTCGCCAATCAGCACCGGATTATTTTTGGTTCGACGACCCAGGATCTGGATGACCCGCTCAATTTCTTTTTGACGACCCACAACCGGATCCAGCTTACCCTCTCCAGCCAGTTGAGTCAGGTTCGAACCAAACTCGTCCAGGGTTGGAGTTTTGGTGCGGCCTTGGGAACCACCGGAAGTTACTTCGGCAGTCTCACCCAGCATTCGGATGACCTGGGTGCGCACCTTAGACAGGTCTACACCCAGATTTTCCAAAACCCTGGCGGCCACTCCTTCGCCTTCGCGAATTAAGCCCAAAAGCAGGTGTTCGGTTCCAATGTAGTTGTGACCTAGTTGACGGGCTTCTTCCAGGGAGAGTTCCAGAACCCGCTTTGCTCGGGGCGTGAACGGAATCTCCACGGCAACGAAGCCAGAACCTCGGCCAATGATTTTTTCTACCTCAATCCGAGCGTCTTTCAAATTAACGCCCATGGACTTCAGTACTTTGGCGGCGACGCCGGTCCCTTCTCCAATAAGGCCCAGAAGAATTTGTTCGGTACCCACAAAGTTGTGTCCCAGGCGGCGAGCTTCCTCCTGGGCCAACATGATCACCTTGATGGCTTTTTCTGTGAAGCGTTCAAACATGGCGTGTCTCTATTACCTGCTGCGTGCCGGTACTGCTGATTCTAGCATAGAGGAAAAGCTTGCCTGTTCAGAATCCATTGCCAGTCGGATCCGTGATCACCGAACCTGAACAAGACTTGACAAACCATGTTGGGATAAGCCCCAAGGGGAAATTGTTATTCGGAAAAGGGGGAAAAGTCAAGCCCTGCAAGCTCATCCGACCCACGGTCAGGGGGTTTGGTTTGCCAGCCAGCGACTTGCAAGCGCGACACTGACTGCGATCGCCACTGATCGAGCTGCTTGGCAAAGTCAGGAGACTGTAACCCACCCCGCCACAGCACCAGGGCATCCTCCCCGGTGTCCTGGTAGTATCGTTTACGAACTCCCGCCTCCTTAAAACCAAACTTTTGATATAACCCACGGGCCAACTGATTAGAAATTCTGACCTCAAGGGTGGCCCGCTCCAATCCTCGTTGATGGCCTGACTGTAGTAACTGCAACAGTAACCATTGCCCCAAGCCCTGACCCTGAACCTTGGGATCAATTGCCAGCAGGGTAATATGGGCTTCCTCCAGAATGGCCCAATAACAGCCGATGCCGATCAGGGCGTGGGGAATCGGGCGTGGGGAGTCGGCAGTGGGGGAGGGGCGGCCTGCCCGCTTGGCAGGTTGGAAATTGGTTGATTTTATTGGGGCAGAGCTAGACCCAATGGGCAAGGATGCTGGTTGATTTTGCAACAAAACTAGCAATTCACTATTGGGGCTGTCCATTTCCCGTCGGTAACCATCCAGGCTCCAAAGCCCGCCGAAGCAGCGGTGATCCAACTCAACGGCTGCTGGTAGCAGGTTCTCAGTTAGGACTTGTAGATCAATCTGGCGCACGAAAGGTCGGGATTGTCTCCGGTATGGACAACGCTGAATTGTAAACTGGTAAAGATACGGATGCCTGCTAGCCAACAGAAAAGGATAACAACGACACGATGGTATCGACTCACACTACGGAGGCCCAACTCACTGGCCGTCATTATTTGCCTGATTCCGCAGGTGCGCCGGATACCAGAGCGGCGACTGGATTTGACGGAATTTCCCCCAACCAACAACTGATGCCGCTAACGGCGCGGGTCAATGGGGCGGAACATCTGGAAGTGGGTGGTTGTGATGTTCCGGATCTGGTTGCTAAGTTTGGCTCTCCCTTATATATCTTAGATGAGCAGACGCTGCGGGCTGCTTGTCGTCAGTACCGCCAGGCCTTTTCTCGTTACTATCCCGGCGAGTCCCTGGTGCTGTATGCCTCCAAGGCATGGAATTGTCTGGCCGTTTGTGCGATCGTGGCCAGCGAAGGACTGGGCATTGATATTGTGTCTGGTGGAGAGTTGTTTACGGCGTTGCAGGCGGGTGCGGATCCAACCCGGCTCTATTTACATGGCAACAACAAGTCTGTTGAGGAACTGCGATTGGCGGTTGAGGCCAGGATCACCATTGTGGTGGACAACTGGCTGGAACTGAAGACCCTGGCTGAAATGACCGCTCACCCACCCGGATTTGCCGTCGAGCAACCGGGCCAACCAATTCGGATCATGATTCGCCTGACGCCGGGGATTGAATGTCATACCCATGAATATATTCGCACCGGCCATCTGGACAGTAAGTTCGGCTTTGACCCCAATGAAGTGGATGCCGTCTTCCGGCTGATTAGCCAGCATTCCAGTCTGGACTGTATTGGCCTCCATGCCCACATTGGCTCGCAAATCTTTGAGTTAGAGCCCCATCGCGATCTTGGTGGGGTGATGGTGCAATGGTTTACCAAAGCGGCCCACTATGGTCTGTCCCTGAAAGAGCTGAATATTGGCGGTGGTTTGGGAATTCGCTACACCGAATCGGATGACCCACCCAGCATTGATGACTGGGTCAAGGTGGTGGCCGATTCCGTTATTTCTGCCTGTGAAAGTCAGCAGCTACCATTGCCGAAGCTTTTGTGCGAGCCAGGGCGATCGCTGATTGGTCCCGCCTGTGTCACGGCTTACACCATGGGCAGTCAAAAAGTCGTACCAGATATTCGCACCTATGTAACGGTGGATGGAGGCATGTCGGATAACCCCCGTCCCATTACCTATCAATCGGTTTACCGCGCCGTCATCGCCAATCGCATGGCCGCCCCCCTGACGGAGCGAGTCACGGTTGCGGGCAAGCATTGTGAATCTGGTGATGTGCTGATTCGGGATGCCCACCTACCCACCAGCCAACCTGGAGATATTTTGGTGGTGCTGGCAACGGGTGCCTACAATTACAGCATGTCCTCCAATTACAACCGCATTCCACGGCCAGCGGCGGTTTTGGTGCAGGATGGGGTAGCCAGCTTAATTCTGCAGCGGGAGACTCTTCAGGACTTAATCCGTCAGGATTGTCTGCCTGATCGGTTACGGAACAGCAGCAGCGAAGCTTAACTGATGTCAATCAGGACTCGGCTGTGACCAGAGTTTGCAACATCTAGAGGCGCAGGATTAATCCAGACTGATGGCATATCTTTGGACGCAATGGCTGGCAGTTCCTGGCTGGGTACAATCCTTGCTGCTTCTGGTGATTCAAAATTTCAGATTGTTGCTCGATGTCGGGCTAGTGCTGTTGCTGATCTACATGATCCTGGTGATCATCGGCGAACGGCGAACCCTCTGGATGGTCCGGGGGTTTATTGTCCTGATGTTAGCAGCAGCCCTCAGTCGCAGGCTGGATCTAACGCTGCTGAGTTTTGTGCTGGACAACTTGGTGATTGGTTCAGCCGTGGCGATGGCTTTTATTCTACAATCGGAGTTTAGACGCTTTCTGGAGCAGTTAGGCCGGGGTGAGATCCTGCAGTTGTTTCAATCTTCACGAAGAACGCCACTGAAATCTGGTAGTGTCACGGATGAAATTGTAGATGCAGTCAAAGAGCTATCCCAGAACCGAACGGGCGCCCTGCTGATTTTGGAAACAGGTAACCCAATTGACGAGCGAGATTTTTCGGTTCCAGGGGTTAGATTGAATGCGGAGGTGTCCAAGGAACTACTGCAAACCATTTTCCAAACCACCACCTTGCTTCATGATGGGGCGGTATTGATTCGCGATAATCGGGTGGTGGCGGCGGGCATTATTTTGCCCTTGTCGGAACGGACGGCTTCCCGTCAGTTAGGGACTCGTCATCGGGCGGCCATGGGAATGACGGAAAGAGTCGAAAATTGTGTTTGTGTTGTTGTATCTGAAGAAACGGGATCGATTTCTTTGGCTGAACGGGGTGTTCTCTACCGCCCATTAACAGCAAGTCGATTAAAAGAGATGCTGGAAGAGCGGTTTTCCCAAACATCAGACCGGGAGCCGGTTGCGCCCAGTCTCCAGAGTTTGAGTCAGCTCTGGTCCAAAGTCAAGGATAGCCTTCCCGGTCGGTTCAGCCCTCCCAAGCGAAAGGGGTAAACCGGTTTGGTGACGATTGCCAGTTCTGTGCCTGTTGACCCTATCTACTGATTATTGTGTTGCACTTGTTTGCTGTGCTGGAGAGACCATGACCGCCCAATCTTCTGTGTTACATGAGCTGCCGCCTGATTTAATCCGAGAACGGTTACCGCGCCATGTTGCGGTCATTATGGATGGCAATGGCCGCTGGGCCAAGCGTCGTGGCATGCCCAGGATTGTCGGCCATCGACGCGGGGTTGATGTGCTGAAAGATTTGCTCCGCTGTTGTCGCGACTGGGGAATTGGGGCCTTGACGGCCTATGCCTTTTCGACTGAGAACTGGGGCCGTCCTTCGGATGAAGTTGAATTTTTGATGACGTTGTTTGAACGAGTCCTGCGGCAAGAACTGCGGGAAATGATTGAAGAAAATGTGCGGATTCGGTTTGTCGGCAACTTAAGTGCCTTGCCCTCTTCGTTGCAGGCGGAGATTGCTCGGTCGGTGGAAGCCACCAGCAAAAACCAGGGGATTCAATTTTCCATTGCTACCAACTATGGCGGCCGTCAAGAAATTGTCCAAGCTTGCCGAGCGATCGCCACTCAGGTGCAGCAGGGGGTGTTGGATCCGGATCAAATTGATGAAGCCTTATTTGAGCGGCATCTTTACACGACGGGGATCGGTGACCCAGATTTATTGATCCGCACCAGTGGTGAAATGCGGATCAGTAACTTTTTGCTGTGGCAAATGGCCTATGCCGAGATCTACGTGACCGATACCCTGTGGCCGGATTTTAGTCGGCAAGCCTTTCACCAGGCGATTAAGGACTATCAGCAACGGGAACGGCGGTTTGGTAAAGTTTGAGCCTGGGGTATATGCAAGGGCTGGTTGCCTGGAATAGGGCCAGGCTCAGAGGACCAATGGCATAAGTTGGTTGCGGCTGTACTTTGCGAGCGGTCGGATTAGGGGCCAGCAAAGATAGCAGCTTCCACATCCTGGCGGGTCAGGGAATACTTAAACGATCGCTGAATGGACCGATCGCCTTCGCCAAAGCCGAAATAGCGAACCACTAACTGATCGATGTCTAGACAGATATCCGCTTGCCAGTCGGGCCGATCCACATGCCAGCAATGGATATCTGCCTCATCCTGTTGGCAACCCTGACCAGTTAGCCACTGTTCAATTTCGGGTAGGGGATGATTGTAAAGGGGGGTATCGGCAGGGGGGAGAGGCATAGGAGTCAACTAGATGGACGAGAACTGTTGGGGTGATGGACCGCAGAACGGGATTCGGTCGAGAGGCTGGCTGGATAAGGTGAGGTGAGAGCCGTTGCATGGTCTGTAGGACCGTTGTTGTTCGGTAAGGCTGAACTAGGCGTTAGTGAAGGAGCCTTGATCGGATCTGATTGGAGTGGCAGTGGAGTTGGCTGATGGACACTCTTGGTCGGTGCGGTTCCTGCTGCAACTGGTGAATCTGAGTGCAATTTGGCGATCGCTGCAGCGGTCTGATTGCCGGCCCGAGTTGGAGCGAGTGACCCTGATGACTTGGGGGAAGTGGTTGAAACCTGGGCCGGAACCGTATTGAACTGGGACGCTAGGGGCTGAAGCAGTTGATCTCCCCGACTGAGACTAATAGAAATGGCCAAAACCAGACAACCGACAAAGGTGACCCCCAGAATAAACAGGGCAAACATCTCGCCAGGAGAAAGGGGCCGGTCTGTGGCATCCAGATAGGCCGAAGAGGGGATGCTGCGATTTCGATGGGGCCATTGGTTGATCGTGGGCATGGATTGCACAACCGGCAGCCGCGAATAGCCAATTTTCTGGTCGTAAACCTGACGCCGTTCCGGATTACTCAGGGTGGCATAAGCTTCATTCAGTTCCTGAAACTTAGCGGTCGCGATCGCTGGCGGCAACGCAGTGGTATCTGGATGATAGAGCTTGCTCCGATCTCGATAGGCTTGACGAATATCCCGCACGGACGCAGACGGATGAACGCCCAACAGCGTGTAGTAACTGGAATCCAGTGTTTGGGAGTAGGGCGTTCGATTGCCTTTGGAGGGTTGCCGGTAGTGATTCACGCCTTTTTTCGGTAATCAGCGTTGTGAGAGTTGTCCAACTTTTGATTATTTTAACCAGGTTGTTACTCTCTGGTAAGGGATTCCTGGACAGCGGTTGCATGGTTAACCACCCCTGCGATCGCCGCCAGGAGGAGCCAGCCCAGGATATTAATTCGGACATCAAATAAGGTGACATCTGACAGACTGAAAACGGCACATGCCAGAAATGCCACCAGATAGGTGAAATAAATGAGGCGATCGTTGGTGATTGCAGTCGGAATAGGCCGGTAGGACGGTGATGGGGAGGCGTCGGCAGGGGACAATTTGAGTGGGCCAGGAAAGGTGGGCCGCGTGCTCACTTGCCAATGCATCAGGTGCTTGACCCCCCGATACACGATCCAACCAACCAGCCCCAACATCATTAGCATGGCTGGAATGCCAGTTTCAGCGGCCAGCATCAGCAAGAGGTTATGGGGATGTCCCCTAAAAATGTGCATCTGCTCCTGGTAGAGGGGGCTAAAGTTGTTGAGTCCCCACCCCAACCAGGGACGCTGTTGCGCTAGATCCCAGGCAAATTTCCAGAGGGTAACCCGCAGCGTGGCTGTCGGACGGTCCGGATAAAGGTCGTCCGTGATCCGGGCCCAGAAGAAGGCTGGCACAACCATCCGCAAGCCTTCTCCGATGGGTGAAGGCGCAAAGGCGGCCCCCAGAACGCTGCCAGCAATCACACCAAGCAGCACCATCAGCCAGCGCCAGCTTTTGTAAATTGCCAAGGCCAGACAGACTAACAGGGCGATCGCCCAGGCATTGCGAGAGTTGGTCAACACCAGGGCCACCGCATTGCCTGCCAGAGCCACGGATAAAAATAAGCGATGAGTCAGGGGATAGGGGGGAGCCAGGCGATCCACTCCCTTAGTGGCATCCGGCCAGGGTTTCGCCATTGGAGAGGACGGATGTCGTCGGCTTTCCCAGGCTTCAATCCACAGGCCCAGATTCAACGTAAACGTAATCGTAAGGTAGATGGCCAGGACATTGGCATAGAAAAAGGTTGAAGCCATTCGGCCCCAGGGATTGCCTTTGGCATCAATTTCAATGTCTACCAGAACGCCCAGTACTCGTATCTCGGCGGCCCAGCCCCAAAACAACTGGCCTAATCCGATCACCACTACGGGGACGGAACCAATCACCAGAATCCAGGCTAGCCGCCGCAACTGAGCCGGAACCTGCAGGAGTTCACATAGGGCTGGAAAGACAATAAAAAACGGCAGGAAGTTAGCCAGTCCCAACAGCGCCGTCAGACGATGGTGCGCCACTAACGAACTGATGATCATCACCAGCCCCAGCAACAAAAAGCCTTTGGCGATAGGTGACTGAGCTAGATGGCGAAATCGCTGTTTCCAAACGGTCAGTGCCGCCAGTAAGGTGCCAACAGTACCCAAAAAGCCATTAATGGGTAGGAGCAACAGTGACACCTGGAGAATATTCCAGCATCGTTGTAAGCGCGGGTCTGGATGGGCATGATAAGTTTCCTGCCAGGCTCGGATCAATTTCATGCAGTCAGCCCCGTTCATTCACCCTGGCTCCAGGAGTTCCATTCCTGGGGTAAAAACGTCTCATGCAGGTGAAAAACATTCAGCCCGGGTGAGTCGGATTTGGGCCAAGGCAAAGATGGTTGGAATAATGCGGCCATAGTTGGTCGAAATGGAACGCCAACCCAGGTCGGCAAAAAAACAGGCCCATAAGGCGGGCCCCAAAATTGCAAATACACTCCGCACTGCGGCATAGCGGGCTGCCGTCAGGGCCATGCCGCGACGGGCGGTTTGGGCCAGCAAATATTGGTTAAATTGTTGGGCGGCCACTGCGCCTCCGGTGGCCAAGGCTTGCTGCGCCATTTGGTGGGCTGCGAAATGTAAGGCGAACTGGCGGGCAATGTGGTTCAACAATAAGGGGCGAATTACGGAACTGACAGCCAGTGCTCCACTCCCCTCGACCAGCAGACGGAGGGGATCTTGTTGCAGGGCGACGGGCAAGTGGGGTAACAGTTGGGACTGGGTCAGCGATCGCCGCAGCCGAACGGTCAGGGATCCCCGTTCTGAGGCGGGTAACTGCTTACAGGATCGGGATAACAGGTGTAAAAAGATTTCTGACTCCAGATCCACCGTCGATATGGATCTCCGATAGGGCAACTTCAAATACCGACAGACTTGAATCAAGACCTGACGATAGCTGAGGTTATCCGTTTTGCGGCTGAGAACCGTCACACCATCCGCTGCCAGATAGCGAAACCGTTTCTCCAGCGTATCCAGCCAGGCTTCCCGCCCCTGATCCTGTAGATCGGTCGGGTCGAGGGGCCGAACATAGTCCAAGGGGTTAAATTTCGGTCGGAATAGGATTTCTGTAAGATCCTGTAACTCCTCGTCAGTTGCCAGTTCTAGCGCATTCCTTAACTCATCCACCACCGACTCCTCCTCAGTGCGGATTTGCAATGTTCACATTTTTGCAATGCTCACATTCTACTAAAGAGGAGTGTAGTATGTGTGGCAAGATCACGGCAATCGGCTATCAATGGGCGTTGATCGGGGAGTGGGGTGTCGGGTGTTATACCCATTCTCTGTGGGACATGACTAACCACTTAACACTCAAAACCCAAAGCCTAAAATCTAACCGCTAACGCTACACCGGCAAATCCGCTCGGGGATTAAAGCTCTCCAGTTGCAACAATTTTTCGTAGAGTTCCCGTTCCTCGGGGGTGGGATCCCGGGGAACGACAATCTGAATGTCCACAATCTGATCGCCTCGAGTGCTGCCGTTGCCGGTGGGATAGCCCTTGTTAGCCAGCCGCAGGCGCTGCCCGGATCGCACGCCGCTGGGAATGGTCATTTTTACCAGGCCGTCCAGGGTTGGCACTTCGATCTGGCCGCCCAGCACTGCTTCGCTGGGGCTGATCGGGAGCTGGCAGAGAATATCGGATCCTTCTAGCTTAAAAAATGGGTGGGAGGCCACATCAATTTTCAGGTACAGGTCGCCGCCGCCCACGCCCTGGCCCTTGAGCCGGATGCGTTGTCCAGTTACCATGCCGGGGGGCATGTTTACCTCCAGCGATCGCCCATCTTCCAGGCGAATGCGTTCCCTGCCTCCCTGATAAGCTGTCTCCAGGGGAACGGTGAGGCGGGCTTCGGCGTCCCGACGGGTGGGGCGGGGAACCGTGTAGGCGGTTTTGGTTGTACCCGGACGGAAATAGTCTCGGCTACTGCCATTGCTACTGGCGGCACTGGTTTGGGCAACCCTGCGGTTTAACAACTGATCGACAAAACTGTTGAAGTCGGGAAATTCAGAAAAATCAACATCCCCTGAGGCACCTCGATCGCGCGCCGTATCCCAGGCCCGGGTCGCTGCTCTGGCTGCCCCCTGAAAGCCCTGTTGTTTCCAAAACTTGCCAAACTGGTCATACTGGGCTCGTTTGCTGGCATCGGATAGGACTTCGTAGGCTTCATTAATATCTTTAAATTTTTCCTCTGCCTGCTTATCGCCGGGGTTAAGGTCTGGGTGATACTGGCGAGCCAGGCGCCGAAAGGCCTTCTTAATTTCTTCGACGCTGGCATCACGGGCTACTCCCAGGATGGCGTAATAGTTCCGAAAGTTTTGCATACCGAGGACAGAAAAAGGGGTACGGGAGCAGAGTGCGGCAGAACGCCCAACTGAAACGAGGGCAAGGGCTGAGACGGGGCAGTTGAGACCACGGGCATGGTGATGACTGATAGCTTACAAGTCTATGCCCTCCCTACGAAACTGAAAACATAAAGTTGTGTCGATTAGCTCGATCTTCCAATGTTTGATCAGTTTTGTGGCTGGGATGTGAAGGGAATGCCCAGTTTCCTACAGCCAATCATCTTCGTCATCCCAGTTGTCCTGACTCAGGTTCGGCCGCGGATTTCGTTGCGAACGAGAGGGGCGCCGCTCGGTGCGATCACGGTCTTTGGGTGCGCGGGCGGGCGGCGCAGCCCAGTCATCTCGGTTGCGGTCTGAATAGCCCCGATCATCCCAGGAATCATTGCGTGGGCCTTCGTTGCGCCGATCCGGGCGATCGCCGCCGCTGCGACTGCGACTAGGCATTCCCCGATCGCTGGCGCCCCAGTCTCGGTCATTGCGACCGCCATAACTGCGATCCTCGTAACTGCGATCGCTGGCGTTCCAGTCTCGGTCATTGCGACTGCCGTAAGGGCGATCACTGGAGCTGTTATCGCCATAGCTGCGGTTGTTATAAGGGCGATCGCTGTAATTGCGGTCTCCGTAGCTGCGATCGCTGCCACTGGAACGGCCATAGCGGTTGTCATTCCAGGAATCGGCTGGATTGTCGCGGCGGTCATAGCGGGGTTCGCTGCGGCCAGACCGACCATAGCCATAGTCCTGTTGGTCATAGCGATTGTCATTCCGAGCGCCGTAACCGTAGTCGCTGCGATTGAGGTAGTAATCGTCCTCGTCTTCCTCATCCAGGAAGAAGCTCTTGATGGCTCCCAGCAGGCTACCCTCTTCCTCTTCTTCCTTATTCCGTTGATAAACTTCCCGGTTCAGGTCATAGAGCGCATCCTGTAGATCAGCCTGGGCCTGGTCAATCGCGCGATCGTCATTCTGACTTAAGGCGCTGCGCAGAGCTTGAATGGCCGCTTCAATGCGAGAGCGATAGGGATTGACAAACTGCATGCCGAAATCTAAGGTGGCCTCCCGCAGTTGCCGTTCTGCCTGGAAGGTCAGGGCTTCGGCCCGATTGCGTTTCTCAACCTTGGCCTTCTTCTGGCGATCGGCTTCGGCATAGTCCTCCGCCTCTCGGATCATGCGTTTCACTTCGTCCTCGCTCAAGGTGGAAGCACCTTGAATGGTAATACTCTGTTCCCGGCCTGTGGTGCGGTCCATCGCCGCTACCTGTAGGATGCCATTGGCATCGATATCAAAAGAAACCTGGATCTGGGGAATGCCTCTAGGCGCAGGCGGAATGCCGGTCAGCTTAAATCGGCCTAAGGACTTGTTGCCCGCTGCCATTTCCCGTTCGCCTTGGAGAACATGCACTTCCACCAGAGTTTGATTATCTTCTCCGGTGGAAAAAATATCCGATCGCCGCACTGGGATGGTGGTGTTGCGGGGAATCAGCTTTTTCATGACGCCGCCAATGGTTTCCAGCCCCAGAGACAGGGGAGTCACGTCCAGTAGCAGCACATCTTTCATGTCACCGGCCAGAATGCCAGCCTGGATAGCGGCCCCCACAGCCACTACTTCATCAGGGTTGACATTTTGGCTCAACTCCCGGCCAATCATATTGCGGACAATTTCCTGCACCAGCGGAATGCGAGTGGAGCCACCCACCAGCACAATTTCATCAATCTGCGCTGGAGACAGTCCGGCATCCTTCAGGGCTTGCTTGACTGGACCCCGCAGTCGAGAAACCAGGTCACTGCACAGTCCTTCAAACTGGGACCGGGTCAGCCGGGTTTCCAGATGCTTGGGACCATCTTCCGTAGCGGTGATAAAGGGCAGGTTAATCTCGGTTACTGTCACTCCGGATAATTCGATTTTGGCTTTCTCGGCGGCCTCGGTGAGGCGTTGCAAAGCCTGGCGGTCGCGCCGCAGATCGACCCCTTCCGCCTCTAGAAACTGTTCCGCCAGCCAGTCCACAATCTTTTTGTCAAAGTCATTGCCACCCAGTTGGGTGTCGCCACTGGTGGCTTTGACTTCAAACACCCCATCCCCAACATCCAGGATGGAAACATCAAAGGTGCCGCCCCCCAGGTCAAACACCAGGATGGTCTGATTGTCCCGCCGGTCCAATCCATAGGCCAGAGAGGCCGCCGTTGGTTCATTCAGAATTCGCTTCACTTCCAGTCCGGCAATCCGACCGGCATCCCGGGTGGCCTGCCGCTGGGAGTCATTAAAGTAGGCGGGAACGGTTATTACCGCTTCTTTCACTGGTTCACCCAGATAACGACTGGCTTCGTCCACCAGCTTTTTCAGGATGATGGCAGACACTTCTTCGGGCGCAAATTCCTTTTGCAAGCGGGGGCACTTAATCCGCACATTGCCTGCTTCGTCCTTGCGGATCGTATAAGGGACACGCTTCGAGTCGGGAGCCAACTCTGCGTATTTCCGACCCATGAACCGCTTGATGCCATAAAACGTATTTTGTGGGTCAGAGATTGCTTGACGCCGGGCCATCTGACCAACCAGCCGCTCACCTTCCTTGGTAAAGCCAACCACTGACGGCGTTGTGCGCATCCCTTCGGCGTTTGCAATCACAACGGGTTTTCCGCCTTCCATCACGGCGACCACTGAATTGGTTGTTCCCAGATCAATGCCGACAATCTTGCCCATGCGTGAGCACTATCTCTCTGTTAAGTTTGCTGAATTTATTGTATCGCGCCGTTGAAACCTGCCTAGGAGTTTGCGCCTCTGCCACGGTTGGCTCCTCTGCCAAAGTTAAACGTTAGCGGCCTTGCCATGCTGTTACCGATGTAAGCATTGTCGAGTTGGAGGGGCGATCGCTCAACGAGTCCCATTGTCGTTAGCATAGCTTACGAAGGCGGCAGTGTTGGTTTGCTTGCCCCAACTGTAAAGGACCTGAAACCGTTTATCTGGCTGGGACATGCGAGACTAAAAATAATTGCAAAGTGCGATTAAATAACAGGTCTGAGCATTGGGACTGAGGAGGAAGTGGAGCATGGATCGGCCAACCATGAACGAACAGACAAACATCCGTTCGCCCCTGCCTGCCAAGTCCCGACCAGTTGACTGGTTCTGGCCCTTCTGGCCGTTGGTGCCCATTTATCCCTACAGCAAACGGCGGACTCTGCGGACAGAAGTGGTGAAAGATTCCATTTGGATGTTTGAGCAAGTCCAGGGAATTTTTTATGTGGTGGTGCCGATTCGGATGACGGTGATCAAGCTGGATGGGGGCGGACTGCTGGTCTACGCTCCGATCGCTCCGACGCGGGAATGCCTGCGGTTAATGCAAGAACTGGTGGCTGAACATGGCGATGTCCAGTACATCATTCTGCCCACGGTTTCCGGGTTGGAGCATAAGGTTTTCGTCGGTCCTTTCGCCCGTCAATTCCCTACCGCTCAGGTGTATGTGGCGCCTCACCAGTGGAGCTTTCCGTTCAACCTGCCGCTGAGTTGGCTGGGGCTGCCCGGTCGGCGCACCCAACTCCTGCCGTCGGATAGCAGCCAGACCCCCTTTGCTGATCAGTTTGATTATGCCCAGTTGGGCCCGATCGACCTGGGACTGGGGCCCTTTGAGGAAGTGGCGTTTTTCCACCGGCGATCGCAGACCCTGCTGGTCACCGACAGCCTGATTGCCATTCCTAAGGATCCACCCCCTATCGTCCAACTAGACCCCTATCCGCTGCTGTTCCATGCTCGCGAAGATGCCTACGATGTGGTGGAAGACGCGGAACTGACTCGCCGCAAGGGTTGGCAGCGGGTGGTGCTGTTTGCCCTGTACTTCCGGGCCGGGGTGTTAGAGACGGTGCCCCTGCCGGAAGCCTTTCGGCAATCTTTCAAAGCCCCTGATCGCTCTAAGAAAGCCTATTTTGGCTTGTACCCATTTCGCTGGAAAGATGACTGGAAGCAGTCGTTTGAGGTGGTGCGGAACGAAGGGCGCCCATTGGTTGCGCCAATTTTACAGACCCTGATCCTGAACCGGGCTCCTAGGGAAACGGTGGAATGGGCTGACAAAATTGCTAGTTGGCCATTCCAGCGGATCATCCCCTGTCACTTTGAGGCGCCGATTGATGCCAGCCCGCAGCAAGTGAGGCAGGCATTTTCCTTCCTTAGGAAGAACCCTCTGTCCTCGGAGGTCGGTCATTCCCTGCCGCCGCAGGATGTGGCCTTTTTGCAGGAACTGGAAGAGAAACTGGAACAAAGCCGCATCGTTCCTCCCGCCAAGGAACGAACCTAAGCTGAACGGCTTTACTGACAGGTGGTACGGCCGGTAAAGGCGTTGTAAAGGACGTAGATACTATCACCTGGTTTGGGTGCGGTGGTAGAAAGGTGATCCAATCGCACCTCCGACTCACTCAGCTTGCCTTTCCAGACGTCATGGTTCGATTCGGTTTTGCCAGCGTAGGTCAAGGTGGTGCTCTGGCTGGCGCCGGATGGGGGCGTAAAGGTGATCTGGCTGAATCCAGCTTCGCGGGTGTAAGAGACGGTGAACTTGGTGCCGTTGGAAAGGCTGCCAGCGCAGGTCATGGACAGGTCGTCAAGATTGGGTTCTGTCGATAGGGTCGCTTGGGGGGAGGCTGCGGGGGAAGCACCACCAGCCCCACTGAGGCTGAGATATTGGCTAAAGGCCCAACCTGCAGTCTGGGGCAGGTCGCTGGAGATGGCTTTGACCTGATACCAAACACTATCTCCCATTGCTTTTTCCCCTAAAACGTCCAGTTGGGTGCCTCTGGGTGCGCCATACAAAATGGGGGCATCGGTGCCGGGTGATTGGCGAATGTTTAACAGGTCAGCGGTGACCGTGGCTGTCCGTTTGGCCGGTGGCGTGGGGGTAGGCTGGACTGCGGGGGCCGTTTGTGTGGCTGTGGGTGTTGGCTCCGGAGCGGTTTCAGCGGATGGTTGTCTGGAACAAGCAGCGACAACCAGACTGCACAGAGATAAACCGACTGCGATTCCTTTCATTGTTTGAGTCATGCTATTGCCCTTCAACACCCTACACCCTTAGGAGCCTCTGCTCCGTTGAGTAACGATAGACCAGAAAAGTAAGGATTTGATAAGAAATG
>CAZBTL010000019.1:0-9866 GCA_964494755.1 uncultured bacterium | reverse complement strand
CCTCTGCTCCGTTGAGTAACGATAGACCAGAAAAGTAAGGATTTGATAAGAAATGATTGGACGGGGGGCGGGAGAATTTTCAGGCTGGCCCCATGGTTGTGTCCGGTGATTCATCGGTCTTGGCGCTCATAAATTTGACTGATCCGTCGATTGGTTCATCCAGGACCAGAGGGCCACGATTGCCAAAAACAGGAAGAAACCCACAAAGATAGATTCCGCATCTTTCTGACTCATGAGAAACCGACCCAGCAAAATGGGGGCGATAAATACACTGGCAACCACTCCAGTGGCGATCGCATATTTTTTCCAGGCGCCAGACAGGGACAACCAGGGACTCGGTTTGGCTGGGGCGGATGTTCCTGGCCTGAACTGGGGCAACTGCAACCGAGGAATGGGTTTGGGCGTTGCCAGTTTGGCTTTCCAGGCGCTGGGCAGGGTGGGGCGGGGAAGTAAGTCCGGTCGGGCCAATTTCCCTTTAGCGGTTTCCAGCAGTTGGGTCAGTTTTTGGGGGGTAAGCGGTAAAGTCTTCGGGGCGATCGCCAGAGGCTTGGGGACAATCGCCTCTAGCCTGCTTCTGGTCTGGCTAAGAACCTGTTCAACTATTTGCCGGTTGCGGGCCCGCCATTGTTCCGGCGACAGGGCCACCACCGGAAAAATATCGATGCCCAGTTCCCGTTTGCGATCGCACCAGTAGCACTTGCCATAGGTCTGGCTGTAATAGTGGCCATTCACCTTGCGGCAAGCCTTTAATTCCGCAACGGCTGCCTTGAGTGCCTGCACCCACTCCGCTGCCGTGGGTCGCAGAGCGGGATTGGTGTACCCATCATTAAAACAACGCAAAAAGCATTGTTGAATCTCTGGATGGGCCGTCGCCAGAGGAATGGTCAGCGGTCCCGGTTGGATCAGACTATTGGGGGCGTAGGGCCAGTATCCCAGGCGCAGCAGCTCATTGGGATCGGGGGATTCGCCCCAACCGGTCCATTTGCCCTTGAAGGGCTGATCGCCAAACAGCAATAAATGGATCACCACCGCCAGCCGAAACCGATCGTGCACCTCAGTTTGTTCCACCGTGGCTAAGTCCTGGGCCAGCAATTCCGGTGGTGTAAAGCCCTCGGACCCCACCGGACAGCGGTAAACCTCACCGGTCTGGGGATGGCGAACTTGAAAAGAGTCGGTATCAATCACGGCTGGCAACGCCTGATTGTCCACCAGAATATTTTGGGGTTTGACATCCCCTAAAACGTAACCCTTGGCATGAATGGCCTGCATGATGGAGGCGATATTCATGGCTGTGACATGCAAATAGAGCCAGTTAAAGCCAGGTAAGATTTTCTGGCGTTGTCGAGGATGGTAAACATCCAGTAGTTGGACGCTGTTGGTGATTTCTGGCATCAAGAAACCCACCCCGCAGCCACTTTGATCGTGCAGGAGCGACTGGGGCCAGGCAAAGGAAATGTGATTGATCGAAGCGTTGGGGTCTTGGGGCGGATTAGCGATCATCACCTCCAACTTTCTGATCCGGTCCGGCGTGGGGTGATGATAAATCTTGGCCAACAATCCCGGCTGGTTCGTTCGCCAGATTTCTCCTTCGCCGCTCCTGGCAATTTCCTGGGTCAACCAAAGCACCTGACCCGTCTGACTACAGGTCAATCCTCGCATCGCTGCCTCACTCGTCTTCGTCATAGAGGCACAATAATAAGGTTTTGTCATCATCTGTCCGTTCGTTCAGCCGATCCGATGTGAGAAAACTGACCAGGTAATCATCCTCGACTTCGGGATGGGGGGTTTCCCATAAATATTCTTCCAGGGGTTTGAAGAACGGCGGAAAGGGAACCCAGTCTTTGAGCCGCAGGGCTACTTTCTCCAAGCCATCTGTGGCCACGCAGATAAATACCTGAGGCCTGGTCACCAGACAGACCTGCATTTCCTCCAGGGCATTGGCTGAGGTTACAAAGGTGGTTTGGTTGGCAAATTCCCCTCTGTCTGGTTGGAATAGTAATTGATAGTCCGGTTCGGAGGGTATGGTTCGAGGGGGCGCTCCCAGTTGTGCTGTAGAGGGTAAGCATCGAACCACCATAAAGCCATCGCCGATTTGCATGGCGGCGATCCACTCCGGGGTGGCCAAGAATGCCAGGGCAGTGCAGGCCAGTGCTTCCACACCATAGCCATGGTTGCTAGCCTGCTGGTGCAGAGTTGTCTGGGCTCTGACTACGGCTCTGGTAAACAGCTTTTTAATCTGTGCTTCTGTGGGTGGGTGCGGTAACCGTTGCCAGGAATGATGTCGTTTTTGCAGTTGTTCTTCGGTTGCCACCAGATAGCGCAGGATGGTTTCCACCACCAGCTTGGCGCCAATATCCGCATGTTGGGCACTGCCAGCCCCATCCGCCACCACCCCCACAATCACATTGGTTGGGCTGTCACTTTCTGGCGGAGTTGCCAGGCAAACGCATCCATAGTCTTGGCAGGGAAGTTGCTGTTGTTGATGGCTTGTACCGATAACCGAACGTGAAATAAGTCTCCAACCCACAGCCGTATCCTTACGTTGTAATTTGTCCCCATCCAACTGGCGGTAGGGCGATCGCCTCCCCTACCTTACTACTGGACACCCGCTTCATTGAGGTGCTAAGCCAGACGAACATGGGGCTAAAGTCCAGGCCATTCAGCAACACCGGCGGCCGCTCCGGTGGGGCAATTTGGCTCAGGGTTTTCATATCCGCACCAGCTACACCGACGGCAAAGAAGCAGAATTTCCGCTCTTGCTCGCCAGCGCGGATTCTGGCTGCTGCGGCTTGCCAGATGTCGGTGGGGGCGCCATCGGTGATCAGAAAAATCCAGGGGCGGTAGTACTGAATGCCGTTGGTCTTATAAACCTTTTTCCGTTCTTCCAGCAAATTCAGGGCGTACTCAATGGCTTCGCCCATGGGGGTCAGACCGTCAGCGACCAACTCCGGTGTGGTCAGGTTTTCAATGGTGACAAAATCTTGAATCAACCGGACGGGCCCAAACCCCACGATCGCCACTTCGACACTCAAAGCCGCTTTCGTATCCTTGAGCACGTCTTCCTTAAGCGTGCCTACCCCCCGGCTCAATTCCTGGATCGGCTCACCAGCCATGGAACTGGAGGTATCCAGCAAGAGAATCACTGGACAGCGATTTTCCGGATTCTCAACAAATTCAGGTAATCCTACAGGCATCCAACGCTCTCCATGGGTTCAAAATTTTCTAAATTGTAATTGACCCATGACATTAGCTGCCGAGTCCAACTCTCCCAGAAAGGCGACCGCCTCAGCAAACCTGACCAGAATACCATGCTTCCTGCCGAGACGTTTTGGCTTTGTGCAACACCGCTGCTTCATCCGGTGGGGTGGCTGGGTGATAGGAGAGACACATCGGCACTTGCAGCTTGATCGGGGTTGTCCAGGTTTCGGATACAGCGTAAAATTGGCCGGTTTCCAGTCTGGCAATGTCCTGGCCACTATGGCCGCGCTGGCGCAGTTGTTCCTGGATCACCTCGATCGCGGCGGGGGAATTAGCCCGGCCATAAAACTGGGTGGAACAATTGGCGACGATGGTGTGGTCAATGCTTTTGGGTGTTTGGGTGGCAAATACCAGACCCAGTCCATATTTGCGGGCTTGAGCCGCCAGCCGAATTAAATTGGCTTTACAGACGGTTGCCGTCGTTGCGGGCACAAAGTCCCTGGCTTCATCCAGCACTAGTAAGCCCTGAACCGGCTGGTCGGCGGGAGCTGGGTGTTTCTTGATCCAGGTAAATAGGGTCATGGCCAGTTGATTCAGGAATTGTTGTTGGGCCGCCAGACCGGGCAAGCCGACAAAGTTAATCACCGAAATGCGGGTGGGTGAGTCAGCGCTACCCAGCCCCAGCAGGATGGCTGGATCCAGGGCCGACCCACTTTGCCGCAGTAGGGGATTGTTCAGGACTTCGGCTCGCAGGCTGTTAGCCATACTCTGGGCTTTGCGATCGGCCTCGGTAATATTGCCACCGGCTTCTGGCGGCAGATCGGCCAGCAGGTCAATGAAATGGGTCAAACAGCCACCGCCATGCTGGGCAAAGTAGGTCAGGGCGGCTCGCAAAATGCCCCGTTTTTGTCGGGAAAGTTCGGAATTGCCAGGGGCGGCAATGTCCTGCAGGGCGTCCCGGGCCATATCGACGGCCTGATCCAGTTCATCCTGGTCATTGGCGACGGTGGTCAGGTCGGGCAAGGGTTCCAGCGTCAAGGGATTGCCAGCTTCCCGGCCCGGGGTCCAGAGGACGACCTGGCTGGTCTGGTGATAGTGTTCAGCGGCCTGTTGATCGCCCGCTTGCCAGCCTACGGGTGGAGTCGGCCAGCGATCGCCCAGGCGGGTCAGGTCATTAGCCCCGTCAATCACAATGGACGGAATCCCTTGGCGGGCTGCTTCTTCCACCAGACGCCGCACCAGCACCGTCTTGCCGGAGCCACTGCCAGCCAAGACAACTGTGTGGCGGGAAAGATCGGCCAATCGCAAGGCAACGGGGTCTTGCTGCTGCTGTCCCACCAAGCGGTGGCCAATGGTCACAGTGGACGAACGAACTATCCCCTGAGGGGTTGGGGTTGGGCTGGCTGGAGTGGCCATTGGGGCAGGAGATGGGCTGGCTGGAGTAGCGACAACAGCCGGACGGCTGGCAGTGGATTCGGTAACCAGCCAGGTCACAGCCAATTGCAAAAAAGGCAACTGGGAAACCAGTCGGCGATCACGCAACCAGGCTTCAAAGTCCGGGTCTTGCTGCTGTTGAAGATCTTGGAGCGCCAGCAAGGTCTTTAACTCATCCAGGGTCGGCCTCGTCCATAGTCCCCCGGCTTGCTCAAATTGTTGGCTGAGTTGGTGGGTCGTTGGGCCAGTCGGCCACTCCTGGGTGCGGATCAGGATCAACTGCCGGAAACTGAGGCAGCGGTCAATGCCCGAAGCGGTCATGGCCGCTTTGAGCCGGGTCCGATAAGCCCCCGCATTGGTTTTCTGCAAGGCCCGCAGACAGAGATGCTGTTCCCGATCGCCCTCCTGCCGAAAGGTCAAGCGCAGCCGCACATGCAAGAGGGGATAGCTCTTGCCGCCCGGGAAGTCGGTTTCGACCGCCACATCCACCCAATCAGGGGTGGGATTTTCCCAGACCAGCCATTGGCAGGCCACCTGCAACAGAGCGCCCAGCCGGTCTTCCTGGGTTTCCTCCAGCAGGGCTACGGCCTGACTGCCTTCCCTGGCTGCCAGCAGGGCCTGGTCTAGCCTTTCATAACCTGGACCTGCCAGTGAGGCGGCGGGCAATCGGAGCTGAAATTCGTGTAATTCAGTAATTGTCTGTTCCTGCCAGCATTGCTCCCGGTGCTGGTGACACCGTTGCAGAATTTGCCGGGGATACTGCCGCACCGCACTGGCAAAAAAGCGGGCGGAAAAGGGCCAGGTAGGATAGGGCGGTGCAAATTTCAGGTTACTGTAAACTTCCTGCAGGCGGGCGGCCACCAGTTGTCCGGCCACCGCTTCACTGACCACGTTGCCCAATGGCAGGGGCGGCTGAAAGCGGTCCTGAAACGTGCCAACCGCCTGCGATCGCAAAATTTCCCAGGTCGATTCCAAGCAGGAAACCAGCACCAGCGTTTGACAGGTCTTATCTCGCAGAGCGGTCAGGCCGCCGCCAATGCCCTCAATAATGGAACGAGAGACCCGCTGCTCCTCTAACAGGCTGCCGCTCCCGCCGCTCCCAGCCGCCACATGGTGCTGGGTCACAATCGAGTCCAGTTGATCCAGAGCCAGAATGCAAGGACTGCGGAGACTGAGCAGCCAGGACAGCCCTGCCACGATTTCGCTCAGCGGAACTGGAGCGCCAACCGTAAACCCCAACCGGGCCCGATCGTCGGCTTCAAGCTCGGCTCCCTGCAGCCAGTTGTAGCCAATGCCAGACAGCGTAAAGTCGCTGGAATTAAGCAACAGCAGGGCCCGCACCACATTTTGCCAGCGGGTGGCGGCGGGTCGATCTCGCTGGGCCAGGGCAGCCAACATTGTTTGCGTGAATTGTTTCAAGTCAGATGCTGACGCCTGGGTTACTTGTTCCACGGTGATATCGACCTGGGTGTAAGCCACCAAAAAGGCAATCAACTTCTGCAATTGGGGAATGTCATCCCCCCCAGTTTCCTGCAATGAACTGATATAGCCTTGCAGGACCGTGGCCCAAAAATTATGCACATCCGTCATGTCTGCCAGGACGAAGCCATAGCCCTGGGCAACGGCATGACGCCGAATGGCACTGAGCAGATGGGTTTTACCGGCTCCAGCCGCTCCCACAATCACTAATCCCAATGGCGAAGCGGGGTCGGTCGTGCGCCGTAACTGTTCCAATTCCTGAATAATTTTGTCTCGCTGCCGGTGATGCAGGGCGGGCACATCGTATTCCAGATCTCGCCACACACTTTTGATGTGGGTAGTCCAATTCAGATCGATCGCCCTCAGGCCCCACAGCAACGCTTCTTGCTCTTGCCCAATCATCCCTGCCTATCCCCTTAGATAAAGGATGTGACGCGGTTGTCCGCCTACGGTAACCGCTGCTTGTTCATCGTCTGGGCCAATTTCCTGGGGGTCGTCCAGGGGCATCAGCACCAGTTTTTCCGCCAGTTCCAGGTCGCCCAGCACCTGGTCGATGTGCTGCGGTGCTACGTCCGGTAGCGATCGCCGCAGTTGGGCCAGGCGTACCCGCACGTTGTAAACCCCACCCGACGCCGTCAGATAGGCCGTTCGGATTCGCTGTTCCAGCGGCGCCACTAGTTGCTCGGCAGCCATCTGCGATCGCGGCGCCAAAAATTCCGCCAATGGGATCCGATTCCCCTTCAAATAAGCCCCAACCGTTTGCAATAACTGTTCCAGAATTGAAATGGCAAAACTGGACTGGCACAGACTCACGTCAAAGTTGTTGGCGGCCCACTGCCAGGTCTGGTCTGTCAGCACTACATGGGTGGACCGGCCTCGCTTTTCTAGCTCAATCAGTCCAGCTTCCACCAGAAAGGTCCGTTCCTCAGGGCTCAAAGCTGGTTGCAATTTCGACACAGCCGGTTCCTCCCCTGTAATCAACAATTTCCACAGGATCAAGGCTTGCTTGGGAGTCGGTTGCACAGTCGTTCCCATGGCTGAAGTCGAGCGGCAAGGGGGATGGGGTGCTGGGTGTCGGGTGCTGAGTGTACGTGGCTGATTGCTCGGTGCTGACTGCTGTTCGCGTAGCGACTCCGCAGGCGTTTAGCCGACCACTGACTTGAACCCATTCTGTTCTAGCGCTAGTTGGCCGATTTGGATCACTTCCGATTAGGACAATCGCGGAAAACGACCTGGATGCATGAATGACCATTCTGGCCTTTCGCAATGGGCCTGCAGCCGATCCATGCCATTAAAAAGATTCCATAATCGGTTGGCCAGCAAACTGTTGTTTGTCGGTCCATCTGGCTAGACTAAGCAAGGCGTTTTTCCCTGATTCTGATGCTGCAAGCTCTGCTGTTTGACCTGGACGGCACCCTGGCTGACACGGACCCCATCCACTTTCAGACCTGGCGTGACCTGTTGCGTACCTATGGCCTGGAGGTAGATCGGTCGTTTTATCAACAACACTTTAGCGGCCGACTCAATGCGGCGATCGTGGCGGATTTACTGCCCCACCTCTCAGCCGCAACCGGTCAACAATTGAGCCTGGAGAAGGAAGCAGAGTTTCGTCGGCGGGCTGCGGGGGAATTGCAGCCCATGCCCGGATTACTAAACCTGATGCACTGGGCTGAAGTCCAGGACTTGCGACAGGCTGTGGTGACTAATGCCCCAGTCGAAAATGCCCGCTTCATGCTGGAAGTGCTGCACTTGCAAGAGCGTTTCTCAACTATCGTGCTGGGAGAAGAACTGCCCCGTGGCAAACCGGATCCGCTGCCCTATCAGGTGGCCCTCCAACGGCTCAACTTACCGACCCAGGCCGCGATCGCCTTTGAAGACTCTCCCTCCGGCATCCGGTCAGCGGTGGCCGCTGGCATTTTGACGGTGGGCATTGCCTCCACCCATGAACCCCAGATTTTACTGGCTGCCGGTGCCGCTCTCGTCTGTGCAGACTTTACCGATCCAGCCCTGACAGCGTTATTGCAGCAGTCCTTGCAACCACTTTCCACTTGCGTATAAAGCTTGTTCTCACCTATCTCCAATCTCAAAGGATGATGGGCATTTTTAGAGATTGGCAATGAACTCCTCAACTGGAATCTGGGCTTGCTTGAGAATGCCACTCAATGTGCCAATTTTCAATTCTCGATGAATAGGAACAACACAACCCAGTTCGCCCTCTTCAGTTTCTCTCTTCATCACAACATGGCTGCCTGTTTGACGAACTTGCTCAAATCCTAAACGTTCAAGCGCCCGAATCGCTGCTCGGCTAGAGATTCGTGGCAGCTTAGGCATAGCTAACCTCAATACTGGTTATCAGTCTAGGAGAGGTTTCAGGCACAGGAAATTCCTCTAAATAGAGCCGTGTCGCTTCTTTCAACCCCGCAAGCGCTTCCTCGATCGTTTTGCCTTGATCAACTGTGCCAATCTCCGGGCATTCAGCAATGTACATGTCATCCTCTTTATAAAGAATGACTGTAAAGCTACGACTCTTCATCGCCCTTTATCCTCAAAGCCCTTTACAACAGGGTAACATTCCCCTTTCTTAACCACCCCGGAAGCGGAAGATACAGACTTGCCCGATGGTTGGCTCAGATTGGCAAGCGTAGTCGATCATGGCGATACCTGATCACTGATCGTTGTTTGCTCAATGGCCCATCAGACTACCAATTGTCTCCCTGAAAGCGGTGCGGACTATGCTACGCTAGAAAAGTTGTCAAATTTCACACATCCAGGACTTCGGGTGTTGTAAGCGATCGCCATTTGTCTGACAGTCATCGATTTCCGGTCAATCCTGAGCGATCGAAACTGGTATCTAGCAAGTGGCCTGCTTGTGATTCCCCTGGATGGAGGATAAACCCGAACAAGGAGATCAAATTCAATATGGCAGTTGTTTCACTGGCTCAATTGTTGGAGTCGGGCGTTCACTTCGGGCATCAGACCCGTCGCTGGAACCCCAAGATGGACCCCTACATCTACACCGCCCGCAATGGGGTTCACATTATTGACCTGGTTCAAACCGCCCGCTTGCTGGAAGAAGCCTACAACTATGTCCGCACGGCGTCTGAACAGGGCAAGAAATTTTTATTCATTGGCACCAAGCGTCAGGCTGCTGGGATTATTGCCCAGGAAGCTTCTCGTTGTGGCGCCTACTATGTCAACCAGCGCTGGTTGGGTGGCATGCTGACCAACTGGGCTACCATCAAAACTCGGGTTGACCGCTTGAAAGAACTGGAGCGTCGGCAAGAAACCGGGGCTCTGGATCTGCTGCCCAAGAAAGAAGCATCGGTTCTCCGCCGGGAACTGGAAAAGCTGGAGAAGTATCTGGGCGGCATTAAGGCGATGCGCAAGATTCCTGACATCATCATCATCGTAGACCAGCGACGGGAATATAACGCCGTTCTGGAATGTCAGAAACTGAATCTTCCCATCGTGGCGCTGTTGGATACCAACTGCGACCCCGATCTGGTGGATATTCCCATTCCAGCTAATGATGATGCAATTCGTTCCATTAAGCTCATTGTCGGTAAGCTAGCCGACGCCATCTATGAAGGTCGGCATGGTCAACTGGATGTAGAGGACGAATACGAGGATTACGAAGGCGCTGAAGCCGAGTTTGACTACGACGAAAGCGAATTCGATGCTTCGGAAGAAGAATCTGAAGACTAGATTCAGTCAGAGGGAGTGGAGTATGGCTGTTGTGGTTTTTCCCTGCATCC
>CAZBTL010000018.1:24540-29426 GCA_964494755.1 uncultured bacterium | reverse complement strand
ATCCTAAATGACTGGTGAACGACTGAATGGTGAAAGGGCTTTGTGAGAAGGATTTCCTGCGGAAATCGTTCACAGTCCTGATCGGATCGCCATAGCTCATCTAGGCTGGTTAATACTGGCTGGCTGGATCGGAACTTGACTGGGGCGATCGCAAAAAAATCCCCTAGGCTTTTCAGCCCAGGGGTTGGAGTTCCTGAAAATCGTCACTATCCAGATTTTCACCATCCCATCGAGAAATGGGATAGGGGGTATCACCCATCACTATACCTAGGTTATCTTTCCACGATTGGAATGTAAGGGGCACTATGGGTGCCGGTGTAAATCTGAGTGGGACGAAAGATGCGGTTTTCTGCCAGTTGTTCTTTCCAGTGGGCGAGCCAGCCCGCCGTCCGGGAAATGGCAAACACTGGGGTAAACAAGTCGGTAGGAATGCCCAATTTGCGATAGACCAGACCGGAGTAAAAATCCACATTGGGATAAATACCCCGATGGCCCAGTTTTTCAGCTATAACATTTTCCAGTTCCACCGCAATGTCGTAGTAAGCATCCCGGCCATACTTTTCAAATAGCTTTTCAGCTAGTTGCTGCAAAATGATGGCCCGTGGATCCTTGACTTTATAGACCCGATGGCCAAATCCCATAATCTTGGACTTTCGTTCCAGGCACGCTTCGACATAGGGACGGACATTTTCCACTGAACCAATTTCTTCCAGCATCCAAATCACCTCTTCGCTGGCTCCGCCATGCAGGGGGCCAGCCAGGGTGCCGACTGCGGAGGCAACCACCGCATAGGGGTCAGTTAGGGTGGAGGCCGTCACCATGGCGGAGAAGGTAGAGGCATTGATAGTGTGTTCCGCATGCAGCATCAAGCCGACATCGAAAATTCGAGCTTCCAGGGGGTCGGGTACTTTCTCGGTCAACATGTAGAGGAAGTTTGCCGAATAATCCAGGTCATCTCGCGGTTGCACCGGATCATTGCCTTTCCGCATCAACTGAAAGGCGGCTACCATCGTTGGCACTTTGGCCAATAGACGAACCACCGCTGCACGAATGTAAGACGGATCATCTAATGCCCGCCGGGAATAGAATAGACCCAGGGCTGCGGCACAGGCTTGCAGGGCGTCCATCGGATGTCCATTTTCCGGGAAGCACTTCATCATGTCCCGAATCCGATACTTGATTCTGCGATGATGGGTCACATCGAATTCAAAGGCTTCTAAGTCTCCTTTTGTGGGTAATTCACCCCAAATTAGCAGGTAGGCCGTTTCCAGGAAATGACTTTTTTCCGCCAGTTCTTCAATGGGAATCCCCCGATATTCCAGAATGCCGCGTTGTCCATCGACAAAACTGATGCTGGACTGTGTTGCGGGGATGCCCTCTAATCCTGCCCTATATTCACAGACAGTCATGATCGTTCCGTGTGTTGAGAATCCAATGAATCGACATTAGCGTATCAGAAGTAACGAAATTGTATCCTTTTAGTCTAGGGACATCGGTTTTCGTCACAGCGATGCTTCAACCTGGAAAGGCTGAACCCAGCGGCGACCCATCTCTGATGCAATGCCGAGATGCTTCTATCATTTGGCGATCGCCGCTAAAATGCAATGAGATTGCAGCATTTCTTGTGCAAAAAATTGTCGCAAAATATCAAAATTGGTTACTATTAGGCTAGAAAGCTTTTTACTCCACGATTTCTTTCTTGAGTACATTGAGTTTCTTTGAGTCCTTCCTCCAGTGCCTGAGAGAAGTCAGAGAGGAGTTCTTCGGTTATTTTGTTCTTTCTTCAGAGGAGTTTTATGACTCACAGACGTTCTCGTCGTAGAGCCGCGCCTGAGTCCAAGTTAGAGTCCAATCCTGCTAGTAAATCCCGCCGTGAAGCTGGCCAATCAGTCCGCAAGCGCCTCAGCCGTGAATGGACGGAGTCCAGCGTTTCTCAACAGGCCCATGTTGGTCAATCCAGTTTAGTCCAATTGATTGAGCAAGACGCTCCGCTACAAAACCGGCATGTTCTAGTCTTGATGTATGGTCCATTTCAGGCAGAGATGTCAGCGGCTCAAGGTCAGGGAGTGGGTTCCTGGCTAAGGGACTGTGTCCGCAAGCATGGCTTACCCAGTTTACTCCGGTTTGATCAGGGCCGTCGAGCTTTAATTTTCCGCCAAGATCAGTTGCAATCCTGGTTGGAACCCCTGCTGGCTAATGTGTCTAACTAGACTGGCAACGCGATCGCGCAGTTCATCTGCCCGTCTGTCCCGTTTTCGCATAAGCAATGGCAGAGCTGGTTCCTGATCCTCAGGGGTTGCCTGGGGCGTTGTGTCTGCCAGGGATACCTGTCCTTATCTGCTTGCACTGGATGCGGTTGGGCCAAGTGGAACTTCACCAGCGGTCCGATTTGACCAGGTAGAATAGCGTCAAGCTGGTCTTTTCAGTTGGCTGGAGAGACGTTGGTTCGCTATGATAGAGCGGGTTCTATGGAACCTAAAAGCAAGGTGGGTGCGTCAATGATTCATGGGGGACGGTGGACGGTTCGTTGACCTGTCACCCTGGTGTCCGCGGTTGGAAACAGCCAGTGCTACTGTAAATTCCTGGCAGTTTGCCACAGTGCAAAAGCGCAAGTACTGGCATGGAAAGCGCTCGGATGAGGCCGCGCTGGCTGATTTCAGTGAGACTTGCTGTCGGCTTTGTCTGATATGGTTGCAACCGCGCACCGTCAATCCCTGTTGAGTATCGTTGTGAGTTCCTGCCATGCAAGCGCTGCAACCCCGCACCAAAGTTGAGTATCGCATTACCCCTACGGCAGACGGCGTTCATCTTTGTGTTTGGGAAGTTGTTCACGCAGATGTGGTTCGGGAACAGCCGTTTTTATTCAAGGCCAATTATCGGGTGGCCTCCAGGGCTGAAGCGGAGGAAATTCTGACCGTTTATTTCGGCAAGTCTTGAACGACGGGTTTAACGGCCTGTGCTAAAGCAGGGATGAGGTATTGGGTCAAGGTCCAGGCATCCACGCCCAAATCTGTCCGCTCCTGTGCCGCCAGCATGCCGGCCTGAGCATGCCACCAAGCGGCGGCGGCGACGGTGTCGGTGGTGGAAGGAGGCTGGGGCTGGAGCAAAACCTGGGCCAACAGTCCTCCCAGCAGGCCCGTGAGTACATCGCCACTCCCCCCCCTGGCTAGGGCTGGCGTACTCTCCGGATTAATCCGGGTCTTGCCCTGAGTATTAGCGACAATGACTCGGGCTCCTTTCAATAGAATGATGGCCCCTGCTTCTATGGCGGCCCTTTGGGTAGCCGTAATGCGATCTAACGATTCGGTCTGGTTTGGGAATAACCGCCGAAACTCACCCCAGTGGGGGGTCAGAATGGTTTTGGCCGATCTCGCCTGCAGGGTAGGGACAGTGCCTAACTGGGCCAGTAGATTTAAGCCGTCGGCATCCAGAACTAGCGGCCGATCACTGGCTAAGGTTTGCTGCACGGCGGTCTGGGCCTCCAGCATCAGGCCTGGCCCGCAGGCGATCGCGGAGTAGGCGCTAAAGTCCAGGGTTTCCGGTAGCCGGGCGATTGCCCCGGATTCACCTTCTGGACAGTCCAGCACCAGCGCTTCTGGCAACTGGGCATTCAGCAGCGGCTTGAGACTGGCAGGAACCGCAATGGTTACCATGCCCACACCGCTGGCCCGCGCCCCTAAACCGGCCAGGACGGCGGCTCCACTGTAGCGACGAGAACCGCAAATCAGCAGTAAATGGCCCATGCGGTATTTGTGGGTAGTGGCTGGACGCTGCACCGGCAGATGGGCGATCGCCAGTTCAGGCGTGACCCGGCGCAACTGGGGTTGCTCCCCCAGAACTGCCTGGATATCGGCCAGCGGCAGATCAAAATCCACCAATTCGGCCTGCCCGACAAATTCCAAGGCTAATTCCTGCAGCAGCCCTACTTTCCACAGGCCCAAACACAACGTGTGGCTGGCCCGAATCGCAGTTCCTAAGACCTGGCCGGTATCTGTGTGTAAGCCGGATGGCAGGTCAATGCTGACCACCGGCTGGGGAAACTGGTTGATTTGATCGATCACCGCTGCCAGATCCCCTTCCAGCGATCGCTCCAATCCAAAGCCAAACAATCCGTCAACCAGCAAGTCACAGGACTGCAGCCGGTCTACTTCCGTTACGATGGGAATTCCCAAACTGGAACAGTAGTGGGTGTGCTGTTCGGTCAGATCCTTCTGTCGAGCGAAGGGGCAAAACAAGATCACCTCATAGCCCTGGAAATGCAATTCCCGTGCCACAACCAGGGCATCTCCGCCGTTGTGACCCGGTCCAACCAGAACCCCGACCTGCTTTACCTGACTGGGCGGATAAAGCTGCATTACCCGCTGAGTAATTCGGCTAGCAACCTTTTCCATCAAAGCGGCGATCGGCATTCCAGCCGCAAAGACCCGCCCCTCAATCTGCCGCATTTGGTCTGCCGTGACCAGAAATTGCGGGATTTGATGCTGCCTCACGCTGGTTAGATTACTTGCATCAGACATAGCCGATCCAGGTCGTGGGATGATTCTTCCAGGAGACGGAGCCTATGGTTTTTGATAAAAAATCCTGGCATCCATGCCGCCCTGACGCAGATATCGGTTTAACTGACTGGCTTCCTGATAGGTGGCAAACGGGCCAATCGACAAATAGGGTCCCTGGCGGGCCGTTTTTTCTTGCATCATGTCCTGCCGAACACCCATCTGAACAGCTCGCGCGTACAGGTTGGACAGTTCCGCCTGCGAGCCAGGAACGACCACCGTGTAGGAACCGCTAGGTGTACTGGCCGGTGGGGTTACTCCGGAATTCGGCGGGCTAACAGTGCCGCCAAACAGTTGAGCCCAGGCAGTCACTGACACCATGCCATCTGGCAC
>CAZBTL010000018.1:0-24440 GCA_964494755.1 uncultured bacterium | reverse complement strand
GCCGTTGATGGGCCCCCGGTAATAGCCCATGGCACTAAGTCGACTTTGCAACTGGCTGACTTGGGGACCTGTATCTCCCAGTTTCAATAATTGTCCACTGGAACCGGTTGGCGGATAAATTGGTTGGGCAGGTAGGGGCGTGGGCACACTGCCAACGCCTCCCTGCGCCAGTTGGGTCCAGGCAGCCACTGACACCATGCCATCTGGCACTAGCCCATTGGCAGACTGAAACTGCTGGACAGCCAGTTGGGTTTGCTGGTCAAAAACGCCGTTGATGGGCCCCCGATAATAGCCCAAGGCGCTGAGCCGGCTTTGCAACTGGCTGACCTGGGGACCTGTATCTCCCAGTTTCAGTAATTGATCGCTGGAACCAGTTGGCGGATAAATCGGTTGGGTTGGCAGCGGCGTAGGAAGGGTGCTACTCATCCCCTGCGCCAGTTGAGTCCAGGCGGCGACTGACACCATGCCATCTGGCACCAACCCGTTGGCAGACTGAAACTGTTGGACGGCCAGTTGGGTTTGCTGGTCAAAAATGCCATTGATGGGACCGTTGTAATAGCCCATGGCGCTGAGCCGACTTTGCAACTGACTGACTTTGGGGCCCGTATCTCCCAGTTTCAGTAATTGATTACTGGAGCCCACCGGACGACCCACTCCGCCTGTGATCAGCGCCTGTCGGGTTTCTGGGCCCACAATGCCGTCCACCATTAACCCATTGAACGCTTGAAATTGCTGCACCGCACTGTCTGTTTCAGGACCAAAGATGCCGTCTACCGCTATTGGATAGCCCAATGCGTTTAAACGCTCCTGAATCAGCCTGACATCTGGGCCAGAACTCCCGATTTGGGGATAATTTGATGCGGCAAGGGGGGCGCTGGATGCGGCTACCAGGGGAACCAGATAGGTTGGCTCCGGTTGAAAGGGGGGCAACCCTACTGTTGATGCAGGTTGGGGGAAGGATTGGGGTTGAGTAAAGGATTGGGGTTGGGAGTAAGCTGTCGGCTGGATGAAGTAGGACTGCGGTTGCGAGAAGGATTGGGATTGGGGTAAAGCCAGCGGTGGCAGGTACGTTGACTGCGGAGAATAGGCTGGGGGTTGGGGAAAAGTGGCGGTGGGCACCGCTGGTGGTGGTGGCAGCGCATCGGCGTAGGTCTGGGCTTGGGCTGCTGTTGCGCCACCCAGAAGCAAGGCGATCGCGGCACTGCTGCTGCCCCACCATCGGCCACTGCACCAATGCAAAGAGAAGATGGTGTCGAACGGTTGACGCACTCCTGTCTTCTTGCTGGTGAAATCAACCCGCATAGCCCAACGCCCTCACATCAAACGCTGGGAGTCATGTTACACTCAGAAGCTCGGAATGGCTCAAACCATTTCTATTTCTCAAATAGAACCAGGGGATTGGGCGATCGCTGCTCAGCCCGCTACTGAAACTCGACTGGCGGCAGCAAGCCCTTCGTGGCCAGCCATTCCCGGTTAAAGAGCTTGGACTGATAGCGACTGCCACCATCACAGAGAACCGTCACGATCGTATGACCGGGCCCCATCTGCTTGGCTAGAGCCACGGCTGCTCCCACATTAATGCCAACGGAACCGCCCATAAACAGCCCATCTTTACGCAGCAGTTGATAAATCACCCGGATGGCTTCCGGATCCTGAACCTGAACCGCATCATCTGCTGGCGCATTTTCCATATTGGCCGTAATCCGACTGCTGCCAATCCCTTCAGTAACAGAGCTCCCTTCCAGGGAAATTTCCCCAGTTTTGATGTAGCTATACAGGCCACTGCCCATGGGATCGGCCACAACACAGCGAATATCCGGATTCTTTTCCTTCAAAAACAGGGCCACGCCTGCATAGGTTCCCCCTGTGCCAGTTGCCGTCACCCAGGCATCAATTTTGCCGTCTGTTTGAGCCCAAATTTCTGGCCCTGTGGTTTCATAGTGGGCTCGACGGTTGGCCAGATTGTCAAATTGGTTGGCCCAGATGGCATTCTCCATTTCGGCTGCGATTCGACCAGATAACTTGACGTAATTGTTCGGATCCCGGTATGGAACTGCTGGAACCGTTCGAACTTCAGCACCCAAGGTGCGCAGTAAATCAATTTTTTCTGGAGATTGGGTTTCAGGAATGATGATCAGGCAGCGGTAACCTTTGGCGTTGCAAATATGGGCCAGACCAATGCCAGTATTGCCAGCGGTTCCTTCCACCACCGTACCACCCGGTTGGAGTAAGCCCCTATCTTCAGCATCCTTGATGATATAGAGGGCCGCCCGGTCTTTCACGGAACCGCCGGGGTTCAAAAACTCTGCCTTTCCCAGAATTTCACAGCCGGTTTCCTCACAGAAGCTATTGAGGCGAATCAACGGTGTGTTTCCGATGGTACCGATGAATCCATTTTTAATGTCCATTCTGAATGCTACCTGAAGACTTCCATTGACTGATTCTGGTCTATTAACGGCTCGCCTTGAAACGACCTGATATTTGGCGAGCCGACGATGCAGCAATCCTGCCAGGTCAGTGTTGCGGGGACTGGCTGGCCTGAATCATCCAGCTAAGCTGGGAGGCACATAACCCTGACTTCCCTGGGAATGGGCTCTGAACAAGGGATATGGTCTGCAAGGGGAACGCTATGAACCGATTGAGGACGATCGGCGTGAATTGCTCAACCTGCGTTTGGTGATTGAGGGGCAATGGCTGGCTTTTCGTCGGCAAGAGACGGGTGAAAAGCTGCTGATGCTGGGGGAACTGGCTGACACTTTGCGTCAAAAGATCTATGCCCATCGACTAACAGAAGAACGGGCCAAACAGCCAGAAACCCAGCTTTTCAGGATGAAAGAGCAATTGCGAACGATCGAAGTCGATCCAGACACAAACCGCCAACCAACCAGAGACCAGCACAAAGGGTGCGCTGTTCACACACCCTTTGTCGGCTTTGAGCTTTCTTACCGATTGGGTTGGGGGGTCAGCCGCAAATAGGGACGAACTTCATTGACCCCTTTGGGAAACTTCTGGCGAGCTTCCTCAGTTGGAATAGACGGCACGACTACGCAGTCGTCCCCATCCTTCCAATTCACTGGTGTGGCAACGCTGTAGTTATCGGTCAGTTGCAGGGAGTCAATGACGCGCAAAATTTCCTCAAAGTTGCGGCCGGTGCTGGGAGGATAGGTGATGGTGAGCCGCAGCTTTTTATTGGGATCAATTACAAACACCGTTCGCACAGTTAAGCTGGCATTGGCGTTGGGGTGAATCATGTCATACAGGTCGGAGACCTTCTTGTCGCTATCCGCCAGGATGGGATAGTTGACGGTGGTGTTTTGGGTCTCATTAATGTCGTTAATCCAACCTTTATGAGATTCCACACCATCCACACTGAGGGCAATCACCTTGGCGTTGCGCTTATCGAACTCGGGTTTCAGTTTTGCGACTTCACCCAGTTCGGTGGTGCAGACGGGGGTATAGTCTGCTGGATGGGAGAAGAGAACAACCCAGCTATCGCCAGCCCAGTCGTAGAAGTTGATTTCACCTTCACTAGACTGCTGCGTAAAGTTGGGGACAATATCGCCTAGATGGAGAGCCATAACTGTTTTCCTGTGAATTCGTAGAAAAAAATTGCTGAACGCTCATTTAGACATGATGCCATAAAACTCCGGTTTCCCGGTCGGAATCTACATCTATTTATAATCCCTGCGAATTACCGACTGCACCTGATTGCAACGGAATTGATCTGGTTGCTAGCCAATGCGTCGGTCCATTGGTTTTCTCCTGTCCGATCCGTCCCAACGAATGCGATCGCCCAATGAATGGCAGGTGATCTCTACCCGGAAAATCACAGTAAAATTTGCCTCATATTCACCTGCAAATGGCAACGGCTGTGTTCCAACTGCTGCGACCTCTGATTCGGTCTATTCAGCCTGTTCTGATTCCCCTATGCTTTGTTGCGGCATGGACGCTATTAATCTTGGTCGTCTGGAATATCTGGACATGCCTGCGAGATACGGCACATCGGACGCGCCAGATGCATCAGATTCCCTGTGCCCACTGTCGGTTTTTTACCCAGGACTATTTTCTCAAATGCACCGTCCACCCATCCACCGCCCTGACAGAAGAAGCGATTAACTGTCGAGACTATGTGCCGATCGAAACAGGAGTGCCCCCCTCGCCAGAGCAGTCCTAACCGCTAAAGGGTGCATTGGCTTCCGCTTGTCCCATGAGGGAAAGCAGCAAAGAGCAACGACTTGCTATCAAACTCTACTTGCCATGCTAATCCGCCAACTAAACAACTGCGAGGAATTCATTGCTGGAGACGGCACCTACTTGCGGGAACTCTTGCATCCGGACAAGCAACCCCTGGCTTTGCGATATAGTCTGGCTCAAGCAATCCTGCCTGTTGGACAAACGTCCAAACCCCACGCCCTCAAAACCTCTGAGGTGTATTACATCCTGAGCGGAACAGGAGAAATGCACATTGATCAAGAGAGTCAAGCCGTTGGTATGGGGGATGCGATCTACATTCCTCCCAATGCGCGCCAGTATATTCACAATTCAGGCCAGGAACCGTTGGTGTTTATCTGCATTGTGGATCCGGCCTGGCGCCAGGAAGATGAGCTAATTTTTGCAGCGAACAGGCCTTAGAACTGTCAGGGATCAAATCAAAAAAGCCTGCCTAAAGACTTAAGCAGGCTTCTTCCTATAGGGTGGCATGTTTGACTGATGGCGCGTCGGTCGCTAAAGCCTTAGCCTTTCTAACCCTGTCGAGAATCACAGATGAGGGTGATCAGCCGACAGGAACGATCAATGACTTAGTCCAAATTGGGGTCTGGCGAGCGTTTGTTAGGAATCTGCTCAGCCTCGGGACACTCTTCTGAAACTGTGGGCTCCACATTTCCCTTCGGCACCGAAGCTAGTTTTTGAGTCACCGCTCCAATACTTTCCAGCCTTACCATTTCTTCCCAGGAACAGGTTTCATCATCTTCTTCAGTTTCATACCGAAGTGTAACTAAGTCGCCTTCTATATCTAAGATGCGTGCTCGTTCGATCCAGCGTTGTTGATCCCGCAAGAAGATCCAGACTTCACGCCCGTCACAACAGAGCTGATAGATCTTGCGGTGTAGCATGGTTGCTTCTCCTGCGATGGTGAATCAAAAACTTCGCAAACGGCCTACCCAACTTGGGGATAAACCCGCCTGCCCATACCTGGTGAACAGAGTAGGAGCGGTATGGTTCGATGGAACTCTGGTCAAACTGAGCACATTCGACTCCTCTCTAAGGTTGGGGGAGTTACATCAGTTATAGTCCCTCTTGAACCAATTTGGGTAAGGCGCCCAAAACCTATCCCTATGAAACGCCTGGGAATGGATGCCCCAGAGAAGTGAAAAGAGTTTCGGAACAGACTGTTTGAGGGTTAGATTCATTAATTTAGGCAAAATTAGGAAACTCAAGAGAGGGAAACCAAACACCAGTTAGCAATTCCTATGGCGGGTTGAGTTTAAACGTAGAGAGAGGGCTGGTGCGGAAGCGGCAAGAAAGGAAGGGCAGAGTGTCAACAGATCAAAGAATGTGCCTATCATTTCCCCTATAACCAGAAGCAACAGGTTGGCTCATGTAGTCTCTTAAGTATCCGATTGTACCAACTATTGTAGTCACTGTTAACTCTGATTGGGGCCAATTGGGTGACAATTTCTCCCCAGCAGCTTTCTGGTTTTGCTCCAGAACACGGTTGTTCCGTGCCGATCCTGCATCTTGGATGAAGCGGTCGCAAGGGATGATTGGACTCGATTCTGGCCCATTGGGGATCGATGACTGTGTCAGAGTTTGATGACTCGGGTTGGTGGAATAGGTCAAGACCTCTGCTGTCGGAACGCTAACTGATCAGTAATGGCAACAGTGCACGACGCCAGCCGACAAAATTGGCGACTCAGTTTTAGATGTTTCCATCAAAACAGTTGATTGCAATTTTGGTAATTAAAACTATAATTAAAGGAAGACTTCTTATCTGGACAACGTTGCTGTGTTTACCACTGCCCTTTCCAAACCCCAAACTGCGCTACCGGTTGACCTGTTTGATGCCATCAATCGCCTCAAGCGAGAGTTCAATGCGGTCATCCTGGCTCACTATTATCAGGATCCGGATATTCAGGATATTGCTGACTATATTGGGGATTCCCTGGGGCTGTCTCAGCAGGCGGCCCAGACTGACGCGGATGTAATTGTCTTTGCGGGTGTGCATTTCATGGCTGAAACCGCCAAGATTCTCAATCCTAATAAGCTGGTTCTGCTACCCGATCTGGCTGCTGGTTGTTCCCTGGCGGATAGCTGTCCTGCGGATGCGTTTGCTCGCTTTAAGGCCAATTATCCTGACCATTTGGTAATTTCCTACATTAATTGCACGGCTGAGATCAAGGCCATGAGCGATATCATTTGCACCAGTGCCAATGCCGTCAAAATTGTGCGTCAAATTCCGGAGGAACAACCCCTGATTTTTGCTCCCGATCGCAACCTGGGTCAGTATGTGATGGAGCAGACCGGGCGGGAGATGGTGCTCTGGCAAGGAAGTTGTATGGTGCATGAAACCTTTTCGGAAAAGAAAATGGTTCAACTTAAAATTCAACACCCTGGGGCAGAAGCGATCGCCCACCCGGAATGTGAACCGGCGGTTCTGCAGCATGCCAGCTATATTGGCTCCACCACTGCCTTGCTGCAGTATGTGCAACACAGTCCTGCACAGGCCTTCATTGTGGCAACGGAGCCGGGGATCATTCACCAGATGCAGAAAGTATTGCCCCACAAGCAGTTCATTCCGGCCCCGCCGATGAACAACTGTGCTTGCAACGAGTGTCCCCACATGCGGCTGAATACCCTGGAAAAGCTCTACCAATGCATGCAAAACCGGAGCCCGGAGATCACCCTGCCAGAGGCAACTCGACTGGCGGCGCTGAAGCCGATTCAGCGCATGCTGGAGATGAGTCATTGAAAGATGAATGCCAGGCTCAGGAAATTTTAGGGACCCCTCTAGGATTAGTGGGTTTCCGGCTCCAGGCCATAGTCGCCTGACTTGCCGCCCGTTTTGCGGACTAGATGAATGTTTTCAATGTGCATTGCCTTTTCCAACCCCTTAGCCATGTCATAGAGGGTCAGAGCGGCAATGGAAACGGCTGTTAGGGCTTCCATTTCCACACCCGTTTCAGCTTTGGTTTTCACGGTTGCCTGGAGCCGGTAACCTGGCAGATCTGGATCTGGGGTAATTTGCAGATCCACCTTTTGCAGCGGCAGGGGATGGCAGAGAGGAATCAAATTGGCTGTCTGCTTAGCCGCCATGATGCCTGCCAGGCGAGCAGTTCCCAACACATCCCCTTTCGGTAAATTCCCAGCCGCGATCGCAGCCAAAGTCTGAGCTTGCATTCGCACCTGACCGGCTGCAACGGCTGTTCGAACCGTTGCCTGCTTGGCTGAAACGTCCACCATCTGGGCCTGCCCCTGCCCATCTAAATGGGTTAATGGGGAAATAGCCGTCTCAGATGAGACGGCCGGAGAAATATTTTGTGTCATGGCAGCCTTCTGTGCTAGGATAAAACTCTTGTCAAGGGCTTGTAGCTCAGTGGACTAGAGCACGTGGCTACGGACCACGGTGTCGGGGGTTCGAATCCCTCCTAGCCCGTTTTATCCGGCAACGACAATGTAGCAGATACTGCCCTGTCTTTGCAGGCTGTCTGTTGAATCGGGATGATTTGTGTAATCAGGTTGTATCCTGCCCAGCAGCCTAGCGGTTGACTACAACAATGGGAACCACCAGGTCATTGTTGCTGGGTCGAAAGGTTCCTGCTGTCGAATTGGTTTGGTTCGTTTCAGGCGGTGGAACCGGGATCGGGACTGAGATTCGATTGCCAGAAGTTGCCACTGGCGAGGGTTTACTTGGTGAAGTTGGGGACGTTGGGGTTGATGCTGTCGTTGGTTTAACGGTCGGTTTGGCAGGGGAAACCGATGGTTGAAGGGTGGTCGAAGCAGGGGGTCGGCTGACAATTGGTGTCGTTGCTGGACGACTGGCAAGTGCGGCTGCATTGAGACTAGCCAGGGGCTGATCGTTGGTTAGATAAATATGACCAATGGCTTGGCCATTAAAACTACGCTTGGTGAGGCGCCATCCCGGTTGCAGCTTGATTTCGGCAAAATCTGTGGTGACTCCTCCAACCCTGCCAATGAGCAACTCTGGCGCTCGTCGGTCTGCCACGGGTACTCCCAACAACAGCATGTCGTTGTTCCGCCGGACAACCCGCAAACTGTAGCGCCAACCCTGATCTTCACCGGCTGTGCGGAGAGAGTAACCGTTGCTATCAATGCTTCTGCCACAGATATTGGTGAAATCGAACTGGGTCAGGAGCGGATTGATGAGAGTTGGCTGATTACCACTTTTGCTCCAGCAAGAGCGAGCATTGGACACTTGTTCAATGATCAGGAGCTGATGGGCGGTTCCACCGGCATAGGGAGAGGCAACGACGGCAAATCGACTATTGTCTACTTCTTGCTGCGCAAACAGGTTGGCTGAAATTGCCGCTGTAGGAGCATATAAGCTAGACAGGCCAACTGTTGCCAGCATCGACAGTCGTAACTGAACAGGGATACGCATAGTGTCTATCCGTTAGAGGAAATATTTCATGGTTGATAGGGTTATTGACGCCCTCATCCGCTGAAAGTTGCAGGGAACGGATAGGATCCCGCTAAGTTTGCGCGATGACTCAGGCTGCGCCCGAATTTTTCTTAAAAATGACCTGAATGGTCTTCAGAATCAGTTGTAGGTCGTACCACAGACTCCAGTTTTCCTGATACTTCAGATCCAGTTGGACAATGTCCTCAAAATTTTGGATCGACGATCGCCCATTCACCTGCCACTCACCGGTCATCCCTGGTTTGATATCCAGGCGCTGCCACTGGGGAATTTCGTATTTTTCGACTTCATCAGGTGTCGGGGGCCGGGTGCCGACCAAGCTCATCTCTCCCTTCAATACATTCCAGAATTGGGGCAGCTCATCCAGGCTGGAACGTCGTAAAAATTTACCGACCCGAGTAATCCGGGGATCGTTGGCATTTTTGAAGATGGCCCCACTGGCTTCGTTTTTTACCATGTGCTTCAGCTTCTCCGCATTGGAGACCATGGATCGAAACTTCCACATCTTGAACCGACGCCCCATCCAGGAACAGCGGGTCTGCCCAAACAGTAATGGGCCAGGACTATCCAGCTTGATCGCAACGGCGATCGGGATAAACAGCAGACCTGTAATCGTTAGACCGACCAGGGCACCTGCAATATCAATGAGGCGTTTGGCGCGGGAATGGACAGACGGATGAGTGACATAGGCTGCCTCTCCAAGGGTGGAATCGGCCACTGGCGGAGGCATCTCGACCAACTGGCTTGTCTGCTGCTGTGGTGGCGTAGCCGAATGATTGAACTCAAACAATCGATCCAGGTCTGCCAGCACCAGGATGGAGAGGATTTGTTGGGACACGTCTTGCAAAATTAGCCTGACGTTTTGCTTCTGGGCTAATTTCCAGCAGTTAACCAGCGCTCCGATGCCACTACTGTCCATGAACTGGGTTTGGCTGAAGTCAAACACAACACAGGCCAAATGTGGGTTGTTCAGACAGAGTTGCTGGAACTCTTGCTTGAAGTTTACTGCCTGAACAATTGTCAGGGCAGTAGGAACCGGAATTGTGCAGGTGTGGTTCAAGACGCTGATTGGGCTGCTGGTTTCTTCAAACGTGGTCACGATACGGAAATCCTGCTGAAAGATAGATTGGCTTCAACGCTGGGCCTGCACCGTGAATGGATGAATGGAGATGCCTTCAACTTTCCTCTCCCATTCTCCCAAATGCCAATGGAGCACCCCCCAGCCTTCACAGAAATATCTTTGAACTTTGCTGGGAATGTCGGAGAGCTTTATGGAATCAATAAAAACAGAAAGTTTTATGGTGCAAGAAAAATTATTCAGTCCTGGGGCTAATGGTGTGGCGGCAGATTGATGTGGCTTCTCGTTGTACGGCTGGTTTAGAGCGAAGGATTGTGGCTGCTTCTGGTTCCCCTCATCGATCCTGTGCGAAAGTGGGAAAGCACAATGATTCTTGCGAAACGAGCCTATGGTGCTGTCAGAGAAACGGGCTAGACCCCTGCCGTGGTTTGCGATCGCGGTGCTCCTGATCTGGCTGTTGTCCCTATCTTTGCGCTTCTGGGGGCTGGGACGATTCAACACCCTAGTTTTTGATGAGGTCTATTACGTCAAATTTGCCCATCAATATCTGACCGGCACACCTTTCTTCGACGGTCATCCGCCGCTCAGCAAATATCTGATTGCACTGGGAATGTGGCTGGGCAACCAATGGCCGATCGGACAGGATGCAGTCAATGTCATGGCGGGGGCGCCTTACAGCAGTTGGAGCTATCGCTGGCTCAATGCGTTGACGGGTTCCTTCATTCCGCTGGTGGTTATGGGTCTGGCTTATCAGTTAACCCGTCGTCCCCCCTTCAGTTTGCTGGCAGGTGGTTTTGTCGCGCTAGATGGATTGTTTCTGGTGGAATCCCGCTATGCCCTGAACAATATTTATCTGGTGCTTCTGGGGGTATCGGGACTCTGGTTTCTGTTGTTAGCCCTGAATAGTAGCAGGGCGCTGGGCCGTAGTGGCTGGTTATTGGCATCTGGTTTGGCTTTTGGGGCCTCCGCTGCCATTAAATGGAATGGCCTGTGGTTTTTGCTGGGTGCCTACGGGCTTTGGATCGGAGCCTGGGTGATCCACTGGGTCAGCAAGTTGCCGCCGAGGACAGGGTTAGACGAAGGTTCTACGGCAACGGACAGGGTGGATTGCAGTCCCTTGCAGCGTCTGACTCGTTTGCGGGTTTGGCAGATGGGGGTTTATCTGGGAGCAGTGCCGGCCCTTTTCTACACGCTTCTCTGGATTCCTCACCTGCAAATTAATGCCAAGACTGGTTTCTGGTCAGATTTTTGGGACTTGCAACGTCAGATCCTGTCATATCATGAGCGGGTTGGCAGTGGTCCGCAAGTCCATCCCTACTGTTCAAGCTGGTATAGCTGGCTGTTAATGATCCGGCCGGTGGCGTATTTTTACCAGGTCACGAAACCGGGTGACCCATTACCGACTGGTGGGTCCATTGCTCCAGAGGGATCCGCCCAGGTGATTTATGATGTGCACGCCATTGGCAACCCCATCCTCTGGTGGCTGTCGGCGATCGCGCTGCTGATGGTGATCCTCGGCTTCGCTGCCAGCCTACTTCACCTATGGCGAACGGGCCAACCCGTTGATCCCCTGGATAAGACTGGCTATCTTCCCCGAAATTGGATGGAATTCTGGTTATATTTCTTTCTGGTAATTAACTATCTGGCCAATTTGCTGCCCTGGATCAGAGTTAACCGCTGTCTTTTCCTCTATCACTATATGGGTGCTTCAGTGTTTGCCACGATGGCTCTTGCCTGGCTGGTCGATCGCAGCCTGACCAGCGCCCAACCGCGCTTTCGGATTGCTGGTGTGGTGGCCATCGTCAGCATTATTCTGGCTTTCATTTTTTGGTTACCTCTTTACCTGGGATTGCCCCTTTCCCCAACTGAGTTTCGCTTGCGCATCTGGCTGCCCAGTTGGATTTGAATCCGGTAGTCGGGTGATGGGAAAAAGGGAGCTAATATCCTTGCTCTAGAGGACTAGTGCAGCGTCAACTCTAGAAATTAGGGTTTGTAGTCAGCGCTTCAGCGCTAAAGCGCCGACTACGAGCCAATGGGTTCACCTTAAAATTAGGGTTTGACAGAACACTAGGCTCTAGAAGGTTAGGCTCTAGAGGGCTAGGCCACTTGCAAATTAGCTTGAGTTTGACGGGCTAATTCACGCGATTCCTGTCGAACCACACCGGAAGTAACCGCAAACTGGAGCTTCATAAAGGCTTTGAGGTCTTCCTGACCATACTTTGTCTGCATTAACTGACGCAGATGCTCTTCTGACTCAATGGTCAGACAACCATTCTCCAATGCCTGGTACACAATATCTCGAATCCGCATCATCGGTAGAGACCTTTAGTGAATCGTTCCGGCCTTAACCCGTGCAGGTTAGGGCCAGGGGGGGCTGCAAACGATGACAGGGGCTACTGCTGTCATCTAATGACATGATGTCAGAGTTAAACAAATTTTTCTGATCGAAATTTAACAGTACTGTCCTGTCTGTTGCCTGTTGTTTTTATTACAAAATGCAACCAACCTGCCAGTTAGTTTGGGGTTCCGTGGGTGGAATTGCCACCAGGCAGGCAATCTGGCTGTTCAGTGCATTTCAGTATATTAAGTATTGGTGACAGAAGGGGGGTAGCCAATGGCTAGGGATCTATGGCGACCAACCGACTCCAGAGGCAGAGGGAGGCGTGACTTGGCACTGGCTGACTGCAATCTGACCAGAGAAACACACTTCTACATCACTGTTGGGATCGCGTTTTCGCAAGGAGTAATCCGCCGAGTAATAGAACTGATCCTGCTCCTGGCGGTAGTAAACCGGCAGGGGTTGACTGCAGGGATTGCAAAACACCAGGGGCGGGTCAGACTCCTCTGGATTTAGATGGGGCAGATTCACGTTCCAAAAACTGCCCGGTGGCAGAGGCTTGGCCCATAGTTCTTGCAGAACTTTAACTGCCAGATGGGTTGACCGTTGCCAGTCAATGGCTTGCTGACGCCGTCGATATTGGGAAAGCGCAATTCCAGGAATCCGGTGTAAAGCGGCTTCGCGGACCGCGGCCACAGTGCCAGAAATATAGACATCTGCCCCCAGGTTGCCACCGGCGTTGATTCCCGACAGTACCCAGCGAACCTGGGGACAAAAATGACTCAAGGCCAACCGGACACAGTCGGCAGGGGTTCCTGAGATCGCGTATTCGCTGGGCGATCGCTGCTGCACCTGGATTGCCGCAGCCGTTGTCACTTGATGGCTGCACCCAGACCAGGGACCCTGCGGGGCGATGACGACGGCAGTCTGATCCAGTTGTTGCAGTGCTGCCTGTAAAGCCTGCATCCCTGGTGCATCGACCCCGTCGTCATTGGTCAAAACAATCGTCATTGGGAAGAAGCGCTAAGCATCGCCCAGATAAATGCCTAATCCCCGTGCTGTTTTAACTAGAGTGCCCTGGGGATCAACCACCGCATAATGGGAAATGGCGTCTGAGATGGGCACACTGATCACCTGTCGATGCTGCCAGGTAACCATGTGGTCGGGTTTATTCTCGGCAATCAGATCCACTGCTGCTACCCCAAAAGCAGCCCCAATCAACCGATCCATCGGAGAGGGAGTGCCACCCCGTTGGGTATGTCCCAAAACCGTCACCCGGGTTTCAACCCCAATCTGTTCACAAATTCGCTGGGCCAGATAATGACCCACGCCACCAAAACGGCACTGGTTGCCCTGATAGGTGATGGTAACCGGTTCTCCACTCTCGGTTCGAACGGCTTCCGCCACAATGATGATGCAGTAGTCCTTGCCCCGTTCGTGCTGGTCTTTGATGCTGCGGCAAATGCCATCCATACTGTAGGGAATTTCCGGGATCAGAATAATATCTGCTCCACCAGCAATTCCGGCACTAATCGCAATATGCCCAGCGTCGCGACCCATGACTTCTAGAATCATCACCCGGTTATGACTGGCGGCAGTGCAGTGCAGCCGATCCAGCGCTTCTGTGGCAATGTTGACGGCGGTGTCGAAGCCAACCGATCGCTCGGTAACCGCCACATCGTTATCAATGGTTTTTGGGATGCCTACCAGCATCCAGTTGCCCCGCTGGGCCAGTTGTCGCAGGATGGCCAGACTGCCATCTCCGCCAATGCCAATCAGGGCATCTAACCCTAGCAGGTGATAGCCTTCTACGATTTCTCCGCTGCGATCGACGGTGCTGCCATCGGGCATGGGAAAGGCAAAGGGATTGCCTTTGTTGGTTGTGCCGAGAAAGGTTCCCCCAGCGGTCAGATACGGATCCACCTTGTCGGGGGTTAGCACAATTGCTTGGGGAGGACGATTCATCAGCCCCATGGTTGCTTGTCGAATCCCAAGGATTTCCCAACCGTAGGTATTCACTGCGCGATGGACTGCTGCCCGGATCACCGCATTCAGCCCAGCACAATCACCGCCACTGGTCAGGATGCCAATTCGTTTATGTTCTCCCATAGGGTTGCCTGCTCCGTGAATGCTGCTCTAACAATGGTTCAACGGTTCAACCGTTGCTCGGAAGTGAATTAATTGGAACGAAGGGGCTGCTTTGAAACCCATCCCCATGAGCTAATTTCCCCTTCGCCGCCTGGATGGCCTGATTTGAAACATAGCCATGATGCACCATCGTATCTGGCCCATCTCTTGGCTGATAGACGCCGGACAACCTTCCTTTATAAGATCTGACTTTATCCGCTTCTCTGGTGAAAACAAGTTAAGTAAGGTTGAAGGATAGCAACTGCAATCGGACGAGGAAGAAGGTGTCATGAGTAGGGAAGGCCCCGATTTTGCGTTGATCCCCCCCGCACCAGCCGGATTTCGGTCTGGTTTTGTGGGCATTATTGGCCGACCAAATGTTGGCAAATCCACACTCATGAACCATCTGGTTGGCCAAAAGATTGCCATTACCTCTCCGGTGGCCCAGACAACCCGCAATCGGCTGCGCGGTATCTTGACCACACCTATTGCCCAACTGATTTTTGTCGATACTCCTGGCATTCATAAACCGCATCACTCTCTGGGTGAGGTGCTGGTTAAAAATGCCCAGATTGCTATCCAGTCTGTGGATATCCTGCTGTTTGCGGTGGATTGTTCGGTAAAAATGGGGGGGGGAGATCGCTACATTGCTGACCTGGTCCAACAGACCGACACGCCGGTAATTTTGGGTTTGAATAAGGCGGATCAGCAGGCGCATGCACCCGAAACCCCGTCCAACCCTCAGGAAGATGACTGGCTGACTTTCCCAGTTCACGCCTTTGACCAGGACTATGTTGATTTGGCGCGCAGCCACAACTGGGCGATCGCAAAATTCTCCGCCACAACGGGTCAAGGGACAGACTCGCTACTGCAACGATTGATCCAGCATTTGGAGCCTGGTCCTTACTATTACCCGCCCGACTTGGTGACCGATCAGCCGGAGCGGTTCATCATGGGTGAGTTAATCCGAGAACAGATCCTGCTGTTAACTCGGGAGGAGGTCCCCCACTCCGTCGCTGTGGTAATTGACCAGGTGCAGGAAGATCCGACCCTGACTCGAGTCATGGCGACGATCCTGGTGGAACGGCAATCCCAGAAAGGGATCCTGATTGGCAAAGGGGGGGGAATGCTGAAGCAAATTGGAACGGCAGCCCGAGAACAAATGCAAAAGCTGATTGCCGGTAAGGTTTACCTGCAACTGTTTGTCAAAGTTGTGCCGAAATGGCGGCAATCTAGGGCCAGATTGGCCGAACTAGGCTATCGGGTAGAAGAAGAATAGCCCCCCAAAAGCCCCAAAGTCCTTTGGGGCTTTTTCCCTAGGAATTGCCGTTATTCATCTTCAGCAAACACATACTTGTAGAGTTCTGAGGGATCCGGCTCCGGACTGTCAACGGCAAATTGAACGGCATCTTCCACCACTGCCTGGATTTTCTTTTCGATCGCCTTCAGTTCTTCCTGGGTGACCAGATGTTGCTCGACTAGATAAGCGCCAAACTTTTTAATCGGATCACGGGCCAACCAGGCCTCCTTCTCCGACTTGGACCGCAACTCATCCGGGTCGGCCAGGGAATGGCCCCGGAATCGGTAAGTCAGGCACTCAATCAGAGTGGGACCTTCACCAGCTCGAGCCCGGGCGATCGCAGCCTGGGCTACGCCTCGAACGGCCAACACATCCATACCATCCACCTCATAGCCAGGCATCCCGAATACACTAGCCTTTTTGTAAATTTCTGGCTGGGAAGTAGCTCGCTCATGGGCCATACCAATGGCCCACTTGTTGTTTTCCACCACAAACAGGATAGGCAGCTTCCACAGGGCCGCCATGTTCAGACATTCGAAGAACTGACCGTTATTGGTGGTTCCATCCCCAAAGAAACAAGCGGTTACCTGGTCGGCGGTCTCATCCTTCATGACTTCCCGCCGATATTTGGTCTGAAACGCCGCTCCGGTCGCCACCGGAATACCTTCGCCAATAAAGGCAAACCCACCCAGCAGCCCGTGTTCAGATGAGAACAGGTGCATGGAGCCGCCCCGCCCCTTGCTACAACCCGTTGCCTTGCCAAACAGTTCGGCCATCACTTCCCGCGCTGGCACCCCGACACTCAGTGCATGGACATGGTCTCGATAGGTGCTGCAAACATAGTCCTCACCGGGCCGCATGGCTTGAATCACACCACTCGACACTGCTTCCTGGCCATTGTAAAGATGGACAAAGCCAAACATGCGGCCCCGATAATACATCTCCGCACACTTGTCTTCAAAGAAGCGGCCAAGCACCATATCCTCGTAAATCGTTAACCCCTCTTCACGCGTAACGCTGGCGGGTGCTGTTTGTACCTTCGGGAGTGATCGTTCTTGAACCATTGAACTGTCCTGTTGCAGACGATGCAGACTTTTTAGAATTTTAGAGTTTTTAGAGTTTAATGTTGCGTTCCCAGAAATTTTGCTTATGCTGGGTTAAACTGCCACTTTGACAAGGACAGGTTATGATAATGGCACTCTAAAAGTGTCATTATCCGCATACCATAGCTTAACGTTATTGCTACCGCTGGGGAAGTGTACCGTGCGTATTCCGCTCGACTACTACCGCATACTAGGTTTACCAATTCAGGCCACGCCCGAACAACTGCGTCAGGCCCATCGCGATCGCACGGTTCAACTACCCCGGCGTGAATACTCAGACGCGGCCATTTCTTCCCGCCGCAAACTGCTGGACAAAGCCTTTGCCGTCCTGTCCGATGCAGACCAGCGGCAGCAGTATGATGCCAGTTTTCTAGCCAAGACCTACGAACTCACCCCAGACCAGGCCGCCGATCTGGACGACAATCGATCAGTTGTGCCCAGTCAGACAGCCGATCTGGATGCCAATACGCCGACCATTGAAATTCAGGATGATGAGTTTGTCGGGGCCCTGCTGTTGCTGCAGGAATTGGGAGAATATGAATTGGTCTTGAAACTGGGGCGTCCTTTCCTGACCGGTGGCAGCGCTAGTCTGGAAAGTGGAGAGTTTGGCGATCCCCGCATTGTTTATTCCGATATTGTTCTAACCGTTGCCCTGGCCTGTCTGGAACTGGGGCGGGAGCAATGGCAGCAGGGACAGTATGAAAACGCTGCCGAAGCGCTGGAAACCGGCGAAAAGCTGTTACTGCGGGAAGGACTGTTTTCTGGCGTGCGGGGAGAGATCCAGGGCGATTTGTATAAGTTGCGCCCCTATCGCATTCTGGAATTGCTGGCCTTGCCTGAAAGCCAGACTGAAGAACGCTATCGGGGCATGCAATTGCTCCAGACCATGCTCCAGGAGCGGGGTGGCATCGATGGCGTTGGCAATGACTACTCCGGGCTCAATATTGATGATTTCTTGAAATTTATTCAGCAGTTGCGCAGCTATTTAACTGCAGCCGAGCAGCAGGTGTTGTTTGAGGAAGAGTCTCGTCGGCCCTCGGCGGTGGCCACTTATCTGGCGGTGTATGCCTTGCTGGCCCGTGGTTTTGCCGAACACCAGCCAGCTCTGGTGCGACGAGCCAAGTTGCTGCTCTCGCGGCTAGTAGGACGCCAGGATGTCAATTTGGAGCAAGCGGTCTGTTCCCTGTTGCTGGGCCAGACCGGTGAAGCCAGCCAGGCGCTAGAGATGAGCCAGGAATATGCTCAGATTGCCTTTATCCGTGAGCATTCCCAGGGAGCGCCGGATTTACTTCCGGGATTGTGTTTATATGTGGAGCACTGGTTACAGGAAGAGGTTTTTCCTCATTTTCGCGATCTGGCGCGACAACAGGTGTCGCTGAAGCAGTACTTTGCAGACGAACAGGTGCAAGCATATCTAGAAGAATTGCCCAATGAACCCGAAATTGATGCCGATTGGGCAACGGTGCAGTCTGCTGCTCAACCCAGAGCCTTTGAAGCTAGAGGCACTGGACTGACCAGTTCCGTTGCGTCGTCCTCATCCAGCCGGGTGCAGACGGGAACTGTAGCGATGCCAGGTTATTCAGTCCGTAGTGGGACTGATCTGGGTTATGCCGAACCCGCTGTTGCAACTGCTAATCGGGTCAGTCGCATGACGGCTGCTGGGTCGGCTTTAGCGGAGGATCGGGACTTGATGCAGCCCTACGGGGATTCAGGATCTTCCCAGACGGCAACTGCTACGTTAGTTTCGAACCGCAGTCCCAATTCCCTTGAGGCTGACACTGAGCATTTTGGCGCAGCGGCGACGGCAGCGGCGGTTGCCATGCCCTCTGAAGAGCGGGGTCGCAGGCGGGCCAGACGGGGGCGGGGTGGAGACGATAGCTCCCGGAGCGGCGGCTCTCTGCGTCAGAAGGGGGAACGGTCTGAAGCGAAGAAAAGCAAACTTTCTAACTTACTTCTTCCCGCTGCGGTTCTGTTAGGTATGGTTGCCCTGGGCTTTTTGTTGGCCTGGCTGGCTCGCTCCTGGCAAACGTCAACCTCTTCCAGTTCTCAGCAGGAAGTGCCGCTGGTGCAACTAGATGTTCCGGTTATTGATTTGCCAACCGATACAACTAGTCCTGCGACCGCTGAAGGACCTCTGACCAACGAGGCCGCCCGGCAGGTGGTAGAGGATTGGCTGGCCGCCAAGTCAGCGGCGATGGGGCCCAAGCATGATGCCGCCGCCCTGGAAAAGGTTCTGGTAGATCCCAAGTTGTCTGAATGGCAAAATGCGTCTGCCGAGGCCAAGCGGGATAACTGGTACAAGAAATACACCCATTCGGTTAAGGTGTCGTCGGTTGAGCAAGACAAGGCCAAACCAGATGAAGCCGTGGTCGTGGCCGATGTCAGTGAGGCAACGGAATACTTTGTGAATGGTAGTCTGCAGGATTCGACCTCTGATCCCAATTTGCAGGTCCGCTACCGCCTGATTCGCAAGGACAATGAATGGCGGATCCAGGATTGGACTATTTAGGGCAATGAGTCAGGCAATTTCTGCTAAAACTCCGGCTCCGGAACAGGGGGGCCACCCTCCGGCCTGGTACCGTCCGATATTTTCCCCTGAGCATGGTGTTTATATCGTTCTGCTGGGTTCCTTCCTGACCGGGGCAGCGGCGGCTCAAGGCTGGACCTGGATGACTAGCCTGGCCCTGGTCTGTGCCTTGGCTGGCTTTCAGGCGGAACATCCGCTGGTCTTGCAGGTGAAGCAGCGCAAAAGTTGGAAGCCCCGCTTTCTGTTCTGGGCTGGCTTGTATGCCACAATTGCTGCAGTCAGTGGTGGGTATCTGTTGGTTCACACAGCTAACTGGCTGACCTTGCTCTGGATCGGGGCTGCAGCCCTGTCCGCCTTGGCAATCGATGTATGGGCCGTCTTCCAGCGGGAACAGCGGTCCATCTTGAATGAATTCATTACCTTTGCGTCGGTATGCCTGTCTGCGCCCCTGGCCTATTGGGCAACGAGCGGTTCTCTGTCAGTTCCGGTCATGGGTCTATGGCTCTTGAACACGCTGTACTTTGTGGGCGCCATTTTTACGCTCAAATTGCGCAAACCCTGGAAAGGTGATTGGCTCTATTCCCTATTGGCTGACCATGCCAATACGCCGCTCCTGGTTGCCGCCCTCTATCACGCGATCGCAACCCTGGTCATCCTCGGTCTCTGGTTCGTCGGTTGGCTGGCTCCGCTCACCGCCGCCGGATTTGTCCTGGGTCTGTGTAAATTTGGCCTGATTGTCTGGCAAGCCAACTGGTATCGCACCGCCCGGATTGGCTCAATTGCCCTGCTGGAAACTGGCTTTGCCCTGATCTTCACGAGCTATGTCGCGCTGACCCTGCTGCCGGCCCATCTAGCCTGACTGGCTGCACTGACCAGGAATGCGTGAGGGCAGCTAGTTAGAACCACACACACCCATGGGCGATTGCTACCTGGGAACCGGTACCTGGCTAAACAGAGCGGCCACCACCCCATCAACCTGGATCCCATCCAATTGAGCTTCTGGGCGCAAAATCAGACGGTGGCGTAGCAGTGGAGCTGCGACCGCTTTGAGGTCATCGGGGGTAACAAAGTCGCGACCGGAGAGCCAGGCGTGGGCTTTGCTGGCTTGTAACCAGGCTACTCCGGCGCGGGGAGAGGCGCCCAGGGTCAGATCTGGGTGCTGGCGCGATCGCTGGATCAACGCCAATAAGTAGTCCACCAACGGTTCTGCCACGGTTACCGACCGGACTGCCTGCCGAGCCGCCAGCACTTGCTCCACACTCATCAGGGGCCGCAACTTTTCCAGATCCAACCGCTTACTTTGCAGACCGGATTGACTGCCGAGCAACATTTTTTTCTCCGACTGGCCATCCGGATAGTCCACGCCCAATTTGAAGAGAAAGCGGTCTAACTGGGCTTCTGGCAGGGGATAGGTGCCTTCAAATTCCAGGGAATTTTGAGTGGCAATCACCCAAAATAACTCAGACAGCGGCAGGGTTTGGCCATCCAGGGTGACCTGCTGTTCCTCCATGGCTTCCAGCAGCGCTGATTGGGTCTTGGGCGGAGTCCGGTTGATCTCGTCAGCCAGCAGAATCTGTGTAAAGATGGGTCCCTTTTTGAGGGTAAAGCTGCGGCTATTCAGATCAAACACATTGATGCCCAGAATATCGGAGGGCAGAATGTCCGGCGTCAACTGGACCCGGCGAAATTCGGCTTGCACCAACTGGGCGATCGCTTTGACGGTCAGGGTTTTGCCCGTACCCGGAACCCCTTCCAGAATGACATGCCCGCCCGTGAGCAGGGCTACCATCAATTGTCGGATTACAGTCGATTGGCCAACCACAATTTGTCCCAGGCTTTGGGATAATCGGGCGAAGTTGGTCTGTAAAGATGAGTCTGCCATTGAGTCACCATAGATGGCACTGGCCGTGGTTTCTCAACAGATGATCGCACAGAACCAGGGCCACCATCGCCTCCACCATGGGTACGGCTCTGGGCAACACACAGGGATCATGGCGGCCCTTGCCGGCCAGGGTGACTTCCTCCCCTACCTGGGTCACTGTTCGTTGTTCCTTGCGAATGGTGGCGGTGGGTTTGAAGGCCACTCGGATGATGATGTTCTCACCATTGGAGATACCGCCCTGAATGCCGCCAGAGCGGTTAGTGACGGTGCGAATATTGCCCTGTTCATCGGTGTAAAACTCGTCGTTGTGCTCACTGCCAGAGAGTAATGTCCCGGCAAAACCGGAGCCAATTTCGAAGCCTTTGGTGGCTGGTAGGGACATGACCGCCTTGGCCAGGTCCGCTTCCAGCTTGTCAAATACCGGCATGCCCAATCCCCTGGGCACCTGACGAGCTACACATTCCAGCACCCCGCCGAGGGAATCGCCCTGGTTGCGAAACTGTTCAATTAGTTCAACCATCCGTTCTGCTGCTTCCGGATCGGGACAGCGAGCAATATTGCTCTCTACCTGCTCCAGGGTGACGGTTTCTGGGTCAATCACCCCTTCCAAATTGCGGATGCGCTTGACGTAGCCGACAATTTCCACGCCAGCTACCTGACGCAGAATCTTTTTGGCGATCGCCCCAGCAGCCACCCGACCAATGGTTTCCCGGGCTGATGAGCGCCCCCCGCCCTGCCAGTTGCGTAACCCGTATTTGGCATCGTAGGTCGCGTCGGCATGGGAAGGCCGGTACTTGACCGCCATTTCATCGTAGTCCTGGGGGCGAGTGTCCTTGTTACGGACCAGCAGGGCGATCGGAGTCCCCAACGTTTTGCCTTCAAACACGCCGGACAAAATCTCGCAGCGGTCTTCTTCCTTCCGGGGCGTGGTGATTTTGCTCTGGCCAGGCCGACGACGGTCCAGTTCAAATTGGATCTCTTCTACCGAGATTTCCAATCGGGGCGGACAGCCATCCACCACCACCCCAACCCCGCCGCCGTGGGACTCCCCAAAGGTGGTAATGCGAAACAGATGCCCGAAGGTGTTGCCCATAGCGCTTCCTGCAATCCAATCAGGTCTTCGATCGTAGCGGAAAACGGAGACTGGAAGTTGTCTGGTCTGGGATTTCCACCGACCTTAAGGACAGGTGCTGGCCACGCCTCGCGGCAGGCCGTCATCGGGAACTGTCCAGATCTGGGAGTTTGCTAAACACTGGACGACTCCCCGAGAACCTGGCTGCACTCGGATTAAGTCTCCTTTGTAGAGCGGAAAGTCTGGTTGGTCAGGGGTGGTTGATGGGACCGGAATCACTTGGTAACGGGCTTTTGGCTGATCGCGTAGCACTTCTACGGTTCCTTTCAGTTCGAGCACGATCGCAATTGGGCGTTTTTGGGCCAAGGATGCTTCTCCCTGTGTCAATAGGAAACCAGCCAAAGCAATGGATAACGGTATAACTGACTTCATTTCACCACTCCTTGTTGGGTCAGGCTGGCCAGAATTTTCAGCATCTCTTGTTCCCAGGTAATGTCATCTTCCGTTTTGTTATTCACATCGATCCGCTTTAAACAATCGTTAGTCGCTAACTCCAGTTCTGGTCGATTCACCAGTCGTCCCTGAGCCAATACCTGAGCTTTCAAGCAATAGGCAGGAGTCCGTTGCTGATCCTGATCGATGGCTGAATTGAACCAGGAAAGTGCCTGCTTGTATGATTGCCGTTTTAACTCGGTCCACCCCAGGTAATAAACGGCCTCATACAGTTGGGACGACTGCGGCGCTGCTAAGTTCCGACCGGCCTCAAACAGGTTTAGGGCCTTTGCGTAGTCTTTTTGTTCCAGATAATATCGGCCTAGGCGGCGGAGCAAATAGAATTGTTGCTCAGTCAACGGAGATCTCTGCTCCTTCGCCACTTTAACGAGTTTCCACATCCATTTCCCGGCTTTGGAATAGTCCTCTTTCTCTAGAAAAACGGTCACGATTTGCTCTGCAATCGCGGGCTCCTTGCGGGTTTTCCAGATGTCTTTGTACTCCGCGATCGCCTTGTCATATTCCTGCAAATCCACGAAATAGGCAGCGATGCGCGGAATAGCAGCCTTGATTTGTGACTGAATGGTTTCAGGTGTACTCTGACTCAGTGACTCCGGAGCGGGTAAAACACCTATGGCTAAGGAACTGTTGGCCAAAATGGAGGATAACTGGTTCAGGCCAGTTGCTAGCGGAGTCGGTTGGTGCTGCTCCGCCTCCTTGCTAGCCTGCTTATACTCAGCCAATGCTTGTTCGAAGTTTCCCTGCTGTTCGTAGAGTTGAGCTAGACCGAAATGGGGCCGAAAGTCAGTGGGCGCCAGGGCAATCGCCCGCTGGTAGTAGGCTTCCTTTTTGGCAAAGTCCACATGCTGATCGGCGGCTTTGACAAACTCCCCCCCGACCAGAGGCAATAGCCACTGCCAGCACAGGAAAAGCACTAGTAAACAGGCCAATGAAATCACGAAGCGAATTTCATCCCACCAGCGTTCCGGCAGATGGAAACTGGTGAAGATCGGTTCGAATATCTTGGCCCCCAGTTGGGTCAGATTGCCACCTCCAGACAGCAACGACAAAATACCGGCGGCCAGAATTGTTAGCCCCGAACCGGCATCAATGCCGCCTTTGAGGGAGCGATTAATGATATCAATCAAAAACGGCAGGGATAGAGCAAAACAGACAATTGAGCCAAATTTCCACAACCAATCCAGGCGATCATGCCAGGGCACTGGGCGAGCGTCAGACAGGATGGGGGGAAACAGATGATTAAACTGCCAATCGGTTAGATGACAAACCTGACAGATCACCCCTTTTTGCTGCGCTAGCTCGACTTCCAGGTTCTTGATGGCCATCTGCGATCGCTGCCGCTGACCCGTTAAACTCTGCCCGATAGTCTGAACACAAGCCAGCAAGAAAAAAGGTGTAGGCTGACTCAGTGCTGTCCGAACAGCTTCGCGGGCGGCCAACAACTGGTCAACTTCTGTGAGTGTAGCCCGGTCCTGAACCTCCTGGAGTGTGGTGAGTGCAAGGCGATATTGTTGAATGGCAGATTCCAGATGGGGGCTGTTCATGGCATTTCTTGATCCAACATATGCAAGACGTGAAAAGACTCTCCTACACCCACAACTTCAAAAAGTCATTACTCCTTTCTGTAAAAAGGTTGGTTCAACAAGCTAAAAAACATGCAAAAACGCCTCCCGCTGGGAGGCGTTTGTTACTGACAGTCAATCAGACGGATTAGCCGTTGATTGCCGGAGCTTGCAGAGCAACAGGGGTTGCCTCACCGGAAGCTAGGTCGAGTGGGAAGTTGTGTGCATTCCGCTCGTGCATCACTTCGAAACCGATGTTGGCACGGTTCAGAATGTCCG
>CAZBTL010000017.1:0-30386 GCA_964494755.1 uncultured bacterium | reverse complement strand
TATTGCCTCCCAGTTCTATAGCGATCCGATCAGGATTGTGAAAGGTTTCCGCAGGCAATCCTTCTCACAAAGCCCTTTCACCATCCAGTCGTTCACAAGTCATTTAGGATTGCTATATGGCGGTTTTTAAGTTAGCTAACGAAATTATTGCTCTTTGTAAGAATTGCTAGGTTTTCAGATTGACCATCCTTTAGACTGAGGGGCACTTCAAACGTCTTAGTCAAAAGGGTTTTAAGACTCAATGTTTCACCTTTCCTGGCACGGCTATTTAATGGTGGTTTCATTTTTCGCCGCGATCGCCGGTCTATTGCTTTTACCCTCCAATAAAGATATCAAGACCGAACAAGAATCAACCGATCGCGCATTAATCATGATGATCTTCGCCTATTGGTTGGTTTATTGTGTTGTGGCTGCCGTGAAACCTTTCCTACCAACGGATTGGGAAATGCTTCTGATGAGTGTGCAGGCAACTGGAATTATCGCTTACCTTCTGACCCTGACCTGTATTTTGAGTTTGCCACTCCTCCGTATCGCTGTCCGGCAGACTGAATAAGTGTCAACCCTGAAAACAGGTTTAGTCTTCACGCTCCTCCAAGAAAATTTGCTTGAGGGTTAGGATCAGGGTTGGAAAAGTAGGAGAAACCAGAGGCTAAGTTCCCTGCAAAGTTACTTCGTTGTAGAACCTCTACTGGGGTAAGGATTGATAGGTGTAGGTGGTCTGTCCATTGATGGTGATCGGGGCCACGGTCATGAGATAAACGCCAGTTTGGCGATCGCGCAAACGCTGGTTGGTGAGTTCGCCCGATGCTCCAAAGCCAATGTCGCCGGTTGAGCCGGTGGTCGAAAATCCTGGTTGGGATAGGGCCCGTTGCAGTCCCAATCGAGTAGGATCCCGTTGAATGGCTGCAACTAAGGCGCGGCTTGCATCGTAGGCCAGTGCTGTGCGCCAACTAATATCTGCCTGGTTACCCCACAACTGGCTGGCCTTGGCCAGGAAGGGCGATCGGTCCAAATTGGCAGGAACTGCAACCACAATTCCCACTGCATCCTTGCCAGCAACCTTCAATAACTTAGGGGTGGCCACACTGTCTCCAGCCAGGACCGGCAACTGGCCGCCATTGAGTTTGATCACCAGCAAGGCTCGATCAGCGGTCTCACTGCCTGGAGCCAGCATGATGGCTTCGGCGCCCTTGCTGAGTGCCTGTTCCAGGCTGGCGGCGGCATCAAAATCTGGCCGGGAGAAATCAAACTCCTCCAGGACTTCTACGCCGTTGTAAAACAGGGCATCCTTAAACTCATTTTTGAGCGAAGTGCTGTAGGCGCTAGCGGAACTGAAAAAGACGGCCACTTTCTGCTTTTTTAACTGGGTCAGCAGGTGATTGGCCAGGGCTTTGGCCGTCAGGCGATCGCTGGGCATGGTGCGAAAAATGTAATTGCCCACATTCGCCAATTGCACGGCTGAACTGAGGGGCGAAACCAGAACCAGGCCGTTTTTTTGATAGACCTGGGCCGCCGCCAGGGTGGTATCGCTGATGCCGTGGCCAATCACCCCCAACAGGTTTGGGTCACCAACCAATGCCGTGGCAATTTGTTGAGCCATATCCGGTTGATTGTCATCATTGGCGATCGCCACCCGCAACGGCACCCCATTCACCCCACCCGCTTGGTTAATTTCATCCTGAACCTGGGCCACTCCCCGCAAAATTTCCATGGCTGAGCCAAAGGTGTCGCCCAACGGAACCGCCACCGCAATTTTGTAAGCCTGACGGTTGCCAATACGGGCGTTATTGAGATAAATCAGCAATTCCGGGTCAGCCTGATTCTGTAAACGCGCTGCTTCCAGGGCTGCGATCGCCTGGGGATAGTTGCCCGCCGCAAACTGGGCGATCCCTTCTTGCTTTTGGGGAGAAGGTTGCCACCGATTCAGCAGTTTTTCCCCCTGGCTGATGCGACCTAGCAGGTCAACACTGGAACCATTGCTGGGGCTAGTGGTCGTCGCTGGAGGGATAGTTGGGGATACCACACTGGGCGTTAGTAGGCCCAGTGGCAGGTGATCTCGGGCCAGTAACACCCCAGCAGCGGTTGCCAGACCCAGACCCAGACCCGCTAACCAGGGACCTTTGCGCCAACTGTGCCATCCCCTTTTAGGGTGTCGGCGATCGGTCAGCCGCGATCGCGGATTCTCTGCCATGGCCTTAGTCTGAACCGGCTCCAGTTGGGTTGACCGGCCAGTCCCCGTCAGCTCAGTGGGTGAACCAGCGATCAACTGATGCAAGGCGTCTAAGGCAGCTTCGGCAGATTGAAACCGCTGTAGAGCGTGAAACCGAATCATCTGGTCCAGGAAGGAGGCCAAACCCTGGCTAACGGGCGTCTGATCCCGCCAAATAACTTCAGAGGTGTGCAGATCATGGGGCAGTTGGACCGGACGGCATCCCGTCAGCATCTGAATGCCAACCATGCCCAGGGCATAGAGGTCGCTGTTGAACTGCGGTCGGCCCATGCATTGTTCGCTGGCAGCATAGCCAGAGGTGTAGACCGGCAGGCTCATCTGTGTCTCGCCAATGAAGGTGGCAACGGTGTTGTTGATGGTCTTCACTGCCCCAAAGTCAATCAATACCAACTTGCCATCCGAGTAGCGCCGAATCAGATTCTCGGGTTTGATATCCCGGTGGATCACCCCCTGGGCATGGACAAACTCCAGAATCCGCAGCACATCTTCGATGACGGCTATTACCGCAGTTTCTGGAAACCGCCTGCCTTCTGTTAGTTCCTGACTCAGCGGTTGTCCCTGAATCAATTCCTGTACCAGATAAAACTCCTGATCCTGCTCGAAATAGGCCAGCAGACGTGGGATCTGGTCATGCTGTCCCAGTCGCTCTAGGGTTTCGGCTTCTACCTGAAATAATCGTCGGACCTGTTGCAGAACGGCGGGATCCTGACTGGCAAAGGTGAGATGCTTCAAAACACAGCGGGGATTGCCAGGTCGCTGGGTATCTTCTGCAATGTAGGTATGCCCGAAGCCCCCCGACCCCAAAACCTGAATGATTTGATACCGCCCACCCAGAAGTTGGCCTAGCATGGCAATTACAGGGAGATAGGTTTTCCCCTGACTCAGGTAGATTTTACTTGCTATTGAGGCTGTCGTAACTGGGAAACCCCACCCGATGAAAATTAGCCAACGCCATCCCTGGGTGCTGACTGCGGAGGCAGCGGTGCCGATTCAGCAGACTTTGGCCCAGGAAATCATTACCCAAGATCAACTGCATTCGGTGCAGTATGTGGCTGGAGTGGATGTGGGGTTTGAAGCCGGTGTATATTTCTGCCGGTCATCGCATCAGCCTGGAAACCGCGATCGCCTACGTCATGCGCTGTACCACCAAATACCGCCTGCCGGAGACCACGCGCTGGGCCCACAAACTAGCCTCCAGTCCGGCGATCGATGGAGAGATCTGATGACAAATTGGTTGGGGCAAACCAACTGGCTTATTTCTTCTTCCTTTTGCCGCGGTTCAGTTCCCCACGGGCAATCCGGCCTATTGTGTCCAACAAATCCTTGCGTTCCAGATGGGATTTCCACCACTGAGCATTGGGATGGTTGGGGTCAAGGCTGGCCCACAGATTGAGCCAGCCTTTTGCCGCTTCTACATTTTCTTGTGTCACCAGCAACAACAGATAGACCTCACAAAAGTGGGCGAAGTCCTGGAAATGGAAGCGTTTGCGGGTCAGCAGCGGTTTGAGCAGGGCTTCTGCTGCCTCCAACTCTCCCGCCTCAATCTGCCAGCGGGCCACGGAAGCGCGAGCCGGCACATAGTCGGGATACTGTTCCACCAGTTGTTGGAACAGAGTTTGGGCTTCTTCGGTCCGTCCTTGGATCTGGTAGGCAACCGCCAGGTTATTTTGCAGATCTGGGAAGTTGGGTTCAGCCTGAATCGCCTGTCTGAGCAACTTTTCCGCTTCAACGGCCTCCTGGACATCACCGCTTTTTAACAGGGGCAATGCCTGAGCCAACCATTGATTCACTTTCCGAGAATGCTCGAAAGCTATTTCGTCATGGAGTTCATAGTTAATCACCATCAGTTCCCGCCATTCGCCCTGAATATACAGACGAACCTTTTCCCGGGACAGCAAATCGGCATCAGCAGCAATAGCAGCGGCCTCGTTCCGCATTCTATCCGGGCCCCATTGACTGAGGGCAAAGTCCTTCAGAGCCTGCAACATTTCGGGGGTCTTGACAGATGATGCCAGCCGAAAGGCAAACTCGCGTCCGGGCGGATCCCCCCGTTCCAACAAGATGGGGACGAGATGCACCAAACTGGGATGCTCAACCAGGAAACGCTGCATGGCATGTTCCAGGGCTTTCTCATCCTTGAATTGTGTTCCCGCCAGAGCCTTGCTCAGATCGTCAATCAACTGTCGATTGAGCCAGTAGGACAGACTAAAGTACCAGGGGGCATGGCGCTGGCCGATGGGCTGTTTCATGTCCTCCAGGTTCGACTGTGACAGGTCAAACCCAGGAGACTTCTTCAGAGCCTGTTTCCACTGTTGGTAGGCCTGGTTTATTTGGCCAGTTCGGGCCATGGCCACGGCGACCAGGTGGTGGAACAAGGCACTGGTGGTATCCAGATCTTGGGCAGCTTTGGCCTGCTCATACATCTGCAAAATGCCCCCCTCATCGCCCAGATAGGCCAGGCCTTCAACTTTTTTGGTCCAGACATCCCAGGCTTCGACTTGACTGGCTTTGAGTCGTTCGCCACAGACCCGAGCCGCATCCAGTTGGCCATTCAAAACGTAAAAACGCGTCAAATTGGATAAGGCATGGACATTGGCTGGGTTGCCCTCCAGAACTTCCTGAGCTGTAGTAATTGCCTGTTCCAGATGACCTTCTGCAAAGCTGATCAAGCACAGGTTATTCCGGGCTGAGACAAAATCTGGTTTGAGGTGCAGAACCTCTTCCTCTGCCTGCCTGGCTTGCTGGTATTCTCCCTGTTCCAGATAGGCCTGACCCCGTTCGTGTAAAACCGCAACTTCCCAATCGGCTTCTTGCGAAAGGTTGAGATCACTCAGAAGTTTCTCTGCTATTGATTCCAGGCCACTCACTGTCTTGCGAGTTTCTTCAGCTCGGAAATCATTCGGAAACCGTTCCAAAGCCTGACGAAAGGTGTGCAGCGCCAACAGGGGATGTTGGTTCAGCAAGTAAGCCCCACCAAGGACGAATAGTGCCTGAGCATTGTTCGGAGCAGCCTGTACCAGGCGATCGCAGGCTTTTTCATAACTATAAAAATCGTGGAGTTCATAGTAAACTTCCGCCAGATGAGTCAGGACAGAAACATCCTGGGGAAAGTCTTTCTGTAACGCTTCCAGTGCCTGACGGGCGGCTGGCCATTTCTCCCGAGCCATTAGCGCCTCAACATGTCTGAGTTCCGAAGCCAGGTTTTTGGAACCGAAGCCAACTTTCCAGCTACCAGCCGATTTCTTTTTCTTTGCAGCCATTATTCAAGTCTCATCTGTTGCATGGGTAAATTGCATGGGTAGACTCCGGATTTTAGATGCTTTGACGCTTGACTATCGAAATAGATCAATTAATTTAGGTTTGCTTTGGGTGATAGAACAGTCCGCCTACTGTCAGCATTCTCGCCCCACCATTTTTCCTGGTTGGGCCAAACGGCTGTGAACATTGCAGTAATGCTGATAGTTCCTGTGACCTGATTGACATCCGATGGTCCTACGCGCTAAATCATGAGTCAACCGTTGCAAATATTTTCAAAATGCCAAGGGTTTTTGACGATCGAGTTTATCCAAGTCCTATCCTTTACGCAAAAGTCGGTGAAACCTTTGCCGTGTCTGGCTTGCCCTCATCCCCCAGCCCCTTCTCCCATAAAAGGAGAAGGGGAGCCGGAAACTCTTTCCCCTCGCCCATTTTGGGAGAGGGGAACACAAGGGGTGAGGGCGATTTGAACGAGATCTGCGTAAAGGATAGTATCCAAGTCAGGGGGGATGGCCATGGATGGTAGCCTGATCCTTTCCAACATCCTGAACCCGCCGATCCTGTTTTTCTTTTTGGGAATATCTGCTGTTCTGGTGAAATCAGATCTGGAAATTCCGGCCCCGTTCCCCAAACTACTCTCCCTTTATCTACTATTTGCGATCGGGTTTAAGGGGGGTGTGGAACTGATCAAAAGCGGAATTAGCCAGGCAGTTATTCTCACGCTTTTGGCTGCCATCCTAATGGCCTGCTTTGTCCCCATCTATACCTTCTTCATTCTGCGGCTAAAGTTGGATAACTATGACGCAGCCGCGATCGCGGCAACCTATGGCTCGATTAGCGCCGTGACCTTTATTACCGCCAGCGCCTTTCTAACCGAATTGGGAATTGATTTTGACGGCTATATGGTGGCTGCCCTGGCTTTGATGGAGTCCCCAGCAATTATCGTTGGCCTGATCCTGGTCAATCTATTCACAGAAGACAAAGACCGGGATGTACCCTGGTCCGAAGTATTGAAAGAAGCATTTCTTAATAGCTCGGTTTTCCTGTTGGTCGGCAGTTTGGTAATAGGGGTCTTGACCGGAGAGCACGGCTGGCAGGTGATGGAACCCTTTGCCCAAGGAATGTTCTATGGCGTGCTGACCTTCTTTTTGTTGGACATGGGCTTGGTCGCAGCCCGAAGAATTAAAGACTTGCAAAAAACAGGTTTTTTTCTGATCTCATTTGCCATACTGATACCCATACTTAACGCAACCATTGGCCTATTGATTGCCAAATTAATTGACATGTCTCAGGGCAATGCCCTCTTGTTTGCTGTTCTGTGCGCCAGTGCTTCCTACATTGCAGTTCCAGCCGCCATTCGACTAACAGTTCCAGAGGCCAACCCTAGCCTGTATGTTTCAACCGCCTTAGCCGTGACGTTCCCGTTCAACATCATTGTGGGAATTCCCCTCTACTTGTACGGAATTAATCTGTTGTGGAGATGACTTTATGCATGCTGTTAAACGAATTGAAATCATTGCCAATTCCTTCGAACTGGGCAAGATTTTAGAGGGATTAGATAAGTCCGGTGTTCATGGTCATGCGGTGATTCGCAATGTGGCTGGAAAGAGCTTGCGAGAAGGTAATGAAGACCTGGACATGACCATGCTAGACAACGTTTACATCATTGCCTTTTGCATGCCGGAATTAGTCAAGCCAGTGATCGAGAACATTCGGCCGCTGCTCAATAAGTTTGGCGGCACCTGTTACATCACGGATGCCATGGAAATTCGGTCGGTCAAGTGTGTCGCCTCACTCTAGCCAACTCATCGTAAGAGTGTCATGGATTCAAATGAACTTTGCATGGAACGACGCATGGAACGGCGTGACTTCTTGAAGTTAGGACTGATGGCATCTGTTGGGCTACTCACCTCGGCGAGTGATCTTTTATGGCAAACTCAAAAGGCCCAAGCGGATGAGTTAGTAGCCCAGCCTTCCCCTACTCTGGATGCGGATGCCGCCCTAGAGAAATTGATGGCGGGAAATCAGCGATTTGTCCAACACACCCCCCAGTATCCCCATCAGTCTCCGTCGCGCTTGAAGGAAGTGGCCCAGGCCCAATATCCCTTTGCCACGGTTCTGAGTTGTGCTGACTCGCGAGTCCCGGTTGAGATTCTCTTCGATCAGGGGGTGGGCGATATTTTTGATATCCGCATTGCTGGGAATATTGCGACGCCTGAAACCATTGGCAGTATTGAATACGCAGTGACTTTGTTAGGCACACCCGTGTTGATGGTATTGGGGCATGAGCGCTGTGGGGCCGTTACTGCTGCGGTCAAAAATGAAGCCCTGCCGGGCGACATTAACCGCTTTGTCGAGGCAATTCTACCAGCCGTGAATCAGGTAAAAGGGCGGCTAGGGGATGCGGTTGATAATGCGGTGATTGCTAATGTGAATTATCAGATTCAACAGTTGCAGCGATCGCCTCTGATCGCCCAGCGATTGCAATCTGGCCAGTTGAAAATTCTGGGAGCCCGGTATGACCTGGATACGGGGAGGGTGAAAATTCTCACCTGATTAGGAGCGAGACTCCAGCCGTTTCGCCAGCCAACTGTTGACCCCACTGAGGATAGCACCTGCCATCAGGATGCCGATCGCTGGCATGAAGACTGGTTCCCACAGTCGATGCCACAGATCAAAGCCCAACGACACACCTGCAGCCCGTCCGATCAGAGCAGCGGCGAACCAGAAAAAACTGGCCAGCACCAAGAATAGGTCTACCATGAGGGCAAAATTGAGCCATTCCAGAAATTTCTCTTTCATCAACCGCTCTAATCAGTTCTTGGGTCGTCACAGAATACAGGATACAGGAAAGAGTACTGAGGATCACAACGGGCGACGGTCCTAACCTCCCCTCATTCCATCACTTCATTGCTGACATACTGGTCCGGTTGGGCCTGAGCACTGGTTTGTTCCAGGGCTGCTTTGAGTGTGTGCCAGGTCAGGGTGGCGCATTTAATCCGCACCGGAAATTGGGATACGCCCTGCATGACGTTCAGTTTACGAAACTCGGTGGGAAATTCGTCCTTGCCAAACATCATGTTCTGGAACCGTTGCACCATATCCAAGGCTTCCTCTATGGTGCGGCCCCGCATGGCTTCGGCCATCAGGTCGGCAGAGGCCATGGCGATCGCGCAGCCTTCGCCTTCAAACTTGACCTCTTCAATGCGATCGCCCTCTGTGGTCAGCCGCACCGTTAGCTCAATGGTGTCGCCACAGGAAGGATTATGGCCTTTTTGATACCGGTCAACTGGGTCTGTCTTACCCCGATGTCGGGGTTTTTTATACCGCTCCAGAATGACTTGCTGATAGAGATCGCGCAGGTTTTCTAAAGACATGGATCAGGTTGATTCACAAACAGCACTTGCCCTCTTCATCCTATCAGCAGACTCTATGAAAAAAGGACTATAGCGATCCGATCAGGATTGTGAAAGGTTTCCGCAGGAAATCCTTCTCACAAAGCCCTTTCACCATCCAGGCATTCACAAATCAAATAGGATTGCTATAGTCCGAGGGGATTGGGCTGAATTCAGAAGCGACTGGGTTCCTGAATCGAGGGCACAAACTCCGAGGGCAGCGATCGCCAGAGTTGATCCAAACATTTAGCTGGAATGGTCAGATATAAAGTATCCCCTGGACAAAGAAAAACGTCCAGCAGGTCCCAGCCGTGTACCGTCTGGGCTGTGGTTTCCAGATAGAGGGGCACAAAGTCCAGAGCCATTGCCGCTTCCCGTACTTGCTGGCCACAAAAGGGATGGTCGGCAGTAATTAGGGTGGCTAAGGCGACCCAGAGACTATTGGCGGTCATGCCATTGCCCAGGATGCGACCGCCCAGGGCGGCGGCGGCAAAGGCTGGTGCGACCAATTTAGCTGGACTGAGCACCGCCTCAAATTTGAACACCTGCTGGGCATTACGGGCAAACTCCGGATCTTGATAGCGCACGATGACTGGAATGCGGGGATTCAGCCCCCTGGCATTGAGGGCAATTTCCAGATTGGCGGCGTCATCACTGGTGACCGCCAACAGCGCCTGACAGTTTTCAAAATGAGCCGCCTTGAGGCTGGCTGGCAGTCGGGCATCGCCCTGGATGACGGGTAGCTTGAGCGCCCGGACGGTGTGCAAAAACCGCCCGTTGGGGTCTTGCTCCAAAACCACTACTTCATGGCCGTAGCGGTGTAAATGGCTGACAATCTGTACGCCCACTCCTCCCAGACCACAGACAATAAAGTGGTTGCGCTGGGGAATGCGAGCAATATCCCAAAAGTGGTCAAAGCGGGTGCCCAGAATGAAGTCATTCAGCAAGGCATAGGACAGCCCGATGATGGCGGCGCCTATCAGCATAACGAAGATGGTGAATAATTTCAGGCCATCCGGGGCCTGTTTCACCGGGATCAAACTGTCCCCTGCACCCGTAATCATACTCACGGCAAAATACAAAGCATCGACGGGAGAGGTGCGCAGGATGGAGGAAACGTACACCAGGGTGGCAATGGTGATGGTGATCAGAACCAGCAGGGTGCTGCCAATTAAGGTCCGACTGTTTTGCTTCAGGTAGTTCAGCCCCAAGCCAATTTTGGCCAGATGGTGAGGCAGGGATCGCCGGGTGGTCTGGAAACTGGGCCGAGTGCCGACAATCAGGCGATCGCCTGGTTGCAGGGTGCGCTGGTGGATGACGGCGGAGACCAGATCTTCCTGTCCCTCTGCGGGCAAATAGTAGATCAACATGCGATCGCGGTCGTCCCATAACTCGCTCAATGGTCGTCCGCACCAGGGATGATTGGCCTCAATCTGCACTTCATGGATGGGCCAGGTCTGGTTAAACAGCCGCAGTTGACCAATGGCTGCATTCCCCAGGGCCGCAAAGGCAAAAATCGGGGCTGATAGGGCCGCCACGCTCATGGAAATATGATCCGGCAGGGTATGGTCCAGGCGATCGCCCAAACTGGTGTTGAATAAACGATTGACAATGCGAATGTGGGGATTCAGCACCCGTGCCTGCATGAGGACAGCCAGATTGATGCCATCCTCGCCGTCCGCCAGCACCAGGGTTTGGGCTTCTCGAACTCCAGCCGCCAGCAGGGTTGAGGCCGACTGTGGATCACCAACAATCACATCCTTCGGTTCGCCGGGCAACGGATGGTTGTGAATACCCACAACCTCTGCGCCTTGTTGCCGCAATAAAGAGAAAATTTTGTATCCCGTATGCCCTAACCCACAGACAATGATGCGAGGTTTCATGCCACCAACCAGAGAGAGACAGATGGCCTACTGGCTAATCCCCTATTGTCATCCGGCCCCTACCTTGGATCTGTAGCTGGAAACACCCCTCCTCTGCGATCGCGGCATAAAATCAGGGACCAGAGGGATGTTTTTGGTCGTTTGCCAGAGCCTGGGGGCACCTTGCCATCGCCAGGGAGCACAGAGGCGGCCCTGTGCAAGCGCTGCAGGATAATAGCTGGCTGGCATTATCTGGCCTGGGTGCAACGGCGGCTTCCAGATAAATGCGATAGGCTGGAAATCAGGTGTACAGAAAGGATCCCTGTCCTACGAATGAATCGAAGACTTTACGTCATCTACGACGGTAACTGCAATTTGTGTGTCACCCTGGTGCAATTACTGGAACGTCTGGACCGGGGCAGCCAGTTTCAATATCTACCCATGCAGGACAAAGAAAGTTTGGCCCGCCTAGGTATTAGCGCATCTGACTGTGAACAGGGCATGATTTTGCTCAATTCCGAGGAGCCAGATCAGCGTTGGCAGGGAAGCGATGCGGCTGAGGAAATAGGCCGTTTGTTACCGGCTGGTCGGCTATTTGTGGAGACCTATCGAGCTCTGCCAGGGTTGAAGTGGACCGGCGATCGCCTGTACGCCCAGGTCCGGGATCACCGCTACCTTCTCTTTGGCAAGCGCAATGGCACCTACCAATCCACCTATCCCGTTTGCCAGTCTGACCGGTGTCACCTCTAAAACCCGGCCATGAAAACCGCCTCAGCAGGTTTCCCCCTGAGGCGATCGCAAATGATTCAACTCTTGCTGTCTGCTATTTGTCAGCCAGAGTGACTCCAGCCAGAATAAGTTGGAGCACCCGTCTGTCTGAATATCTGCAGGTGCTTACCCAACAGATCACCAGCTAGACAAGCAATTAGGGATCGTAGGTCTTCCGACTGCTGAACTTCACCTTAGCGGGTTCAGGGTTGCTGCCAATGTTCCGGGGAACACTGTTGACTGGTCCCCGACCAGCATTCACCTTCTCAGGGAAGACGCCATCTGCAGGATGCAGATATTGCACATCCCCATTGGGGAAAACTCGGTAGATTTTGTAGTCGGTGATCTTAAATTTGCGCAACTGGGCGCCCAGTGCAAGGCACTGTTCCTTACGGGCCAGATACAACAGGTTTTCACCTGAGTTCATGGTTGCCGCGCCGCCAGTCGGCATTTCAAACACTTGCTGTTTAGGGCTGGTCCAGGTAATAGCGTATTTTTCTTCAACGAGTGCCTTGGTGAGTAGCCCGCCCGTACTACCACCAAACAAAGGAGGTTGTCCAGTAAGCGTTTCTGCCATTGGATTGCTCTCTAGGTATTTTGAGGGAAATCGTATCACCCAGACTATAGCTCTCTCCTCACTTCGTAGAGATCTGTAACAGATGTTAGCAATTCGGCGCTGAGACAGGATTTTAAAACTAGAAAAAGAGCGAATTCATGGATTGGTGTCAAGACCTGCAACAAAACGATACGAGTTGGGCGGCCCCTTTCTCTCAGGCGATTCAAGGGGTTTTGCTGGGCTTCCGTCTTGCCTTCTTGGGTTCTGGTGTCAGGGCAACGGTGCTTTGAGCCGGGTGGTTGATCATTTGGGTGGAACTGCTGCCTGCAGCCAACGGAACGGTAAAGTGAAAGGTGCTGCCCTGGTCTTTGCCCTTTGACTCAGCCCAGATCTGTCCGCCCAGGCCAGTGATGATCTGACGGCAGATGGCCAGTCCCAGACCCGTGCCGCCAGCACTGCGGCGTAAGGCTCCTTCTTCCTGATAGAAGCGATCAAAGATCGCCTCCAGACGGTTGGGTTCAATTCCTCGACCCGTATCGGTTACGGTGATTTCCAAGATCTTGTCGTCATTCGGATGGGCCGAGATCGTCACACGACCGTCTGCACCTGTAAATTTGCAGGCATTGTCTAGCAGTTTAGATAACACCTCTACCAACCATTCCCCATCCGTTTCCAGGAGGGGCAACTTGGTCGGCAGATTGACGATCATTTCTGGCAACTCGTCTTGCGGATAACGAGTCCGAACACTGCTAAGCGCCAGTTCAACGCATTCCTCCAGTGGCAGTGTTTCGCGATTCCAGGTAACTCGCCCACTTTCCAACTGGGACAGGGTCAGGAAGTCCTGGATCAGTTTGCGCATCCGTTCAGCATCGGTCAGGGCGGATTGCAGCATAACCTGCTGCATTTCGGCGGGCATGTCGGGTTCACTGGCCAGGCTTTCCAGACAGATTTGAATGGTGGACAGGGGCGTGCGGAGCTCGTGTCCGGTGATGGCAATCAGGTTACTGCGAGTCCGATCCAGTGCTTCCAGTTGGACGTTCAAATCTTCCAGGTTGGCATAGGCTTCGGCCTGGATCAAGGCCACCCCGATCTGGGTGGCGATCGCCTCAATCAGTTGCAGTTCTTCGTCGGTCCAGCGGTGGGGCGTAGCGTTGCAGTCATGCAGTTCCACAATTCCCAACAGACGATTCTGATGCACCACAGGCACCATCAACCAGGCGCCGATACGCCAGTGCTCTACCAGTTTTTGGGGCAAGGGCGTATCCAGAGGAGGATCGAAGTCCCAGGTTGCGGATCGGGCATCCGGCACAAAAACAGTCTCCTGTCGCTGAGCTGCAGCCTGAAATAGGGGATTGCCCTGCAGGGGCCAGGACTGCCCCAGCAATGAAGGAACCATGGAGCCGAGATATTCATGTTGAATAGTGACTTCAGAATCAGTTGCCTTGCAGCGATAGATCAGACAGCGACAAACGCCCAGCACCTGACCCAATTCCCGAACGGCGACATCAAAGATCTCCGCTGGGTTAAGAGATTGCCGCACAGCCGCTGTGATTGAATTTACCAGTCGTTCCTTTTGTTCCTGCGCAGCGATGGAACGATAGGCCTTCAGGAGCTTGTACTGACCAGCTTGCAAATAAGTCACCAGACGCTCGGCAAAGGGACCTGGATCCACCTCGTTAAAAGTCAGCTTTTCCCTGGTCTGCAGCATTTTTAGAGCCTGATCAACTTTTTGGGCCAGTTCTGGACGGTAGGCCAGGATCCGGGCCAGGAGAAATTCGGCAGCATGGCAGGCAACCTGGCGATTAAAGGTCCAGATGCCCTCAAACCGACGAGCTTGGTCCGGCGCCAGGACGGTTGCCGTTTCGGTTGCCGTTTCGGTTGCCATAGTGGGTGTGATCCGTTCTCTGCAAACCAGGCAGGACGCATAGTGGGGGCCAATGACAATCAGATGCCATTCCTGGGCCAGACTATCATCCGGTGCGAAAGCAACGGTTTCATACTCGCCGGATCGGTTGGCGAAATCGGTTTCTGGAACTGCCAGGACATAGACCTGATCAGTTTTTTCAGCAATTCTGAGATAGCGGTGCGCCTCTTGACGATAAAATCGCTCCCGTTGAAAGCTGGCAATCACCAGGGGGCGATCAATTCCCGCTAAGATCTGATCTTCCATGGCATGGGACAGGGCTGTCAGGGAAGACTTGAAGTACAGTTGAGGTCTGAGGTCCGGCAGGACGTGCAGCAGATCTTCCAGGACGGAAGTAAATTTGCTCATCGAGGTTTACTCTACTCGTTGATGCAAGTCGGGTGAACCCGAACAACGCCAGATCGGAGTGAAGGTTCGCAATAGGGTGGCATCCCGGACTTTTCCACTTCTCTTAGTTTATGGTGAATCCGGTGCGGTCGGTTGGTGGAGTCCGGGTTTGTTGGGGTTCTGTGTAGGGATCCGGAAAGGTGTTCTCATTCTGGGTGGTAATTTGCTACAACCGATTTGGAGTGGGGGAACCCGCCCGTTAAGAGGATTATGACCTGGATGCAATCAGTCTGGCAGTTTATTTATAGCAATAGTTTCTGGATGGGCTGGAACCTGTTTCTAGCGCTGGTGCCCCTGGTTCTCAGTTTCTGGTTGTTTCGTCGTTCTGCCTGGCCTGCGGTGGGCTGGTGGCTGATGCTGGTGGTGATGCTGGTTTTTTTGCCTAACGCTCCTTATGTTTTGACTGACCTGATTCATCTAATTCGGGATATTCAAAGCCACGATTCCCTGATCTTTAATCTGCTGGTGATCTTGCCCACCTATTTTGCCTTTGTGCTGATTGGCTTTGAGGCGTATGTGCTAACGCTGATTAACCTGGGCCAATATCTGCAACGGTTGGGTTGGAGTAACTGGGTGATGTCGGTAGAAGTGCTGCTGCATGGGTTGTCGGCCATCGGGATTTATCTGGGTCGGGTGGAGCGGTTTAATAGTTGGGATCTGCTGACGAATGGACCTGAGATTGTGCGGCGGGCGATCGCCGGTTTGCAGCGACCTTCGACCCAGACGTTTATGCTGGTTTGCTTTTTGGTCATTGCTGCGTTGTACTGGGGGTGCAAACAAATCACCCTGGCCCTTGTGTTGCAACGACAGTATGGGCAGATGGTAACCCAGCAGCAACTGTCTCATCGGTCTGACATGGTCTGAGGCAGGGAGTCTCGGAGAATTTGTTCCGTCTGGCGAATTGCTTGAGCGGTTGCTTCCACTGCATCCGGCTCGACTGAAATGGCGGTAATCCCCCAACGGATCAGGGGAGCCACCAGTTCTGGGAAGCGGACTGGAGCTTGGCCGCAGATGGCACAGGGAATGCCTAATTGTTTTGCCTGTTGAACCAAATGGGCGATCGCCGCCAGGAGAGAGGGGTGGCGTTCATCCAGATAACTAGCCAATGCGCCACTTTCTCGGTCGATGCCCAACAGCAGTTGCATCAGGTCGTTTGTGCCAATGGAAATGCCTTGAACGCCAGCTTGAACATATTCGGGCAGAAGAAACAGCACAGAGGGCACTTCTGCCATGATCCAGAGTTGAAAGGAGGGAGAATCCATCAAGCCAGCCTGCTGAACCCGCTGTTGGCAAAACTGAAACTCTTCCACCGTGCGGACAAAGGGCAGGAGCAGACGCAAATTGTCTCCGCCTGTTTGTTGAACCTTGGCCAGAGTCGTCAGTTCCAGATCAAATAAGGTTGGGTCTACTTGGTAACTGTAGGTTCCTCTCCTTCCCAGGTCTGGGTGGATTCTGGTAGGGTTGGTCCGCCATGAGTCACTGCCTGGGTCCAGCGATCGATAAAAAACTGGCCTGGGCTGCATGACTTGGGTAAAGGGCCTGAGCGCATCTGCCAGAAGATCTACCAGTTCGTCACGACGGCCCTGCTCGATCCATTGCTGTGGATGTTGCCCCTGCAGGACGCTAATCGCTAACAGATCAGAGCGCAGCAGACCAATGCCATCAATGGGCTGGTGGATTAGGAGATCGAGGAACTCGGGTTGGCTGATGTTCACCATCAATTGGGTTCTGCCAGGTAACTCCAGCGGCGGTGCTGCCAACTGTTTGGTTAACGGCTCCTGACTGACACGGAGCGCCAGGGGGGACGATGCAGGGGCTGGCGAATGGCTGAGGCGACGGATGGTGCCTAAATTGCCATCCACCAACAGGAGTTCGCTGGGTCGGATCTGGTGAGTTGCTGACTGGGCTGCCACAACGGCCGGAATACCGATTTCGCGAGCCAGAATGGCTGCATGGCTGGTGAGACTGCCCTGTTCGGTGACAATTCCAGCGGCGTGCTTTAAGAATGGGGCCCATTGCAGGGACAAGCTGGGCATAACCAGAATGTGGCCTGGTTCTGGAGATGGGGCAGGCTCATCGAGGTGATTCAGGATGAAGGCTGGCGCAATCGCTCGACCGGGTGAAGCCGCCAATCCGGTCAGGAGCGGGGGGGGAGTCAGAGTGGGCAGGGGATTGGCAAGAGAGACGTGGGGGGACAGAGTCTTGCCGCCTGGATTAGACTCCAAAGGAATGTAAGTTTGGCGGATGATTTGGGTCAAATAGTAGGGAAAATCCGACGTGGCAGCCGACCCCAGGATCCACTCCACTTCAAAGGGATTTCCCACCTCTGCAGAGAGCCTGTGACTGAGCAGGACCAGAGCTTCTAAGTGACTGGTGGTTAGCGGTGGCGGTTGTTGGTCCGGCCCATCCAACATTCTAAAGTCCAACACGCTGCCGGACTCTGATGAGGACGTGGCGACTCGATAAGCCGCTGTTTGGTATCCTGTGCGTTGGGGCTGAATTGGCCCATTAGGGGCTGTCACAGCATAAAGCGTTGGTTGGGCTTCTCCTCGCGTCAAGGCCAGACCATTGCCATGGATGGCGGCAATTTGGCTGCGATCGCCCATTGCAGTCATCCAACCCGATGCGATCGTGTCAATCAGGGGTTGGACTAACACCGCCAGATGGACCTGTTGTAGGGGAATGCCGACCCGTTGCCAATAAAACAAACTTCTGGCTGAAAATAAATCGGCCCACAGTCGTTTCAAGCCGGTAGCGATCGCCGGCGCAGTGTTTGGGCAGAACTGTGTCTGAAACAGCGCGGAACTGTGACTGTCTGCAACCGGGTCAGGACGAGCCTGTCTGGCATCGGTGGACCAGACCGCCAGCGAAGGCCGTAGAATCAGAGACGGTGCATCAAAGGCGACAACCGCTGACTGCAACTCATGCAACCACTGCTCACTCAAGGAATGGCTGAGGATCCGTTGGCGTAGTTGATGGGCGATCGCTTGCAACTGATCGGCATTGCCCAGATCCAGACGCAAAGCAGAATGGGGCAAATCCGCAAACAGCGGATCTGACCATTGAATGGTTTCCAAAAATGTCTGTAGCGTTTGGGCAGAAATGACCACACCGGACAAAACTGGCAATCCCTGTTGGGCTAGGTGACTCAGATGGAGGGCCTTGCTGCCAACCAGCGGATAATCGTCCAGCCGGATCTGGCCAAGCCAATAAAAGTTCGTCACTGAACAATAAGCTGATTGGTGAGTGGACGATCAGAATCAGCTCTTACTGCGATTTTCACGGCAGTTTGCCGCAGATCAAGGGCAAAACTGCTTGCAAGGCTTTTGAATCAAGCCTCTGGGGCTTATGCCAGTGAAAATTGCTGTAAACAAAAAAACTTGGAGCAGGTTGCTGAAGTGAGTTTATAAAAGGAAGTGAAAAAGTAAGTTTTCGAACAAAAGTCAGGATGATGATTCTAACTATTGTAATATAGTCATTCAAACTGCACTTGTGGGATAAGCGAGGCCAGAATTCCAGGAATAGTCCACCATTCTATTGAGAGAGGCGATCAACCGTCATCCTTAGAAAGTCGTCATAATCGGTGTTTAGGTTGACCAAACTGGCGCAAGTAAGTCAGTTCCGCCGAGGTCAGCGATCGCCATTGACCGGGAGCCAGTCCTTCCAGGCTCAGTTCGCCAATACGGACCCGCACCAGTCGCAGAGTTGGAAATCCAACTGCGGCCGTCATTCGGCGCACCTGGCGGTTGCGACCTTCGGTTAATATCATTTCCAACCAGGCTGTCGGCACGGTTTTGCGAAACCGAATGGGAGGTTCCCGCTCAGGCAGGATGGGTTCCTCTGGCAACAAGCGCACCTGGGCCGGGCGGGTGCGATACCCCTGAATTACCACGCCCTGTTGCAAGGTGGTCAGGGCTGTTTCATCTGGTATTCTCTCAACCTGCACCCAATAGGTGCGGGGGTGCTGAAACTTGGGATTACTCAAACGGTGTTGCAACGGACCATCATCCGTTAGCAACAGCAAGCCTTCACTGTCCTGATCCAATCGCCCAACTGGATAAACGTCGGGAACTGAAATGTAATCCTTCAGGGTTTGCCGATTATGCGGCATAGTGTCCCCATCGGTGAATTGACAAAGGACGTTATAGGGCTTGTAAAACAAGAGGTAGCGATCGCTCAAGGAGAACCCAATAGGGAGACCCTTCTAGTTTAATTCTGGTTGCCTGACTTAATTGATCCGTACCCGGAATCGAACAAAGCCATAGTTATCTCCCGTCGTGCTGGGAATGTCCCCCAGTTCATAAACGACCGCCCCATTGGGGTTGGTCTGGTCTGTACAGGAATTATTGCTCGGCAATGGAGCAAGCGGCGTGAAATAGGTGCCTCCAACCACCGGATCAGCAGCAGCTCGTTTGATCCTGGATGTATCTGGAACATAGGCTGTTTGCTCAGGAATCAAATCGCAAATGTTGGTATTCAATACAGGGCTGTTTCCATCCGCCAGAAAGTAAACCGTGTACTCTACCTGATCGCCACTCTGCAGCGGTTCAGATTGACTGATACTGGGTACCCCCACAGGTGATAACTGGGACCAACCCGGCAGAGTATCATTCGGATCGTTCGGATCGTCTACAAACGCATTGAAACTGACAGAATTTCCGCCTCGCGTGATGGCGGTGATCCGTTTCACTAGGCGCAGATTTTGGCTCTGTGGGACCGGTCCCTGTCTACACTCGGCACCGGAATTGCCTCCTGGAATCGTTCCGATCGAAATGGGACCCGTAATCCCTGCACCGGCCTGAGAATCCAATGATTCGGACAATCCTGGACCAGTCCGCCCACCTGCTCCTGGTTGCCGACTAACACTCGCTCCTGGGCTACCAAAGACTACACCGCCGCCGCCGCCGCCACCAGGACCATGGGGGTCATCGAAGATGGCATTCCCTCCAGTTCCCCCGTTGGCATTAATAGTCAAACCAGCCAGGGAATTACTGAGGGCTTGAACGATAACGCTACCACCAGCACCCCCGCCCCCAGCACCGTCCTGGGTCGGACTCAGGCCAGCCGCACCATTCGCATTAATCGTCCCTGCACCGGTTGTCGTATTAGTGCGGACAATCACAATACCGCCCCCCGCCCCGCCGCTGCTAGCTGTTCCACCGGCAGGAATGCCAGGAGTGGCAGTAGAACCATCATTGTTGGTTCCAGCACCGCCGCCACCACCCAGAATAATGCGACTGATACTGGCTGGAAAGGGGCTACCTCCAAAACCGCCGGATGGCACACCAGGAGGAACAGGGGGAACAAAGGGGGGCCCTCCAGGGAACCAACCACGTCCACCAATGCCACCCCGACCGCCGTTGGCGCCGCCGCCGCCGCCGGAGTTTTGGTCATTCACAGTGGGATTGCCATCCGTACTGCCGCCCCCAGCATTGGCTGGAGCCCCACGGGCATCACTACCGCCTGGATAGCCGTCGATTCCAGTATTGGTAACAGTGCTGGTGGCTGGATCAAAAACAAACTGAGGGGTTCCAGCAATTCCTTCACCCTTTGAGCCGTTTGCGGTTACGGCAGCAGCAGTGACAAAATCACTATTAACCAGTCCTAGCGCTCCACCTAATTGTCGACCACCACCGCCGCGAAAGCCAAGACCACTGACATCCGCTGTCCCCGCCAGATTAAGGTTTTCTGCCACATCCAGTACCAGAACACCTCCCGTTGAGCCATTCCAGGGAGCAGCGGTGACATTTCCCAAAATAGCGGTCGTGTATTGAGGCACCCGAATCACCTGGAACGTTTGTTGCCCTTGGGCAGGGCTAGCGGGGGCACTCACATAACTATTCAGCAGTCCCCCTCCAGCTCCTTTGCCTTGAATGGGAACTGAACCGCCAGAGGCTGGACCCGTTGCCACCACAAACTCGTAGGTTCCAGCAGTAGGAGTTCCGGTGAAACCACTGGCCCCTAAATTTGCCTGCTGGGGATCGGTAGGAGTGAGCGCTACTGGTGGGTTGGGTGGAGAATCTCCACCAGCACCATCTCCATAGGCATCAGTGTTGGAAGCGTTAATCGTGGCTCCCTGCATTTGGATCACTAGCAGCATGTCTCCCTGCTGAATTGGCGGACCGCCTGTTGGTAGTCCGACTGGAATAGCGGTTGAGCCCGCTGCTGCCGTGCCCGTGCCCGGATAGTAGGTATTCACCACTCCTGTAAGGGTTCCAGCATTACCATCTCTTCCTGGCGTTGCACACAGCAAGCCGGTTTGTTGGGCCCGAACTGGCAGGGGCGGTAAGAGGATGTGGCTGCCCAGGAGGCCGCTGGAGAGAAGAACAGTTCCAAGACGATGAAATGAACGCTTCATAACTAATCTCTGCACTATTTAGATCCCCCCGGTTCAATCTGGAGGTCGGACTCCTGGATGATGACTTCGATGTCGCTGGCATCGGTGTAAACCAGTTCAACTCGGCGATCGCGGGCGAAGTCCTGACGGGTCCGTCCAGGAGAAACGGGATCCTTTTCACCAAAGGAGCGGATGGTCATGCGTTCTGGTGCAATGCCCTGGCGCAGGAGATAGTTGCGCACTGAGATTGCTCGCCGCATTCCCAGTTCTTGATTGTAGGAAACTGTGCCACGGGGATCGGTGTAACCCCGGATCTGAACCAGAATAGTCGGATTATCTCGGAGAACCTGGGCAATCTGCGTTAAGACCTGAGCCGTGGCCGGACTGATGGTGGCCTGATCGAGGGCAAAATGAACCACATTAGGAACTTGCAATCGAATCGGTTCAGTGGGGGGTGGTTCTGACGCAGCCTGGACCACAGGAGTAGTGCAACGGGGCATGGAAGACGGTGGTTTGGGCTGGGGTGATTTCACTGGCTCCGTATTCAGAGAACGAATCCGAGCATTTAGGGCTGGTTCTGAGGTGCCATAGCGGGGATCGGTGGCGATCGCACTGATCGACTCACCAGCCTGTAGATTCTCCAACGTCGCCTGAAACTTGCCCTTGGCGTCAGCCTTTACGGTGGCCAGGGGCTGGCTCAAGGGGCCAAACTGGCTGCCATCGGCCTGAACCCGATAGATGTCCACTTGAGTACCCGGATCGGCCATCCCTTCCACTGACATGGGAGCCACTTTCAAGGGCGATGGCTGTAGTAAGGGTGTGTCTGTTGGTTGAGGCTCGGCGGCGGCCAGGGCAATAAACTCCTGAGTCAGAAATTGGGGCGCATTGATCGCGGCGTTGCCAGTATCCTGGCGCCGGTTGGGGGAGTTGCGTTGTGCATTAGGCCCATCTCCCCGCTGGTAATCGTAGACCGTGGTTCCATCGTAGGTGACCAGATCGATACTGAGCCCCTCTAGATTGGAAAACTGGTTCTCCTGGATGCGGTTGCGGTCACTAGGTGGATAGGCGGCCACCACGACTCCAGGCCCAACCTGGTAACGAATTTGGTTGCCTACGACCTGGTGCCCGCTGCCCATCAAATAAACCGCTGCCCGACGCAGCCGTCTAGCATTGTAGGTGATTTGGTTGTCCTGTACCTGAACAGTCCCTTCTGGCTTAAACAGGTAGACCGCACTGCCGTCATTAGCGCAGATCAGATTGCCCACCACCTGGGTTTGGTTGACCTTTCCTTCCAGTCGAATGGCATCGGGCATGCCAGCCACCCCATTGCCGACGATCACGTTTTCGGTAATTTGCAGACCCTCACCCCGCACGGAGGTAATGATGGCACTGCCATCGTGATCCTGAATCCAGTTCCGTCGGATGATGGTTCTCACACCGTTAAATACGGAAATTCCAAACGCTGAACGGGGCTCGTTGGGAGCTCGCTGCGGCTGTCCCTCACCCTCGACGGCTGGAGGCATACCCAACCAATTTTGCTCAATCACCACATCTTTAGGTGGGGTGTCATCCGGGTAGAAGGGGGCAAAGTTAGCTGGTGGTTGCTGTTTTTGGATATTGGGTGGGGGAAAGCGGTGGGCAACGAAAATATCGGCCGGGGGGGTGCTAACGGTTTCGCCAATTTTGCCGGTAAACCCATAGATACTGAGTCCCCGGATGGTGATGCCGCTATCCACCACGGTCAGGCCACGCTGGATGATTTTCCCTTCAACTGGAGTTAGGGCCACGACCGGAGTCGGCATCGGTAACTCATTAATCGTAGATTGGTTGGCCTGATAGCCTGGTTGAGTAGTGCCATCGATGGTCAGGCCAGGTGTGGCAAGGGGCGGTAGTTCCTCTAGCAGGCGAATAGTCGTCTGGCCTGTGGGTAGGTTGAACTCGATCCGGTTGCTTTCTGCTGTTGAAACTTGAGATTTTTCTAGCTCACTTAATTTGTCTAGGGGCAGGGCGCCATTGACCAGGGAAATGGCTTCCCGCAGGGTCAACTGATTGTCGGGCTGGATTGGCCCATCCTGATTGCTGTTGACAATAACCCGTAAAGGCTGGGGCGATTGGGAAAAAGCTGGGGATGCTGCCAGAGACGCACCCGTTAGCCCCAGGAAAAACCAGATTGCCCGATGTCCCATTGTTCTGCTGTCCTTTTTCATCGCGACTCACCGCCAACCGTTGGTTGGGCTGCAACGGGTTGCTCTTTTGATTCCTGCTGTTGCGGTGGGGTGACATTGCGCCAGCCAAACCCACTCAGGAGTTGGTTCACTTTGTAGGTCAGGGCAAAGAAGAAGCCGCCATTAGAGCGATCGCCAAAGTCGCGATCGGCCCGACCAAAGGTATAACCCACTCCGAACCGCAAATCTGGCGTCAGATAATAGCCCAGTTCGGCCACATAGCCCAACTCGCTGTAGTCAGTCACACTCTGACCAATCCAGCGCACCTGACCGCCAATATCAAACCGATTGTTCAGGCGATAGATGGCGCGAAACTGACCCAGGGTAACGGCATTGGTGCCACTCAGATCACTAGCCAGATAGGAGGTGGTACTGCGCAGACCAAACTTGCCGTAGAACTCCCACCGCCAATTAGGGGTATAGAGCGCCTCCAGAGTGATCAAATGAATATTGGAGTCATTGCCACTGCCAAATAGCGCTGATTGGGGAATGGTGAAGGGGTTCTGCCGATATTCGTATCGCAGCAAGGCATTGAACTTATCGTCGTTGGGATTACGATAGGCCAGACCCAATTTGAGGTTAATCGTGTCACCCAGTCCGATGTCGGTGAGCAATTGGTTAGCCACACTGGCCTGCTGGTAGCGGAACAGAGCGGTCAGGGACGGGGAAAGCTTACCAGCAGCGGTAGCTGAAACCACCATGTTGTCCCCTTCTTCCGCATCTCGGTAATCAAAGCGGAAGCTAGCCTTAAAGTTGGGATTATCAGTGTACTCCAGCCCAATGTTGTAATTGGTGCCTTCCGTGATGCCTAAGCTGGCTGCTGACTGGCCCACCGCCACGGCCTGGGGAAACTGCTGGCCTGACTGGGTGTCCAGAAAAATATTACTCGCAATCCGCTCGAATCCTAGACTGAGTTTCAGTCCAGGAGCCAGCCGAATTGCATGTTTAATGCCCAGCGTGCTGGCCCCGGTCCAGCCATTCACCCCATTCAGCACCGTGTATCGCCCGGTTAAGCTGGTGTCCTCGGACAGACGATAGTCCATCAGGGTTTCCAGACTGGTAATGGAATTGGTTTGAAACTCAGAGTTTGGTTCGATAAATTGTTGGGCCACCCGCATGATCACACCGGGATACACAGCCCAGTCCAGCGCCAGGGTGGTGCGGGTGGGATAAAGCGGATAGGCGTCCTGACTCAGATTCCGTTCATCCTGGGCCCGGAAGGTCAGGTTATCCAGAAGGGCGTAGCTGAAGCGGGAAACCAGCTGCAAACTGCTTTGGTTCAGGGTGTCGGCAAAGGTGTCATCGTTGCCAGAGCGGCTGACTAAGCCTAAACCCAACTCGGCTCGACCAATTTTCTGGGTAATACTGCCCGCAATGGTCGTCAGATTGTTGTTGACCCGGTTGCCAGGGATAAATTCGGACGTAGGGCCAAATTCCGTTCCCAAGCCAAAGGGCGTAACCGATGTCAATCCCCGGACGGCTGGAGCAATACCGAAATTTTCCTGGTAGTTGTATAGGAAGTTGATCTGGGTCGAGGGGGTCACCTTTCCGGCTAATTCAACGCCGTAATTGGTTTGTCCGGGGGTAAAACTGACCGTCGAATCGTTGACAAAGTCTGCTTCCACTGAGTTGTAGTAGGCTCGCCCGGACAGCCCTGGAAGAAGGTTGCCAACGGCTTCAACCCGATAGGCATTGCCTCCCTGCTCCCCAAAGAAGATGGAGTCGCTATTGGAACGGGCAAACTCAGCCGTAATTCGGGCATCTTTACCCAGGCCGACAAATACATCGGCGCCATATAGCTCGTATTGGTTGTCGCCCAGGTTTTGTTTCAAATAGGTGAAACCAGCCCAGCTCTCATGCTCCACTTCCCGTGAGAAGTTGTACTGCAGCCGTCCGCCAAACAGGTAGGCATCTCCGGAGTCGGTGCCATCGTATTGATAGGTAACCACAATCCGACGGACCAGGGAGCGGCCAAACAGATCCACTTCCACCGGAAAGATCGGTTGCCGTAGCAAAATGGCCCCCCGGTCGTAGTCAATCTCATAATCCAGGGCTCGCGTCAGTTGCCGACGGCTAATCACATTACTGGGATTGCTGATCTCCGCGGTTTCGATAAAGATGGCTTCACTGCCCCCCAGGACATACCGACGGGCCAGATAGTAGTAGCCACTGGTGCCATTGGGGGCAATGGAATCACGCTGAAACCCTTGCAGCCGTTCACCGTAGATGCCGGTGAACTGTAAGTCACCCAGGTTGTAGTTAATCTTGAACCCATGTAGGGGCCGATTGATGGCGGTATAGAACTGGGAAGCCCGGGTAAATTCCTGGGTGCGGTAGTCGCCCCACATGGCAAAGTCGGTTCCTGCCCCTGGAACCGGCGAAGTTCGTTCAATCCGAACAAACACGCTGTCCAGAGAGGGCGTCAGAAAATCAACGGAGGAACTGTCGCCGTAGACCGGATAGGTCTGGTCGCAAAACTGATCGGCCCGAAATAGCCGGTTTGCTCCGGTACAGTCCTGGTTGAGCGATCGCTGGTTATTGAGGGCAGCAGTAAACAACCACTCGCCAATACTGCCGGTGGCAAACAGGGCCAGGTCTACATCGGCCCGGGTGCCATCGCCCAGAATATCGGGGTTGAGAAAATCGCGAAAACTATCATAGAAGTTTACTCCGGATGGGCCAACGGTTAAGTTAACTGCACCGGAGATGATGAAGGGCCGCAAGGCTGGAATAAATTCAACCTGGGTGTAGGTTTCCAGCGGAAAGTAGAGGGGGGTCCAGAGGACCGTATTTTGCTCTGGCTTAGGGGTGCTGTTGACCGGGTTTTGCAACGGAAACAGTTGGGAATAGCCCGTGCCATCTGTATCAGGGTTTTGCACCTGATCCACCGCTGCCCGCACTCGTACTTTCTGGGGCGCCACGTTGGTCTGAAGTTGGGCGGCGAAAAATCCTTGCCGGGCGATGACCTGAAAGCCTGCCCGATCTGGATCCTGATCCACACCCAGAAACTTGCCCGCACTGGTTGTTAGGGTCACGATCGCATCGCCCACAATGGGTTGATCCTTTTCATCCAGGATCTGGCCCTCCAGAGCGATCGCCGAACGGCCATCGGCTGGCACCTGGGGACTGCCACTGGGTCTCAGTCGAATCTGGTAGGCCGTTTCCTGTACCTTGACCGTTGTACTGACTGGCTGATTCCCTGCTGCTTTAACCGTCAGTTGGTTTTCCCCCACTTTCAGGGGAATGTTATACCAGACCTGGGTGGTGAGATTGCCATCTGGACTATTCTGGATTTGGGTCGGGGTGGTTGGATCCAGGGGTTTCTGGTTTAGCCAAACCTGAATCTTGCTGCCCGCTGGATACTCCACCACCAGGGTGGTTTTTCGCTCCCGGGTAATCAGGTTTTGGGGAGCAACGATTTTGACGGTTGGTTCAGCCGGTTCAGACGCCTGGGCATTAACGGCTGCAGCAGGCCGTTTGGACGAACTGGGTAACAGCAAGGATGAATTTGAAACGCCGGTCAATCTGGGCGAGGAGTTGGCTTCAAGCCCCGCTTCCGAGGGTGGGGTTGCTTTTTGTCCAGTGGTAACCTCATTGGCGATCGCAGACCCATAAGCGGTCAACATCCCCAGGATTGAAAGCAGGAATGACAGGTGAAAGTGAATCGGTTTCTGCATACTAGCGTCCTCCCTCCCCGAAGGTGGGCGTCACCGCAAAGTTCATTCGGACCGTTGACCCTGGCGCTAGACGTACCAGGCGGGAAGGGCTGTTGCCGGCCAACCAGTAAAGGTTAGGGGCAATGGTGTAGCCTGGCAGACTAGTCAGATCCAGCGTGCCAGTGCGATAGCCAGGCAGCGCGTAATTCATGGAAAACAGACCATTAGCATCGGTTGTTATCCGATTGCCGTCATCCATGTAAATCACGGCGTTCGGAACCCCTGGTTCACCTGCTTGCTGTTCCCCGTCGAAGTTCTTATCCACAAAAACCCGACCGATGATGGTGCCGCAATCGGACAGGATACCTGGCCGGATTTGCAACAGATGACTGGCATTGTTGCTGGAAATGCGACCAGTGGGTGTATTTGCTGAAGCTACCGCCAGGTTCCGGCCATTGCCTCGGATGGCGTCAGGCGTAACAATGGCGGCATAGAAAATGATGAGCGTCTGTTTCGGCTCTAAGCGGGGATAAGTAAATCGGATATTCCGGCCACTGACGGTTGGTGGATCAATGGCGACCTCTACCGTCTGGTTATTCGTAGTGAGGCCGGCCCGAACCGAGCGAGCAATAAAATTCAGACCTAGCGGCAGCGCATCTTCAATTTCCAGGTCGGTCACTGTAACGGTGCCAGTGTTTTTAACTAGCAAGCGATAACTAACCGTATCACCGGGTTCGGCAGCGGCGCGATCGCCCGTTTTAATCAGCTCCAACTGTCCAGTTCCGACTCGGGCTGGCACAGTTGTCTGATTAGAGGTTGTAGAAACCCGGGGTCCGCCTGGGGTTTCCTGAAAACTGGCTGATGCTGTATTTGGAATAATGGTGATGTCGCCAGCGGCCGGTTGTGTCTGCGCCCAAGCAGGGATCGCCTGCCAGGCCACACAAGCCGGAGCAATTGCTGCTATCAGAACGTGCCGACATCCACTCCTCACCCACTTCGCTGAAACAATCATTGAACGGCTCGAACTGATATGAAGTTTTCAATGAAAGCTGCACCTGTCGAATGCGTTTCGGAGCAGGGCAGTGCCTGGTAGAATGCCTCCTGGATCAAAACAAAAACTGCCTTAGCAGGTTTTGTTAGAGAAATTGATTAAGAGGGCCAACTCTGTGGTACAAAGCAGGCTAATTGAGTTTCCTCTTGGGATAGAGTAACGCAATTGGGTTATAGGTTATTACAGTCAGTGACATTTAATAAAGCGATTTTATAATTCCTTAAAGATTTTTCCTGGTTTCCTAGGTAATTCCTTACAAATCGGAGTCGAATCGGCGTTTAAGGTTGTCGCATGGCAGCCTTGAGACCTTTGCAAAACTCTTCAATCGCTTTTAAGCCTTGAGTTGGAGTACCTTCGGCCAGGCGTCGGACAAAAGCGCTGCCCACAATCACCGCATCTGAGCCCCATTCCACGACCTGTCGGGCATGCTCCGGTTGGGAAATGCCAAAGCCAACCCCAATCGGTTTGTCGGTCACACTACGGAGATCCAGTAACAAGTCTTTCACCCGGGTCGGCAATTGCGATCGCACCCCAGTCACCCCTGTTAGACTGACTAGGTAAATGAAGCCTTGGGACTTCTGGGCGATCGCGGCAATTCGCTCTGGGGGACTGGTTGGGGCCACCAGCAGAATCACCTCAATGCCATGGTCTGCTGCTGGCTTCAGTAGGGTTTCGGCTTCCTCCAGAGGTAAATCGGGCACCACCAGACCACGCACCCCAGCCGCGGCAATTTCCCGCAGGAAAGTATCAATTCCCCGGTGCAGGATTGGGTTGTAATAAGTAAACAGAATAATGGGCGATCGCAGGGATGGACTGACCCGCTGAACAACCTCCAACACCTGCTCCAGGCGAGTGCCTCGTTGCAAGGCCCGGGTTGCTGCCGCCTGGATGATGGGTCCATCGGCCAGTGGATCGGAATAGGGAACACCGAGCTCAATCAAATCCGCCCCACTCCGGTCCAGCACTTTCAGGGCTTCGGCTGTTGTTTCCAAATCGGGATCGCCTGCTGTGATAAAAGGAATCAGGGCGCACTGAGCCCGCTCCCGCAAGGACTCAAAGCATTGCGAAATAGAGGTCATCACCGAACTGGAATAAGGGACAGAGCAATAGCGTACAGGCAAGAGGGGACAATCGGCTAGTAGCAATTGGCGCCCCTTACCGATTGCTAGCCGACCGCCAGCCGATACACGGGGTGCAGCTTATCCCAGCATAGGGGCAACCCTTGATCAATTGCCGCTGTGCGAAACGAGGCCAGTTAAGGGATCGGCTTTGAAGTCAGATACCGATCAAAATAGCCCGTCATCGATTCCCGCCTGGGCAGAAATGACAACGGGACTTTATTTGTGGCCAGCCCCTAACGATTATCCGTACCGGGGTCAGGCAAATCGGGATCTAGCTCTGCTTGAAGTTGGGCTAATTCCTCTGGAGAGAGAGACTCTAGCCGCTTCTGCAAGACCGCATCCTCATACTCTTGCCGTTGTTGGTTATAGGTCATGGTTTGGGTGACAGCCCGATAGGCGTAGCTGGCTACCCAACCGACCAACCCGACAATTAACCCGGCCTGGGTCCAAATTCCGGCGGAAAGTGTATCTAAGCCAAACAGCTGTAGCAGAATATACACCATGCCGCCGCCGAGAAAAATTGCCAGACCAATCCAAATAATGTCAATTCGTCGCATAGTTGCCATCGGTAACTGTGATTCCACCGATGCAGAGGGCTTTCATTGTGAGCTTGTCTGAGTTGTTGGTTGGGCGTTAGCCAGGAATGATGCGACGCTTGGGTCGAAAGTTGAGAAAGGGGGCTAACAAGAGCAGCCCAGGGAAAAAGAGGAAAACCAGAAAGTACATAAACCCTCTTTCCAGGGAGGTGGCAACGTACCAGCGAGTATTCAGGTACCAATAAATACCAGCGGGAATGACCACCAGGAAGGCGCCTGCCAGAACCAGATAGAGAAGTGCAATTTCCATAGATAAAATCGAGCTGAGCCGAGCGCGTTGTTGTTTATAAAATTTTACCCGTATCAGGGAATGGTTCTGTCATTGATTGTCGTAGGTCTGACCTGGGAAAACTTTCTATGTCCGGCGGATGGTTGGCCGCGGGGGACTTGCAAATCGCAGTGTGTAATGCTGGAATAAACAAGTGGATGCCGCCGAATCTCTCCTGCACCTGAGTGGCGATCGCTCCCAATGTGGGGCGGCGCAGCCAGTTTCAGGTCTTGGCTGGTTTCGGTTGTTTCTATGTCCTGGGGGCATGGCGGAATGGCAGACGCTACGGACTTAGAAAACTGAGCCTTGTTGGAGAAATCCAGCAAGTGACTGCTCTCAAATTCAGGGAAACCTAAGTTCTCAAGGTGGAAGGCACTTGGCCTCAACAGGCAAATTTCCTGTTCCGGCATAGGGCTTACCTGATGAATAGGGCAATCCTGAGCCAAGCTGACACCAGCAACCTGCTGTGTTTGTCGGAAGGTGCAGAGACTCGACGGGAGCTACCCTCAGGCTTCACTTCCAGTGAAAGCACGGGTAAAGGGAGAGTCCAATTCTCAAGTCTTCTCAACTCGGAGCGGAAGATGGCAGCGAAAGCTGCGGGAGAATGAAAATCCGTTGACCGCAAGGTCGTGAGGGTTCAAGTCCCTCTGCCCCCATGAAAGTGAGTTGGGTTCCAGCAAGACTGGAACTCAACTAAACTAACTAGTGCAGCGTCAACTCTAGAAATTAGGGTTTGTAGTCAGCGCTTCAGCGCT
>CAZBTL010000016.1:29605-30967 GCA_964494755.1 uncultured bacterium | reverse complement strand
TACTCATCTTATCCATTATCGTTGCTCTCAGGCAGATTGAGCATAGCCCGCACATGCTCTTGAAAAGCAGACAGCCCGCCCTGATTCTGCCAATGTTGCTGAAAAGTGGGCATAGTTTCTAAAAACATCACATCGCCCCCTTGCAGCCTGACTGGATAAGCAAATACTTCATCCGCTCTTGCAGAATCGGGGGGATTGTTCCAATCAATGACCCAAAACACTTCAACGATTCGGTAGATATTGAAATCACCTTGCCACTTTTCGCGCTCTGGCTTGTAATCAAGTACTTCCACAAGATGGGTGACGTAGCCACCTTGTCTGAGCAAAATTAGATCCTCTCGCTGTGGCTTGCTAGCATTACCTTCATCGTCCTTCCAAGCCAACTTAAAGAGGTTTCCGACTTTAAAAGTTGCATAAGCCCAAGGTTCCTGATTCACTGGCTTTACATTCTTCGTCCATCTCAGTTTTTGTAAGTTCACGTATTAACCTCAACTTGGACACCGATAAGTTAACTTCTGGTTACACCCCCACCAAGAACTTGCGGCATAACGTTCCTGGTCAGCGGTTGCCGATCGCACCCAACACCTCAACGTTCTCCCGTCAATCCGCCGCACTGATGTGTTGGCTGAGGGACGGACCGATCGCACCCAAACTACGTCTCACCCACAGCCTCCTGAGTGTTTTCGGAACTAACGATCGCCCCTCGTAACTGCCCTCACCGACAACATTCTGGGCGCTTTCGCCACCACAAACAAGACCCAAACCACTGCCTCAACCGAGCATTTCTTCGGTGCTTTCGGACAAATAGACAACCCTAAAGAACTAGTGCAAAGACCCGATGGGGATACAGGAAATGACGCGGTTTGTGGGAGGGGAGATGCGTGAGGATGTTCAGGAGTGAGGTCGGACAGGCTGGGCATTGTTGCCTTGCAACCGGCAGTAGGTTGGCTGCAATACAACCAACTCTGGTCTTAACAGAAACGGCTTGGGTCTTAACAAAAACAGCCTCAGTTGTAACAAAAGCAGGGCTGCTCTTAACAAGAAAAGCTCCGGTCTTAACAAAGACAGCTCTGATCTTAACAAAAGCAGCCCCGGTTGTAACAAAAGCAGTTGTTGTTTGAATAAAGGTAGCGTTGATTTCAACAAACGTTACAACGATTGCGATCAAAGTAGCTTTTGTTGTAACAAAAATAGGTTTTATTGCAATCAAAGCAGGTTTGATTGTAACCAAAGCAGCTTTTGTTGTAACGAAAGCAAGTTTTGTTGTAACGAGAGTAGCTTTGACTGTAACAAAAGCAGGGTTGATTGTAACCAAAGTAACTCTGAACCCGATCAAAGTAACTCTGAACCCGATCAAAGTAA
>CAZBTL010000016.1:18275-29505 GCA_964494755.1 uncultured bacterium | reverse complement strand
CAAAGTAACTCTGAACCCGATCAAAGTAACTCTGAACCCGATCAAAGTAAAATTGATTGGCTCTGGAGTGATGGCGACTCAGGTTTGATTCCGTACTGGAGGTGCCGACTTACCTATTGCCGGTTGGTGGGGCGGGCCGACAGCCAGATCTGGTCGTCCTGGACCCAGGCGATCGCGCCACCGGGGAGGGGATCGGTTTGCGATCGGTTGGGGGCGGCGATCAGAGCCACCAGCTTTTCCACATCCTCGAAACCGGGCATCGAGGGAAGCTGCTGTTGGAGGAACTGTCGGATTACCCGCCGTTGTAGAGCCAGGGGAGCCTGCCGCAGAATCGGACGCCGCAGCCCCACCCGTTGATTGGCTGAGCCATTGCCAGGAAGGGTTGCTCCAGCCTGGTTGCCCGCCGGATCGGGATGAGTGACGATGGCATGGGTCAGCAGATCCGACGCCAGGGATTCCAAATAGGCCACTTCCGCCTGCAACAATTCCGCCGTCTGGGCTAGATGGTGTTCGACCCTGGGGTTGAAGTGTTCCTTCAGGTAAGGAATGACCTCCTGACGCAGACGATTGCGGGGATGCCGCAGGTCCTGATTGGTGGCATCCGGCCAGATTGGGAGCGATCGGTCCTGACAGAATTGGCCGGTTTCGCTGCGGCTGAAATTCAACAATGGCCGGACTAACGAGACGGTGTCCGTCAGGCGGCGCTGCCAGGTGAGGGCCTGTAAGCCATCGGCCCCACTGCCCCGCAGTAAGTTGTAGAGCAGGGTTTCGGCCCGATCGCTGGCGGTGTGGGCGGTCAAAACCACTGCATAGTGCTGCTGCTCTGCGATCGCGGCCAGACTGTGATAGCGCCATTGGCGGGCCGCTGCTTCACTGTGAATATCCGGGTCTGTCTGGCGGCAAAAGGTTTGACGAAAATAGGGAACCCGCCAACCCTGAGCCAGGGACTCCACATAGTCGGCATTGGCAGTCGAATCTGGTCGCCAACCATGATCACAGTGGCCGATCGCCAACTGCCAGTCCCAGCGAGACTGCAAATCCAGCAGCAATTGCATCAAACAGAGAGAATCCTGGCCGCCGGAGACCGCCACCAACAAACGCTGCCCCGGCTCAACCAGGTGGCGTTGCCGCAGGGTATGGTGCAGTCGGGCCTGTAATACCCCCCAGGGAGCGCGATCGCTCATGAATAGGTGTCGTCCAGATCCTCCTCTTCGTAGTCCTCTGGACGAGACCGACTGGGACGGTAGAGATCCTCCATGCGGGAATCTAATCTTTCAGCGCGGCGCGCATCCCCAGCGCGACGGGTTTCCAGCAACTTGGGCGGCGGTGGCGTCTCTGGCATAAACTCTAACCGCAGGCGCACCTTGCCCCGCTGCCAGCCCTGATTGCCGAAGCGCAGCACTTCGCACTCCAGGCCGTCACCAAACCAGCCCTCATTCTCATCGGCCCATTCGGCTTCCCGTTCGCTGACCGCCTGGGCCAGCGCATCCAGAAACTCGCCCACCTTAAAGGTGGCATTGGGCATCAAAACCCGACCCAGGTTGACAAACAGGACTTCGTCCGCATCCAGTGGTTCAAACTGGCCTTCCATCACTTGATCCACTCCTTAGAAGAACCAGCCATAGCTGTGCAGGCCCTTGCCCAGCAGATTTACCCCCAGATAGCAGACCCAGACCACCAGAAAGCCAGTGGCGGCCAGAATGGCCGGACGCCGCCCCTGCCAACCACGGGTGATACGGGCATGCAAATAGGCAGCAAAGACCAGCCAGGTAATCAAAGCCCAGGTTTCCTTGGGGTCCCAGCTCCAGTAAGAGCCCCAGGCTTCATTAGCCCAGACCGCCCCAGCAATGATGCCAATCGTCAGCAGGGGAAAACCCAAACCGATCATGCGGTAGCTGATATTGTCCAGGGTGTCGGCCAGACTCAATCGCTGGGGCGACAGGGGCGCCGCAGTGGCCGCCGGAGCTCGTTCCAGTAGGGCGATCGCCGGTGTCGCCGCATCGGACAGCACCGAAGTGCCTTCCAGCATCGCGGGAGCAGGATCCGTATCACTGGCTCGACGCAAATGAGCCGTCTTATCCCGGAAACTACCAGTCCCGACTGAGCTGCCGCGCAATTCCACCGACTGACCGCGGGTGACCACCAGAAAGGCGATCGCCAGCAGGGCGCCGACCATCAGGGTGGCATAGCTCAGCATCATGACACTGACATGCATCATCAGCCAGTTGGACTTGAGCGCCGGTACCAGCGGCGCTGAGGCCTGCATGGAGGGCGGCAGGGATAGGGCGGCAAAGGCAGTAATCGCCATCGCGACCGGGGCTGTGACTACACCGACCAGACGGCTGCCGCTCATCCGTTCCGCCAACAGGTGCATGGTGGTGAGGCCCCAGGTCAGAAAAAACAGCGATTCGTACAGATTACTGAGGGGAAAATATCCCGCTTCTAGCCAGCGAGCGCCCAGCAGGGTGGCAATACAGAGATTGGCGATCGCCATGCCCGCTGTAGCCATTGAGGCTAAATAGGGAATCCGGGGAAAGGCTGCGCCCAACCAGTAGAGCAGCATGGTAAGCAACAGAACAGCAAAAGAGGTGTTATCCAGCACAGTCTGAAGCGTAACCAGATTCATGAATTCTTCTCCCCAGACGGATCAATCGGTTCAATGACAGACTCTTTCTATCCTACGCGATTGTGATTCGGCTTGACGGTCCCGCTGGCTGCCGATGTAAAGCGAAACCTTTAGTTGAGCCAGGAGGCGGCATCCAGAATGCAGAATTCAGGCACTTGCCCAACTTCTGACTTCTCAACTCCTCAACTCCTGAATTCCTTGCAGATCCGTGTGTCCCGATGTTGATACCCGTCCTATCTCAGGGGGAAGGCGAGGGCGAGGGCGAGACAGGCACCGGCTCAGCAGGCGGCGGGGACGCGGCAGGCACCTGTGGGCTGGGCAGGGGATTGGGCTTGCCAGCCTTTTGTATAGCTGCAAAGACGTCATAGCGGGCGGTGCGGTCATCGCTGATAGCGGCTGTTACCCCAATCGACTGCACCGCAGCAATCAGATCCCGGTTGGCTGGCGGCAGGGGAAACAGGGGCAAACTCTTGGCATTGATGGCCCGTTCCACATTGACAAAGAAGTGACCATTATTGGGATTGGGTTTCGTCGGAACAGTTTTCTGGAACACCGGACTATTAGCCAGCGAGTTAGCGGGTTGGGGCACCAGGGAAGCCGCAATGGGAGCCCCCAGGGTCAGAAAAACCACATCGCCGCTCAACCAGCCATAGGTAATCGCAGGTCCCCCTGCTGGCAACACCCAGTTGGTCACCGTCTGGTTGCCCACCTTGGATTCTTCCACCTTAAACTTGTAGCGTTCTGTCATCGCCTGGTTCAGTTGGGTCAGAGACTTTTCTGCCGCCCGGCGATCGCTGGCCTTAACCATGAACACCAGACTAAACGGCAGATTAGCAGGCTCACCCGCTGGCGCCGCCACCAACGCCAGGGAAAACTCACCATCCATCCAGGCCAACAGGTCTTTGTCTAAATCCAGACCCACCGTTGACTGCAACCCACTGCGCAACGCCTCCGGATTAATCGGAGAAATGGGATTGGCAGATGCGCCTTGCGAATAGTCCTGCCAGAACTTCTGCAAATTACCCCCCGATGCCATGATCAGCGTATCCGCGGGCAGCCGCTCCGGCATGGAACGGGCAGAGTTCTGCACCTCATAGCGCTTCTGACTGTCAGGCTTGAGCCAGGACACACTCTGAAACCGGATCCCCTCCGGCTCCAGTTTCATGGTTGCAGCCAACCCCTGATTTTGCTGAACCTGAGCTAAATTTTCGGCAGACAGATTCCGTCCCGAGTTAGTCGCCGTAATCGCAGCAGCGGCTGGTAAGTTGACATACAGTTTGCCGAAGGGTTGTTCCGTGGCAATTTTGCTGAGGGACTGGCGATAGCCCGGTGTACTTGAGAGGGAAGGAGCCCCCTGGTAGGTATCGATCGCCCGTTCCGTTGCTTTGGGATCAGTCGTAATCAGCAAAAACTTGCCATCCAGTACCGCAGCGGAGAACGGTTGCAGCGTTGGCCCCTTCGATTCCCGAATTTGCACCCCCTTATAGGTCCGCTCGGTCAACGCACCGCCCCCTCCGGTCCGAGGCTGCTCCAGCACCTGCTTGGCCTTTAGCGGATCCTGGATGGGTAACACTGCGATCGTCGCCTGTTGCTGCAGTGCTGGCGGTGGATTAGTCGGCGGGTTCGTCACCGGGGGAATTTGGGTCGGCAAAAAGGCCAGAGTGACTTCCTTGCCAACCCAAGGCCGAATATCCTTGTCGTAGTTAAAGCCATTGGCCGTCAAAAAGCGATCGCGCAACTGGGCCAGATTTTGATCCAGCGCCGTCTGACTTTGCTTGGTACCAAACTCCCGCATCTGCTGCCACTGACCGGCATCCGTCGTCACCGAAACCGCCATCAGAGCATCCTGGGGAACCACTTCCGACCCCATCAGCAAATCCGCCGGTCCTGCCCCCCGTTGGCTGAAAAACCAGTAAGCCGTACCACCACCCACCGCCAATGCAGCAGCAGTACCCAACGTTAAGACTAGGGAGGACTTCTTCGACTTCATCATAGGGAAGTAATTTTACTCAATCAGGACAGGTCGTGCCCTTGCCACTTTAGCAAACCTGACGGGAAAGGAACACGTCAAGCAGGAGAGGTGTTGCTGAAAAGCAGGATGAGAAGTTTCAATTCATCCTGCATCCTTCTTAGTCATCCCTGAAATCAGCAGTGCCTCAAGGAGCAGAAGAGTGATAGGGAGATAGGACTATTCTTGGACCGGATACCCTCGCCGCATTGAAAGGGCTCTTGCTTAAAAATCAGTTTGGGGGAATCCGACCCTTGGGGGGCACCCCCCCAATCCCCCCGAACGCAGGGGACGACTGCGTCCCCCGCACCCCCTCCAGAAAGTCTTAACTGTCAGCAGGACAGTTCGCTTCGCCTTGAGGAAACGCAGAAGCCGCTCCAGTTCCTAAGGTCCTCCAGTCAATGGTGACAACCATTCCTAGAACTCTTATTCGGGGGCGTGGGGGAGTTAGGCCCCCACACGGCGGGGGAAAAAGTATTTTCCATGACGCTGTGCCAAGGGAAATGCTTGGGCAGGGGGAAGTCCCCCGCTCAAGGTCTATCAGGCGATTGATAGGCACGGCAACCGTTATACAAGAGAGCAACTGTTAGCAGATCTGAATCACGATCACAGGCTGATGGACTTTCCATCGACCAACAATCTATCCTTTCTCCCCACACAAAACTGGCTCCTGACAAACCGACAGCTTCTGATACAGCGTATCGCGTTGCTGATAGGGCCGTCCCAAAGAGGCGATCGCCCGCTGCAACGTTTCCACCTCCATACAAGTGCCACCCTGCGCCCCCGCCATCGTAGAGATATGTTCCTCCATCAGAGTGCCGCCAATATCATTACAGCCCCAGGTCAAAGCCTCCGTCGCTCCGGCAAGCCCCAGCTTGACCCAACTGGGTTGGTGATTGGCAATCCAGCCACCGAGATAGAGACGAGCCACCGCCGTCAAATGCAACGCATCCGCCAGCAGCGGTTGATCCCGTCCGACCCGGTGACGCAGAGGCTTGGGGGCATCCTGACCAACAAACGGCAGCAGAATAAACTCCGTAATCCGAGCCGGATAGCCTTGCGCGATCGCCCGTTGTTGCAGCGATCGCAACTGGTCCAGATGGCGGATCTGCTGCGCCGGGGTTTCAATATGACCAGACAACAGCGTACTGGTAGTATTCAACCCCAGGCGATGGGCCGTTTCCACAATCTCCAGCCAGGTAGCCGTATCAATCTTTTCCGGGCACAGGATCTGGCGCACCTGATCATCCAACACTTCCGCCGCTGTACCAGGCAGCGACCCAACGCCAGCATCCCGCAGAGCCCCAATCACCTCGGCATAGGTCAGCCCATCCTGACGGGCAATGAACTGAATTTCCTGGGGGGAAAAGGCGTGCAGATGCAGCATCGGAAATTGCTCCTTAATCTGCTGCACCAACCGCAGATAGTAGGGCAACGCAGTTCCTTGCCATTTCGCCTCCGGATTCAGCCCACCCTGCATACAAATTTCCGTAGCTCCCCGCCGCACCGCATCCTGGGCCTTTTCCAGGATCTGGTCGATCGCTAACCAGTAGGCCCCCTCCGCTCCAGCATCGCGGCGGAACGCACAGAAACTACAGTGTTGCTCACAGATATTGGTGAAATTGATATTGCGGTTGACCACATAGGTAACCGTGTCCCCCACCAACTGTCGCCGCAGTTGATCCGCCGCCCGACGAATCTGGGCGATCGCAGCGGCATCGGTTTGCTGCAACAACACCAGGCCGTCTTCTGGAGTAAGGTCCTGGCCGGTGAGTGATGTTTCCAGAATCGATTCAAGACTGTTCACCATAAGACTTGGGAGGGGCAAGGGTACACCGAACCGGATGGTTCCCAGACAGCGGCGCTGGGGCTTGATCCCTGATTGTTCCCAAACAGGACACCCGTTTCCTCCCCATCCTAAACCGTTCTGGAGATCCAGATAGCAACTACTGCCCCAGATAGGCTTCCAGCACTCGGGAATCGGTCTGAATCTGACTGGGACTGCCCACCGCCAGATTGCGGCCCTCCGCCAACACCCAAACCCGATCGCAGAGGGACATGATCACATCCATGTTGTGCTCAATGATCAGGAAGGTCATGCCATTGCGGTTCCAGTCCAGGATGCGATCGCAAATCTGATTGATCAGCGTCGGATTCACCCCAGCCGCCGGTTCATCCAACAGAATCAGATGGGGATCGGTCATCAAGGCCCGTCCCATTTCCAATAGCTTGCGTTGCCCACCGGACAGAGCCCCGGCATATTCCTGAGCCATATGGGCCAGTCCCACCGACTCCAGAATCATCAGGGCCTTTTCCCGCAACTGCCGTTCCTCCCGAGCAATCCGCCGACCCTGAAACCACGTGTTCCAGAAATTTTCACCCGTCTGCTTCTGGGCCGCCAGCAACATGTTTTCCAGCACCGACAGGCGCGACAGCACCCGGGCCACCTGAAATGTCCGTACCATTCCCCGTTGGGCAATTTCATGGGGTTGCAGGTGCTCAATCGGCTCGCCTCGTAATTGCACCCGCCCCTGATCGGGATGAATGAAATTGGACAACAGGTTAAACAGGGTGGTCTTGCCAGCGCCATTGGGGCCAATCAGGCCAGTAATACTGCCTTGGGCAACGACAATTTCTGCTTCATCCACAGCCCGCACCCCACCAAAGTTTTTCACCAAGCCCGTGGCCGACAACAGCGGCGTCGAGCCGCCATCCAAGGGCGCCTCAGCGGGAATCAACGAGGGATCATTGGCCAAGGGTCAGTTCCTCCTTTTTGCCTAACAGGCCCTGCGGCCGCCACATCATCAGAACCATCAACAGCAAGCCAATCAGCATGATTCGCAAAGCGCCCAGGCGGGCATCGTCCAGGGGAATGATGCTATCGAGAAAGCGGGTCGCAGTGGTATAAGCCCAGAAAATGGCCGCGCCCAGCAGGGTACCGGCGTTATTGCCAGCGCCCCCCAGCACCACAATGGTCCAGGCGTTAAAGGTGATCAGCGGGGCAAAGTTCTCTGGATACACCGTCGTCAGTTGCCAGGCAAACAGGGCTCCAGCAATGCCGCCAATGAACCCGCCAATCATCAGGGACTGCAACTTGTACCAGAAGACATTTTTACCCAGCGCCTTGGCCACCTCTTCATCTTCCCGGATGGCTTTCAGAACCCGCCCCCAGGGCGATCGCACCAGTCGTTCCAGAGCCCAATAGGTCAACGCTAGAACAACCACCGAAACGAACATCAGGCCATTGCGAGAGGGATTCTGGCTAAAATTCACCAGCGAAAGCACACCCACGCCATAAAGCCAGAGGCCACAGACTGCAAAAAATAAGGTTGAGAGCAGCATCACCCCACCCGACCAGTCCGACAGTTTGCTGATGAACCGGCGGCCAATCTGGACAAACAGCCAAACCACACCCGCCAGAGCAGCCAGCACCAAAGCGGCCAGCAATCCGGACGGCAACACCCCTTTCAAGCGCTGGCCCACGGCAGCAACGCCCGCCACCAGTAACAGTAAAGCAACCACATAAGCGGCTAGCACCAGGGTATTCCGCCACAGCAGCGATAGGGACTTGCCTTTCAACTGTTGCCGCAACCAGCGCCAGATTTGCCAGGTCGCCATGACAACGATGGCCGTCAGAATGGCAATCATGACCAGCTTGCTGAACGGGGTGGGGCGAAAGTTCTCCAGTGGCAAGGGATAGTTTTGGATGCCGAAGGAGCCACGGGTGAGCCATTCTTCGTTCAGGGCAATCAACCGGATGACCTCGGACACACCAATGGTGACGATCGCCAGATAGTCTTCCCGCAGCCGCAGGGTAGAAAAGCCGATCAACAGGCCCAGAATGGCAGCAAACGCCCCACCGATTGGCGCAGCAATGATCAGGGGCACCTGGGCCAGACTGAGCAGAACCGTGACATAGGCGCCAATCGTCATAAAGGCGACATAGCCAAAGTTGATCAGGCCAGTGAACCCCCATTGCAAGTTAAGCCCCAGACTGAACAGGGCATAGATCGCCGTAAAGATAACCAGGGAAACGAGATAACCAATCATGGGGTAATGCCAACCGGAAAAATTGCGGCAAACGCGATCGTAATCCTAGCAGGCATCCTTCTCCCTTAGCGATAGATGCGTTACGAAATGGTTCATTGCTGTGATGTCGTGGCAAGATGGGGGCATTCTGACCGGGTCACCCTTACTTCGCATTTACCTATGGATGGGTTCAGAAGTCGGTTGCATTTTCTGATTGATCAGTTATCCGATGAAGAACTGGATATTACCTGGAACACCCTGGCCCAGCTTTATTGTGACCTTTACATGCTGCGGGCCATCCAATCGGCCAAGCGCACCCTCAAACCAGGGGATTCCTTCACCCGTGATGAAGCACTGCGATTCCTGCTCACTCACTAGCTCACTGCCGCACCTATGAATAGCCCTCCAACCGGCAAGCTTCGTTCTTCCCTGGATATCGAAATTCGCTACGAACGATCCTTTCTGCTTGATCTGGAACATTTGGATGCCCCCTCCAGACGACAGGTTCAACAATTTGTTCTGGATGATTTTGTTAACCTGACCCACCTACAGGATCTACCGGAATTTCGGCAGTTGGGGTCCAGCCAGATTTACTATCGCTTCAGTTTGGATCGGTATCTGATTGGCTTGGAAATTACCGGAAAAATTATCAAATTCATCCGTGTCATTCCAAAACCAGATGTCTAAGGACATTTCTGGACAAGACTATCCCCACGCACGGGCCAATCATTCGGCGGTCGGCTTCTGAGTGAAAAGTGGCGAAGGCCAATCAGAACGGCCACCCAGGCTCGGCCAAGTGATTTCTTGACGAAGTTCCTGGTTCAGGGGCCAGACTCCCGATACACTAATCATGGCAAACATAAGGGGCTAATACGCGGCTATGGATTCTGCGGCACTCTGGCAACGGTATCAGGATTGGTTGTACTACCACCAAGGGTTGGAACTCTTTGTTGATATCAGCCGCATGCGGTTTGATGATGCGTTCGTCCAGATGATGCAACCCAAGTTTGAGCAAGCCTTTCAGTCAATGGCTGCGCTGGAAGCAGGGGCGATCGCCAATCCAGATGAAAACCGCATGGTCGGTCACTACTGGTTACGCGACCCAGAACTGGCTCCCACACCTGAGATCAAGCAAGAAATCCGGCAATCCCTGGAACAGATTGAAACCTTCGTCGCCAAGATTCATTCCGGCGAGATCCGTCCCCCCCAGGCCGTCAAATTCACCGACATCCTGTCCATTGGCATTGGCGGGTCGGCACTGGGACCGCAGTTTGTCGCCGAAGCGCTGGCGCCGGACCATCCCCCCCTGCAAATCCATTTCTTTGACAATACCGATCCGGCTGGCATGGATTCGGTATTGGCCCAACTGAAAGATCGACTTACCAGCACCCTGGTGATTGTGATCTCCAAATCCGGCGGCACCCCAGAAACCCGCAACGGCATGATTGAGGCCAAGAAAGTGTTTGCAGATCGGGGGTTGGACTTTAGCCGTCAGGCCGTTGCCATCACGATGGCTGGTAGTCAGATGGACCAACTCGCCAGATCAGAAGGCTGGTTGGCCCGTTTCCCCATGTTCGACTGGGTGGGAGGCCGCACCTCGGAATTGTCTGCCGTGGGACTGCTCAATGCCGCCTTGCAGGGAATTGATATACGCGGCCTGCTAGCTGGGGCCAAGGAAATGGATCAGGCTACCCGTGTTCCTCATCTGAAGCAAAACCCTGCCGCTTTATTAGCCCTGTCCTGGTATTTTGCTGGCAATGGCAAAGGTGAAAAGGACATGGTGGTTTTGCCTTACAAAGACAGTCTGCTGCTGTTCAGCCGCTATTTGCAACAACTGGTCATGGAATCCCTCGGCAAGGAAAAAGACCTGAATGGCCAGATCGTTCACCAGGGCATTGCCGTCTACGGTAACAAAGGCTCCACCGATCAACATGCCTATGTGCAGCAGTTACGTGAGGGAGTGGCTAATTTTTTCATGACCTTTATCGAGGTGCTGCGCGATCGCCAGGGGGTTTCGGTCGAAGTGGAACCAGGGATTACCTCAGGCGACTATCTGTCGGGCTTGTTACAGGGCACCCGCCAGGCAATTTATGAGAATCACCGCGACTCCATCACCGTCACGGTGCCCGAAGTCAATGCTCGCATCGTCGGAGCCTTAATTGCCCTGTATGAACGCACGGTTGGACTTTACGGATTCCTGATCAACGTCAATGCCTACCATCAACCAGGGGTGGAAGCTGGAAAGAAAGCCGCCGCCGCCATTCTGGATCTGCAACGCCAGTTGGTTCAGGTGTTAAAGCAGGAAACAACTCCCATCAGCATTGCCACCCTGGCGGAAAAGGTTGGGGCTGCCGAGCAACAGGAAACCATTTACCGCATCCTGCGCCACCTCAACGCCAACCAGCGGAACATTGTGCTACAGGGAGATCTGGGCAAACCAGCTAGCCTTCTGGTTCGGTCAACCTGAGGCGATCGGCATTGCCAGGGTTTCCCTTAAGAGTGCTGTTGCTTCTGCTGGAGAAATTCGGCGAAATCCTGGACTTCTGCCAGCAATGGGTCTGGTAATG